>DATDBH010000130.1:0-19914 GCA_036524985.1 Microlunatus sp. | reverse complement strand
CTCCCGTTCGTGCTGGAGAAGGCCACCGAGGCCGACGGCGACCACTACCTGGTGACCAGCATCGTCACCGGTTTCAGCGCGCCCGGCTTCGGGCTCGGGGTCGAGGTCACGCACTGGAACGGGGTGCCCATCGGCACGGCCGTGGAGATCAACGGTCTCCGGCTGGCCGGCAGCAACCGGGCCGCCAGCCTCGCCCGCGGACTCGACTCGCTCACCATCCGGCCGCTGGTCATGCAGCTGCCGCCGGAGGAGGACTGGATCGACGTCACCTACGTCACCGCCGAGGGTCGCACCGCCGAGACGCGCGTGGCCTGGGAGGTGGCGACCAACCTGCCTCCCTCGACCGATCTCGACGAGGTGTCGCCCGCGTCGCTGGCCAACGCTCTGGACCTGGACGCCGACGAGCGCGACCGGGCCCGCAAGCGGCTCTACCACCCCGAGGTCGTCCGCCTGGAGAACGAGCAGACCGAGGCAGGCCAGCTGTCCGAGCCGCAAGCCGTCGGCGCCGCCGATGTGGCGACCACCATGCCGTCGGTGTTCCGGGCCAGGACGGTCACCACCAGCCACGGCATCTTCGGGCAGATCCGGATCTTCACCTTCTCGGTGCAGGACCCGGTCGGCTTCCGGGACGAGTTCGCCCGGCTGATCTCCCTGCTGCCGCAGCACGGCTTGATCGTCGACGTCCGCGGCAACGGTGGCGGCCACCTGCACGCCAGCGAGTTCACCCTGCAGACCCTGACCCCGCGGGAGATCGTCCCGGAACCGGTGCAGTTCATCGCCACGCCGCTCAACCTGGCGCTGTGCCGGCGCCACCGGGACGGCGCGGAGGGCATCGACCTGGGACCGTGGTTCTCGTCGTTGGATCAGGCGGTCGAGATCGGGGCGACCTTCTCGTCGGCCTTCACGATCACCCCGTCCGAGGGCGCCAACGAGATCGGCCAGACGTACCACGGACCGGTCGTGCTGGTGACGGACGCCCGGTGCTACTCGGCGACCGACTTCTTCGCCGCCGGCTGGGCCGACCATGGGATCGGTCCCATCCTCGGGGTCGACGACCGGACCGGTGCCGGCGGTGCGAACGTGTGGACCCACCAGCTGCTGATGCAGCTGGTGGGTGACCGGGCCAGCGAGCCCGGATCCCCGTACGCGCAACTGCCCAAGGGGGCGAACATGCGAGTCGCGATCCGAAGGGGCCTGCGGGTGGGCGCGCTGTCCGGGACGCCGGTCGAGGATCTCGGGGTGGCCCCGACCGTCCAGCACGCGATGACCAAGGCCGACATCCTGAACGGCAACGTCGATCTGCTGGAGAAGGCGGGCGGGATCCTGGCCGGGCTCCCGGTCCGACAGCTGGCGCTGACCGCCGCCTTCACGCGCGTCGGTCTGCGGGTCGAGATCACGGCCGCCGGTCTGGATCGGGTCGACGTGTACGTCGACGGACGCCCGATCGGCTCCGAGGACGTGACGGCCGAGCCGATCATCTTGTCCAAGCTGAACGCCACGGTCGGTGCGGTGGTGCTCGCCAAGGGCTACAGCGCCGGCGAGCTGGTCGCCTCCCGCCGCGTGGTGGCCGGCTGACGCATCGACCAACGGATCCGCTGGGGCACTCCTCCGGTGCTCCACGCAGGTGATGCATCACGCGCGTGGAGCCACCGAGGAGTGGGTCAGCGTGGATCCTCGGGCGTCACTCCCGGGTCAGCAGCCAGCCGAAGCGACCGGTCAGCCGATCGGCTGCGGGCGGGCCCCAGCTGCCCTCCGGGTACGGCAGCACGTGGGGCCGGTCGGGACCCAGCAAGGGCGCGAACGCGGTGAACGCCGCCTCCAACCCGATCGTGCTGGTGAACAGCGAGCGGTCGCCACGGAGCACGTCGTAGATCAGGGACGTGTACGGGGCCATCGAGCCCTCGGCCACCTGATCGAGCCGCAGCACGTGATCCACGTCGTCGGGCAGGAACTCCGGACCGGGCTGCTTGACGGTCAGCTGCATCAGGATCCGGCCACTGCCCTCGAGGTCGAAGGCCAGGGTCTCCGGCAGGCTCCCCATCGACTGCAGCGGACCCGTCGGTGCCCGGAAGAGCAGGCTCAGCCGCTGGGCCCCGCCCCGCAGCCGCTTGCCGGTACGCAGCACGAAGGGAACGTCCCGCCAGCGATCGGTGTCCACCCACAGCTTCGCCGCGACGTAGGTGTCGGTGGACGAGTCGTCACCGATCCCTTCGGTCTGCCGGTAGCCGTCGAACTGACCGAGCACGACGTCGGCCGGATCGAGCGGTCGGAACGCGGTGATCACCGACTCCCGAGCCACCTGCAGGTCCTCGGCACGGAAGGAGAGCGGCGGCTCCATCGCCACCTCCGCCGCCACCTGGAACAGGTGGGTCACCACCATGTCCAGGGCCGCCCCGGTGGCGTCGTAGAACGCGGCCCGGTCGGCGATGTCGAGGGTCTCGGGGACGTCGATCTGCACCTCTTCGACGAACTCGCGGTTCCACACCCCGGAGATCATGGTGTTGGCGAACCGGAGCATGTGCACGTTCTGCGTTGCCTCCTTGCCCAGGAAGTGGTCGATCCGGAAGACCTGCTCCTCGTCGAACACGGTGTGGACGAGGGCGTCCAGCGCGTGGAAGCTGTCGAGGGAGGTGCCGTACGGCTTCTCGTAGACCACCGTGGTGCCCGCCGCCAGCCCATGCTCCTTCAGTGCCGCGGTGGTCGGGCCGAAGGCGCTCGGTGGCACCGCCAGGTAGTGGATCAGCTGCGCGTCGCCGCCCAGGTCGTCCCGGGTCTGCTCGATCAGGTCCGGCAGCGCTCCGCCGTCCTCGGCGCGGAACCCACCGCCCGCGAACAGCAGCTGGGGCGCGAAGCCGGCCCACTGCTCGTCGCTCGGCTCGGTGCCGAACTCGGTCAGCACGTCGTGGACGTGACCGCGGAAGTCCTCGTGGGCCACGTCACCGCGGCCGTTGCCGACCAGCTTCCAGCGCCTGGGCAGCAGGCCGCGGGCGTACAGGTCGAAGAAGGCCGGCAACACCATCCGCTTGGCCAGGTCGCCGGTGGCTCCGTAGAGCACGAACACGGTCGCGGGGAGCTCGCTCATGCCCCCGTGTCTACCCCACCGGACCGAACCGTCGGGGCAACACCCGGTCTACTCCGGTCTACTCCTCGTCGTCGGTGAGCGCGATCACCTCGGCCTGCTCGGCCAGATCCACCGGATCCGCCTCCGCGTGGCTGCGATGCACCGGCACCGTAGGGGTGGCATCGAATTCCTCGAACGGGTCGGTCGAGGAGTTCTGGTCGACCCAGTCGGCGTCGGTGACGTCGTCGGGTGGGGTGGAAGGCGCGCTGTTCATCGGTGCTCCTTGCTGGGGTGGGGATGCTCCGTGCGCTGTCGACTCTAGTGGCGTGTCGCCCCTGTTCCTTGGGAAGCCAAGAGGCTCTCGGGCTCTGTGCCGAGAAAACCCTTTGCGGCCGGGCCGGCCCGCTCTCTACTGTTGATCTTGTGGCCAGCGAGCCGCAGAGATGTCGCCCTGAGAGAGGAGGTACCCAGATGTTCATGATCATCGGACCGGATGATCGGACCGGCTTCGGTCTCGCCCGGACGGGTGCCTCCGTCCTCGGCTGCTGAGCCAGCCCCGACGTCTGTTCCTGACGACCTCACCCTCGCGACCAGTGCGAGGTGTTGATCATGGTCGTCGTCGGCGGCCCTGATCTCCTCTCGGGATCCGCCGGTTCCCGTCGCTGATCCGGCGACGGCCTGCCCGACCTCCATCTGCACACGAAGGAATCACCATGTACGACACCTATCAACAGTCCGTCGGCATGTACGTCGCCGTCGACCAGCTCGCCGTCAGCCTCCGCGCCGCCAAGGCGTCGGAGCACCGGCAGGCCCTGCGCGAGCGGAAGCTCGAGCGCAAGGCGCTGCGCAACGCCGCCCGGCGCGGCCAGGAGTCCTACACCACCGCCGTCTGAGCGCATGGTGTCCGACAAGGAAAGGTCCGTACGCCGACGGACCGCCACCGACGACATCCCCGACAGCTCACGAGGCTGCCGGGGATGTCGTCCGTCCGGGCGCTGAGCATGATCAACCGCAGCGAGCTCGGCGCCTGGCGGGGACGAGCCCTGCTCGCCGGTGGCGGCCTGGTCGCCCACCTGACCGCGATCGCCCGCACAGCACAGCACAGCACAGCACAGCACAGCACAGCATCAACGACGGCGTGATCGGTGGGCTCGCGCAACCCGCCTACCCGGCCGCGATGCTGATCATCTGGCGGCTCTGGGTGGTCCTCATCCACCAGGTGTTCCGCCCGCACGCCCGCGAGCTGGTGCCGCCGTGCGCGACCTCGACGTCGCCCCGTCGCTGGCGGCCGTCGACCCAGCACTGACCCGCGGGGCGTCACGGTCGACTCACGCCGGGTCGCGCCACGTGTGCCGCGGAACCCAGCCGATCACCTCGCGGGCCCGGTCGATGGCGTACGCACCCTGGGTGGGACCGAGCGGCGACCGGATCTCGATCTCCGGCGCGTGCTCGGCCAACAGCTCGGCGATCGGCTCCTCGGCCAGGCTGTCGGCCGCCACGATGTTCAGGGACACGAGCCCGTACGGCTTCTGCACCGCCGCCTCGATCGCCAGCCGGCAGGCCGAGGCCGCATCGCGCGGATCGACGTAGCCCCACATGTTGCGGAGCTCGTCGTCCCAGTCCCGGCTGCCCCCGCGCCGTTGGGCGACGGCGGCGAGCTGCTGGTCCCGCGGCGCGATCCAGTGGAAGCGCAGTGCCGCCACCGACATCGCGAACCGGCGAGCCATCACCGACGCGGTGCGCTCGTCGACCTCCTTGGACAGCCCGTACGGGTCGATGTTGACCATCGGGTGGTCCTCGTCGATCGGCACGTAGCGGAAACGGGTCGGCTGAGGCGACCAGGCCGTCCCGTAGGCGGACCCGCTCGAGGCGAGGGCGGCCCGGCGGATACCGACCGAGCCCGCGGCCTCGAGCGCGGCGAACGTGGCCTGGGTGTTGTTGGCGAACACCACCTCGGGCGGATTGCCCTCCGGACTCGGAATGGCAGCCAGGTGGATCAGGGCATCGCAGCCGCCCAACCACGCGGAGACGGCCTCGACCGACCGTCCGTCCCAGGCGTGGGTGGTGACGAGGTCGTCAGACTCCGCTCGGTCGATCCCCACCACCTCGTACCCGTGCGCGAGCAGGTCCTCCACGACAGCCCGCCCGAGGTGACCGGAGGAACCGGTGACGGCGATCCGCTCCGTCATCGCCGCACCGACCTGACTCCTGCGCCCTTCACTTCCGTCGGGCCGTGCCGAAGATGCCGCGGACGATGTCGCGGGCGATCCCCGAACGCAGCACCTTGCCGACCATGTCCCCGGTCGCCTTCCGGGTCCTGGCCGCCTCGCGGGCGTCCGCCGCGGCCCGTCGCTCGGCGTCGGCCCGGTCCTTGACGGCGCGGCGCTCGACCTCGGCGCGTTCCTTGGCTGCCTGCTTCTCGGCGGCGATCCGGTCCTTCTCCGCCTGGGTCGCGGCGGCCGCCTGCTGCTTGGCGTACTCGGCCTGCTGCTTCGCCGCCTCCTGGGCCAGCCGCTCCTGCTCGGCGGCCTGAGCGCCCATCTCCAGCTTGCGGGTGAGCATCTCGTACGCGGAGTCGCGGTCGATCTCCTGGCCGTACTTGGCCATCATGGCCGACTGCGCGATGCCCGGCCGCAACGATTCGGCCGGGATCGCCGCCATCAGCGACTGGGGCGCCAGCATCCGGGTCCACGCCACCGGGGTCGGCGCGCCGTCCGGATCCATCACCGTGACGATCGCCTCGCCGATACCGAGCGACTGCAGCGCCTCGGCCAGGTCGTAGTGCGACTTCGGGAACGTGGCCACGGTCTGCTTCAGCGCCTTGGCGTCGTTCGGCGTGTGCGCCCGCAGCTGGTGCTGGACCCGCGAGCCGAGCTGGGCGAGCACGTCGTCTGGGACGTCCTTGGGGGTCTGGGTGACGAAGAAGATGCCCACGCCCTTCGACCGGATCAGCCGTACGGTCTGGGTGATCGCCTGCAGGAAGGCGGGCGACGCGCCGTTGAACAGCAGGTGCGCCTCGTCGAAGAAGAACACCAGCTTGGGCTTGTCGACGTCACCGACCTCGGGCAGGTCGGTGAACAGGTCGGCCAGCAGCCACATCAAGAAGGTGGAGAACAGCGCCGGCTGACTGGCGAGGTTCGGCAGCTCCAGCAGGGAGACGACGCCCTTGCCGTCGGCCGTCACCCGCATCAGGTCTGCCGTGTCGCACTCGGGCTCGCCGAAGAAGTCCTCCGCGCCCTGGTCGGCGAACGTGATCAGACTGCGCAGGATCACCCCTACGGTGGTGCTGCTCAGCCCACCGATCCCCTTCAGCTCCTCCTTCCCCTCGTCGCTGGTCAGGTGGGTGAGCACGGAACGCAGGTCGGCGAGGTCGAGCAGCGGCAGCCCGACGGTGTCGGCGTAGTGGAAGATCAGCCCGAGCGAGGACTCCTGGGTCTTGTTCAGGCCGAGGACCTTGGACAAGAGGATGGGCCCGAACGAGGTGATGGTCGCGCGCAGCGGCACCCCGACGTCGCCGCCACCCAGGGAGTAGAACTCCACCGGGCATCCCTGCGGCTGCCAGTCCTGCCCGATCTTGGCCGTCCGGGCCAGCAGCTTCTCGTTCGCCTCGCCGGGAGCGGCGAGGCCGGACAGATCGCCCTTGATGTCGGCGGCGAACACCGGCACCCCTGCCAACGAGATGGCCTCGGCAAGCACCTGCAGCGTCTTGGTCTTGCCGGTGCCGGTGGCCCCGGCGACCAGACCGTGCCGGTTCAGCATCGACAGCGGGATACGCACCCGCGCCTCACGTACCGGCGCGTCGTTCTCCATCAGGACGCCCAGGTCGATGGCCGGCTCGTCGAAGGTGTAGCCCGCCTGGATGGCCGCCACCTCCGGCGGCAGGTTGCTGTCCGGTGCAGCCTGTGATGCGGTCATGGCCGAATCGTAACGATGTCGTGAGCAGGTACCCCGGACCCGGTGATCTAGGGTTGGGCCGTGATCTTCAAGCGCGTCGGCGATGTGCGCCCGTACCCGGACCACGGGTACGTCCAGAAGCAGTGGGCAGCCATCGCGCCACACCAGGTGCGCCTGGATCAGCTGGTGACCACCAAGCGCACCCTCGATCTGGAGGCGCTGCTCGAAGAGGACTCCACGTTCTACGGTGATCTGTTCGCGCACGTGGTCTCCTGGCGCGGGGAGCTCTATCTGGAGGACGGTCTCCACCGGGCCCTGCGCGCTGCACTCCAGCAGCGCCAGACCATGCACGCCCGGGTTCTCGACCTGAAGTAGTTCCAGGTCCCGGTAGGCTCAGAGCCCGGGTGGTGACGGAAGGGAATCAGTCAGTGATCGGTCGTGTGTTCCGGATCGTCCGGACACCCCTGACGCTGCTGATCCTGCTCGGGGTCCTCTGCTACGGCGCGTGGTGGGGCTGGAACAACGTCATCGCCACGGTGCCGCCGTTGCCGCCGGAGCCCTGCGTGCAGCAGACCCTGCCGAACAGCCAGCTGAGGTCCGCCCAGGTGACGGTCAACGTCTACAACGGCGGAGACCGGCGCGGGTTGGCCGGAGACGTCGGACGGGCCCTGAGGGACAAGGGCTTCAAGGTGCAACGGACCTCGAACACCGGCGAGAACATCAAGCAGACCGTGATCGTCGGGGCCAACGCTCAGAACCCCGAGGTCGTGCTGGTCAAGGCCTTCTTCAAGGATTCGACGGTCCGTGCCGACAAGCGCACCGACGGCACGGTCGACGTCCTCGTCGGTGACAAGTACGGCGGCTTCAACAAGAAGGCGCCGACCGCCATCGTCGTGAAGACCGCCACGGCCTGTCTGCCGTCGGTGCAGACGTCCACCCCCGCTCTCGGCAACTGACCGCTGTCGGTCTCCACCCACCGGGCTGCCGGGCGGGACCTTCAGTCCGCGGGGTCCCGAGCGTTCTGCTGCCAGCTCGCCAGGCGACCACGCCGACTGAGCAGGGCCAATCGCCGTTCGGTCCGTTCCCGCTCCGAGGTCGGGGTGACGATGAGCAGCTCGTCGCCCACCTTCAGCCGTTCCTGCTCGGAGGGGGCGAACGGGGTCTGGTTGCGGATGATCAGGGTGACCACGGTGTGACGGGGCAGGCGGAGCTCGCTCACCTCCACGCCGGCGATCCGGGATCCTTCCGGCACCCGCACCTGCAGCATGTCGGCGGAGATCTTGTCCAGCGGCGCGACCTCGACCTCCACCTCGCGGGCTCGTTCGAGATCCACCAAGCCGAGCCTGCGGGCCAGGAACGGCAGCGTCGGAGCCTGCAGGCAGGTGAAGATGATGACGAAGATGAGCACCACGTCGAACAGGTACGGCGCGTTCGGCACCCCCATGGACAGCGGCACCGTCGCCATGATGATGGGCACGGCACCGCGCAGACCGGCCCAGGACAGGAAGATCTGTTCCTTGATCGGCATCCGGAACGCCAGCGCGGACACGAACACCGACGCGGGTCGAGCGACGAAGGTGAGGAACAGACCCGCCGCCAGCGCGATCACCACCTCGCGCAGGTTCAGTCGCTCGGGGACGGCGAGCAGCCCCAGCATCACGAACAGCCCGATCTGGGCGATCCAGCCGGTGCCCTCCACGAACGAGCGGGTCGCCCCGCGGTGCGGCAGCTGGGCGTTGCCGAGCAGCACCGCGCACGCGTACACGGCCGCGAAGCCGCTGGCGTGCAGCTCGGCCGTCACCCCGTACGTGAAGACGATCCAGACCATCGTCGCCAGCGGGTAGAGACCGGAGGCCGGCAGCGCCACCCGGCGCAGCAGCTGCACGCCGACCCATCCCAGCAGGACACCCAGCCCGATACCGGCCGCCAGCTCCAGCAGCACCAACCCGCCCAGCAGCACCGGTCCGTATTCGCTCTGTCCGGTCAGGGCCGCGGCGGAGGCGAGCGACACGAGCAGCACGGTCGGGGCGTCGTTGAGACCGGACTCGGCTTCCAGCACGCCTCGGAGTCGCTGCGGAAGAGGCACGTTGCGCAGGACCGAGAACACCGCCGCCGCGTCCGTCGGCGAGAAGACCGCGCCCAGCAGGATGGCGATCCACCAGTCGAGCCCCAGGACGAAGTGGCCGAAGGCCGCCATCAGGGCGACGCTGACCCCGATGCCGAGGGTGGCCAGGAGCGCAGCCAGTCGGATGCTGGGCCGGATGTCTGACCACTTCGTGGTCAGGCCGCCTTCCGCGAGGATGATGACGAGCGCCCCGAACCCCAGGGCGTGGGCCAGCTCGGGGTTGTCGAAGTTGACCCTCGTCTCGCCCAACAGCATGCCCACCCCGAGGAAGAGCAGCAGGGCCGGCAGCCCGAACCGGGTGCCTAGTCGGGCGGACAGGATCGCGACGATCACCACGACGGACCCCACGAGCAGGATCAGTTCGAGGTCGATCAACTCCGTCCCCTCCCCGGCTGAAACGTGGGCGTAACAGAGCCCCCGATACGACGCAACCCCGCCCTCGGAGGAAGACGGGGTGCTGTGCCCTCGCGATCCTATCGGGATCGCACCGTCGGTCGGCCCGGCCGAGACGGAGCCGGGCGCCGACCGCGGTCACGATCGCAGGTCTCGCCGCGCGAAGCCGATCAGACCGCCGGTCATCAGCACCACCCCGATCATCAGCAGCGCCGCGGTCGCTCCTCGGTCGGGCGGCACGGCGGGCGCCGACGCGAGATGGGCGAAGGGCGACAGCCCGCTTACCCGATCCGACCAGCCCAGGGTCTCGGCCAGCACCCACCAGACGAAGCCACCGACGGTCGGGAGGGCACCCACCGGCAGGACGGCGCGCGGTAGCCAGCCCCAGGCGAGCCCGGCAGCCCCCACCGACAGCAGGGCGACCGGGAGGCCGTTCACCGCGCCGACCAGTGACTCACCCAGACCCAGGCCGGCGTCGACCACGGTCGTCCCCAGCCAGGTCGCCGCCCCGGCGGCCAGGGTCAGCACAAGGCAGGCCGCCGTGACCGCGACCGCCTCCGACAGCGGCCAGGACACCCGCCTGGCCGGCGTGGCGAACAACAGCGTCAGGCGCCCCCGCGACTCATCGGCTGCCACGCGCGCGAACCGGACGGCCGCGAAGACTCCGATCGGGATCGGCAGCAACCGGAAGATCGAGGCCACGTACCCCTGCACGCTCACCAGGTCACCGAAGCCCGCCGCCGCGGCGAGCTCGGCGAACCGAGGGTTGGCGAGCAGGAACTCGGTCAACGACACGGCGAGCAGACCGATCAGCAGGAAGTAGACGGCCAGCGCGGCCCCCCAGCCGAGCGTCGGACCCAGGGCGTGCCGGACGGCAAGAGCGGTCCGCGAGGTCAGCAGCCGCGTACGGGCGGCGCGCTCTCCTCGCTGCGGGAGCACCCCGGCCCCCAGGTCGCGACGGCCGGCCACCCACCAGGCCGCCAGGCCCGTCGCGCCTGCGGCCAGAGCCAGGGCCAGCAGGGGGAGGGCTCGGTCGGCGGCGAACGGCTCGCTCAACGACACCAGTCCGAAGGGCGTACCCCACCGGATCCAGCCGAGCTCGTCGACACCGTCGCCCACCATCTTGGCCAGCAGCCCGACCACCAGCACCCCGCTGGACGCTCCCGCGGCCAGGGACCGCTCGCCCAGCAGCTGGCCGAACAGTCCACCGACCGCGGCGAACAGCAGCCCGACGCCGGCCAGCCCAGCCGCGTACACGACGGCACCGCGGACCCCGCTTCCGGTGGCCACCATCGCGACCATCGTCGCCAGGGCGACCAGACAGACGAGGGCCCCGACAGCTCCGAGATGGACGACGACCGTGGCCGGCAGTCGCACCGGGGCCGCGAGCAGCAGCCAGCTGCGACCGGTGTCCTCCTCGCCCCTGGTCAGTCGGGTGGCCGCCGTCATCGCCCAGGCCGCGACGGCGACGGCAGCGATCGTCCCGGTCCGCCAGACCGTGAACCCACCGGCCGAGTCCAGCGCTCGCGGAACACCGAAGAGCAGCCTGATCGCCGGGTTCTCGGCGAGCAGCCGCAGCCCGGCGACGTCGGCGGGTGAGGAGAAGAGGGTCGGATACTGCAGCATCACGACCGCGGTGAGTCCGGCCACCAACGCGGTGAGGATGACCGCCCCGCGGCGGACGAGTCGTAGGTCGAGCCGAAGGATCGGCCGCCAGACCCGGCCGACGGGCTCGGTCGCCGGCGCGACCATGGACGTGGTCATCGGCGGTCACCACCGTAGTACTCGAGGAAGATCTCCTCCAACGACGGCTCCCGCACCTCCACCGTCACCAGGTCGTCGGTCGCCAGTCGACGCAGCACCGACGCGGGTGGACCGGACAGCACCAGCGTGACGGTGGACGAGGAGAGGTCGTGGACCACCCGGACTCCTGCCATCCCGGCCAGGTCGGGCACTGACCCCGATCCGGCGAAGGTCGCGGTGATCACGGTGCGCCGCAGCCGTCGAAGCTCGGTCAGTCCGGCGACCTCGACCAGCCGACCGACTCGCAGGATGCCGACCCGATCGCAGACGGCTTCGACCTCGGCCAGCTGGTGGGAGCTCAGGAAGACGGTCTGGCCGCGGTCGGCGGCTTCCCGGACGCACGCTCGGAACTCCTGCTCCATCAGTGGATCCAGGCCACTCGTCGGTTCGTCCAGGATCAGCAGGGGTGCCCGGGCGGCGAAGGCCGCGATCAGCGCCACCTTCTGCCGGTTGCCGGTCGAGTAGGTCCCACACGGACGGTTCGGCTGCAGCGCGAACCGCTCGATGAGCTCGCCACGGTAGGCCTTGTCGATGCCGGATCCGAGATGGGCCAGGAGCTCCAGCACCTCGGCTCCGGTCAGGTCGGGCCACAGCGCGACGTCGGCCGGCACGTACGCCAGTCGACGGTGGGCTGCGACCGTGTCGCCGACGTCGGTGCCGAAGACCGTGGCCCGCCCGCCGGACGGTCGGAGCAGACCCAGCAGCAGTCGTACGGTGGTGGACTTCCCGGCTCCGTTCGGACCGAGGAAGCCGAACACCTCGCCGGGGGCGACCTCGAGATCGAGGCGATCGAGAGCGAGTGTGCGGCCGAACCGCTTGGTGAGACCTTCGGTGCGGACGGCGGACAGAGAGGACGTCCCCATGGCGTGACCCTTCCCAGACGACGCGGATGACGACGCCGACCAGGCTTCCCGGCACACCAGGATCCACGATATTCCTCGGTGAGGCACTTGACCAGAGACCTCGTGAGGGCGAGGTGCGGGGAAGCCGCGGACTTCAGGCGACCGATGCCGAGCAGATGATGGAGGTGACACCGTCGAACCACGGATCTCTCAGCAGGGCCTTTCGGCCCTACCGGCCCCCGTGGGGGGCGGCCATGGTTGGTCGGGACCGGGAACAAGCTGATCGTCACCGGACGCCGGGTGGTGTTACACACCTCATCGCGAATCCGCCGGTTGGCCGCGCGGTCGTGGAAGATGCCGCGGGCGTTCCGGGCCGAGCGGACATTCCATCAGATCCGAACACACCGGAGGCACATCATGACAGTCGATCTCGACCAACTCGGTCCCGTCGATTGGATCGTCGTCGAATTCCCGGGCAGCGAGCCGACCGGAACGATTGCTCCCGTCCTCGCTGGATACGTCGACCAGGGCCTGATCCGTGTCCTGGACCTCCTGTTCTTGAGAAAGGACGAGGACGGCAGGGTCGAGGCGTTCGAGGTGACCGATCCCGACGACACCGCGCTCGGTGAGTTGCGTGAGCTCGAGACCGAGATCGCGATGATCCTCAGCGAGCAGGACGTCGCGGATCTCGCTGAGACCATCGAGCCCGGCAGTTCGGCCGCAGTCCTCGTCTGGGAGAATCTCTGGGCCGCACCGTTCGGTGCGGCGGTGCGGCACGCCGGAGGCCAGCTGGCGGCCAGTGGACGCATCCCGATCCAGGCGGTGATCGCGGCCATCGAAGCCGACGCGGCCGACGCCACGGACGCCACGGAACTCGCGGCAGCCACCCAGCAACCTGAAGGAGCCTGACATGCCCTTGGCAGCTCGACGCAGACGGAGAACCGCTGCAGCAGTCGGAGGTGCCGTCGTCGTCGCCCACGGCATGAACCGCCGACACGACCGACGCGACGACCGGCGTGATGACCGCGGCGACCGACGCGACGACCGCGGGGACCGGCGCGAAGACCGGCGCGACCGGCGCTGAACACAGCGAAGAGCCGCCCCGATCCGGGTAGCCGCCCGCAAACCCTGACGCAGCACGTCGATGGCGGCCACGCCAGCGTCCTCATCGTGCTGAGGACACTTCCAGAACCCGGCGACTGCACACCGTGACGCAACGATGCAGTGACCTCTTGAAAGGCGATCAAGGCGTATGAGCAAGAAGTCGAAGGCGAAGAAGGCGGCCGATCCGACTGGTTCGGAGACGTCGTCGTCGCCGCGGGAGGGCGTCGAGCTCGGCGCGACGGCTGTGTCCAGGCCCAAGATGAAGGTGAAGAAGTACGAGAGGGAGATGCGGCAGCTGCAGGGCGAGCTGGTGGCCTTGCAGGAGTGGGTCAAGGCGACCGGCGCCAAGGTCTGCATCGTGTTCGAGGGATTGGACTCGGCGGGCAAGGGTGGCACGATCCGGCGGATCACCGAGCGGACGAGTCCGCGGGTGTTCAAGCACATCGCTCTGCCGACCCCGACGGAGCGGGAGAAGTCGCAGATGTACATCCAGCGCTACATCGCCCACTTCCCCGCTGCCGGCGAGGTCGCCATCTTCGACCGGAGCTGGTACAACCGCGCGGGCGTCGAACCCGTCATGGGCTACTGCACACCGGAGCAGTCGGAGAAGTTCCTCGAGCAGGTGCCGGCAGTGGAGAAGGCGATGGTCGACAACGGGATCATCTTGATCAAGTACTGGCTCAACGTCAGTGTCAAGGAGCAGACCCGCCGGCTCGGGAACCGCATCCAGGATCCTCGCAAGGTCTGGAAGCTCTCCCCCACCGACCTCAAGTCCTACAGTCACCACTACGACTACTGCAGGGCCCGGGACGCCATGATCGCGGCCACCGACACGCAGTGGGCTCCGTGGTTCGTGGTCGACAACGACGACAAGAAGCGCGGCCGACTCAACATCATCAGCCATCTGCTGAGCCAGATCCCGTACGAGCCGCTCCCGGCCGTCGACGTGAGGATGCCCAAGAAGCCGAGCCCGCGCGGATACGCGGAGCCGGATCTCCCCGTGCACCGCATTCCGACGCCCTTCTAGCGGCGCGACCGAGCCCGGACGAGGACCTACCGAAGGACTGACGATGACGAGCAAGACGATGGTGGCCAGCGGAGGCGCGACTCGCGCCGCGGGGGACACGTCCGGGAAGTGGTACGCGGTCCCGTCGGCCGAGGTCGCGAACACGCTCGGCGTGGATCCCGCCAGCGGCTGGTCGGCGGCGAAGGCCGCGGAGCTGTTGAGGACGAACGGGCCGAACGCGCTCCCGGCCGAGAAGCCGCCGCCCGGCTGGACGCTGTTCCTGGCTCAGTACAAGTCCTACATGCAGATCATCCTCGTCGGGGCCGCCATCGCCTCGATCCTGATCGGGCAGATAGCCACCGGCGTCGCGGTCTTGTTGATCACCGCGCTGAACGCACTGGGGGGCCTGCGCCAACAGGGCAAGGCGGAGAGTGCCATGAACGCCCTGCAGTCGATGCTCAAGACAAGCGCCCGGGTCCGCCGTGACGGCTCCGAGGTCAAGATCGACGCCGACCAGGTGGTCGTGGGGGACGTGGTCCTGCTCGCCGCCGGCGACGATGTGTGTGCGGACGGGCGGCTCGTCGAGGCCACCTCGCTGCAGATCGATGAGTCCGCACTGACCGGCGAGAGTGTCCCCGCCTCGAAGAGCATCGACGTGATCACCGATCCGGATCCGGTGATCGGGGACCAGACGAACATGGCGTTCATGAACACCCCGGTCACCCACGGCAGCGGTGTCATGATCGTCACCGGGACGGGTGCCGACACTGCGGTCGGCACCATCTCGGGGATGTTGAAGTCGGCACCCAACCTCAAGACACCGCTGACCAAGCAGCTGGACACGTTGACCCTGTGGATCGCGGCAGCGGCCGGGCTGACCATCGCCATCATGTTCGCCCTCGGGATCTCCCGCGGGGACTCGCCCCAGGTGATCTTCACCACGGCCATCGCCCTGGCGCTCGCCGCGGTGCCGATGGCCATGCCGACGGTGCTGCAGGTCATCCTGTCCGGTGGGTCCAGGGACCTCGCCGCACACGGCGCTGTCGTGAAGAGTCTCGACTCGGTGGAGACGCTCGGCTCGACCTCGGCGATCAACTCCGACAAGACCGGCACCCTGACGATGAACCAGGTCACCGTCGTCGAGGTGATCGATCCCACCGACCGGTACGCGATCACCGGCATGGGCTACGGCCTCGACGGCGAGGTCCACCACACCGCTGGCAACACGAACACGATCGAGGCGGCCATCCTGCCGTTCCTGATCACCAACGACGCCAAGCTCGTCGACGGCAAGGTGGTCGGCGATCCCACCGAGGGCGCGCTTCTGGTCCTCGGGCACAAGGCGAAGCTCGACATCGACAGCACGCAGCAGGCCTACCCGCGGCTAGCGACCCTGCCGTTCGACCCCACCTACAAGCTGATGGCGGCCTTCTGCGACGCCAAGGACGCATCGGGGAAGTCCGTCGTCCGGGTCTTCGTCAAAGGCGCCGCCCCTGCCGTGATCGGGCGCGCGACGTCAGCCCTGACCGGGGGCGAAACCGTCCGCTGGGGCGATGAGCAGAACCAGCGAGCCGACCAGCAGATGGAACGCCTCGGCGGCTTGGGCCTGCGGATCATGGCCGCTGCCATGAAGGACATCGACCCCCAGAGCTTCGACCCGGCCGGCGACCTGCTCGCACTGGTCCAGGGACTGCAGCTGACGGCGCTGGTCGGGATGATCGATCCGCCCCGGCTCGAATCCCGTGACGCGGTGCGATCCGCCCAGGACGCCAACATCCGGGTGAGGATGGTGACCGGCGACGACGTCGTCACCGGTGCCGCCGTTGCCGAACAGCTGGGCATCCCCGGCGAGGCCATCCTCGGCACCGACCTGGCGGCGATGTCGGAGTCCGAACGGCTCGCCCGCATCGACGACATCGGCGTCGTCGGACGCGTGGCCCCTGAGCACAAGGTGCTCATGGTCGAGACCCTCCGCAAGAAGGGCGAGGTGGTGGCCATGACCGGCGACGGGGTCAACGACGCCCCCGCCATCAAGGCTGCAGACATCGGCATCGCCATGGGATCGGGCACCCAGGTCGCCAAGAACGCTGGCCGCATGATCCTCACCGACGACAACTTCGCCACCATCGTGCGCGCCGTGTCCGAGGGACGCAAGCTCTACGACAACATGCTCAAGTACATCCGCTTCATGCTCGTGGCCCTGGTCACCTACGTCGTGACCTTCCTGCTGGCGAGTGTGCTCAACATCGCCGGCGGACAGCCCTTCTCCGCCATCCAGATCCTGTGGATCAACTTCCTCATCACCGCTCCCGTCGGCATCGCGCTGGGCCTGGACAAGCAGACCCCCGGACTGATGCAACGCCGGCCCCGACCGCGCGCAGCCTCGATCATGACCCCCGCGGTGATCACGACCGTCGGCCTGGTCGGGCTGTTCATGTCGCTCGCCATCGACGCACTGATCGTGTTCGGGACGAGCACGTACAACAGTCCCGACATCGCCAGCACCATGGGTCTCGTCGCCTTCTCGCTCATGCTCGTGGTCGCGGCCTTCGAGTCGCGCGACGAGAAGGCGTCGATCCTGCACGCGGACACCTTCGACAACAGAACACTCAACATCACCGCTTTGGTCGAGATCGCCCTCGCGATCATGATCGCCCGTGGGGCCGCGCTGACCACATTCCTCGGCGCTGCCGCCCTGTCGAGCGAGCAGTGGCTGATCGGAGCCCTACCCGCGCTCGTTCTGCTCATCGGATGGGAGATCGGCAAGGTCATCGCTCGGCGCCGCAGTGTGGGCTGACTGACGCCTTGCCCGCTCGATCGACCCGCCACAACCCACGAAAGTCACCGGTCACCCGCCAGGATGCCCTTGCGCCGACCCACCCGAAGATCCGAGACGGCGCCTGAGGCACCGGCCTCGTTGCGTCGGCCGGACTCCGCCGGCTACAGGCCGGACTGCGCTTCGAGCCGTCCAGACTCCACTGCTCGGACCAGGGCTTCGTAGTCGCGCTCGTTCTGATCGGCGTAGGCAGTGGAGAAGTCGGCTATGGCGCGGTCGAACACCTCACTGTTGCCGAGGTAGGACGCGATCGCGATCCGATCACTCGACCGGGCGTGCGCGCGGGCCAGAGCCGCCGCGCACATCCGCGCATAGAGCGCCATCACCGAGGCGGTCATCGTGTCGACCTCCGCGGAACCCTTCCAGTCCCGGAGCTGCCTGAAGTAGAAGTCACGGACTCGACCATCGAGGCCCCTCAAACGCTGCCAACCGAGGAAGATGTCGCTGGCGGCCTGCATCAGACGCTGACCTGCCACCACCCGCTGGCCGTGATTGCCGTACGTGCTCTTCCCCACGAACCGCTCCAGGACCGACTCCTGGGCTTCCTTGGCCTGCAGGAACAACGGATCCTGACCGTCACGGCCCAGCAGGAGGAGGATCCAGGCACTGGTGCCGACGCTGCCGACCCCGACGACCTTCCTGGCGGCGTGGACGTAGTCGAAATCCTCCAGCAGGAGACGCCGGTCGGTCTGCAGCGTGCGCCGGTAGGACCTGATCAAGCCGCGCAGTTCGTCCTCGACCTCGACTCGTTCCCGCCCCTCCGGCAGCAGGTCCTCGATCGGACTGATCAACGGAGGGTCCGCGATGATCCGTCGCTGGCCGTCGACCTCATGGGTCAGCTTGGAGAACGCCTGCAGACTGTCCCGGGTCCTGGCCTTGGCCAGGGTCGCCTTGGCCTTGGCGCGCCGCTTGGTCGTGGCCGAGTCCTTGAGCTGGTCGAAGAGCTGTTCAGCATCGATGTGGGCATACCACACGTCGAGATTCCGCATCCCTGCGGCTTGCTTCATGCGGGTCCGGTACTCCGCGGCACCCGCCTGCGTGATGGCCCGCCGCTCGGCGGCGTCGAAGCCGCGGCTGCGGCCGGCGATCTCGAAGCTCGCCGCCAGCCGTTTGACGTCCCACTCCCACGGGCCGGGGAGGGTCTCGTCGAAGTCGTTGATGTCGAACATCAGATGCCGCTCGGGTGATGCGAACACCCCGAAGTTGGACAGGTGTGCGTCACCACAGATCTGGGCCTTCAGTCCCGACCGGGGTGTTGCGGCCAGGTCGGCGGCCATGATCAGCGCAGCCCCCCGGTAGAACGCGAACGGTGAGAGAAGCATCCGCCCATGCCGGATCGGCACCAGCTCCCGCACCCGGCTCGCTGCCTGCTCCTCCAACAGGGCAATCGGATCGCGCCGATCGTCGGCCGGCGCCCAACGCCCGTGGATCGACCGGGGGACCTCGTCGCGCGCCGCCTTCCCCTTGGCCACCCGCTGGTCGACACTCAGGTGCGAAACTCTGTGCCCTGCGGGCGCTGCCGCCGGGGAGCCCTCACGACCCCGTGCCCTGTTCCCTCGTGCGGCCTCATCCTTCGCGACGGCGGCCACCTTCTTCACGGCGTGCTCCTCTCGCCGCATCAGTGCGGCCTGCTCCGTTGCCGACAGGCCCTCCCCGGCGCCCCCGGTCCTGCAGCCAGCCGACATGTAGGACCATGACACCAGTCGCGTCGGTTCGCACAGGGTCGAAGGGTCCGACCGCCCGGCAGAGCTCTCGCGGAGGGAGATGAATCCAGGCGTGGTGTGGGCCTGACTCGCTGACCGGGTGGCTTGGCGGGGAGGCGGTCACCGTGGGACTCGCCTCGAGGCCGACCAAGGAAGCGTCGGTCCCGCCCGATGGCGGGGACCGACGTCTCACCCTGTCGAACTGGCGGTGGCGGCGGGATTTGAACCCGCGGAGGGTTGCCCCTCACGCGCTTTCGAGGTCTGCCATGGGCTGATCTCGACGTCTAGATCCGCCTCCACGAGGACTAGCAAAGCCCTAACAGAGGCCTGCTGAACGCCCCTGAACAGAGGTAACTGAGACTGGCAGTGAGACTGCTGCGCGCCTTGGCAGGGAGGCGGTCTTGGCGAAAAGCTGACCCCAATCAGAGACCTCAGCCAACGCCCGATGTGATCTTGACTTCGGCCGGCCGGACGAGCAGATCCGGCACGTCGGCGGGGACCGCTGCACGTTCGGGCAAGGCTCGGCGCCCGATGGAGCGTTGCACTGGTGCTCCCAGAAGAGGGCGCCCTAGTGTGAGTCCACGCTGCCAGGGAGAAACAAGTGCAACGGCGCGACGATTTGGAGCAGGTGCCGACGCAGCCTGCCTTGCGCCCGGCGGACGCGCGAAGCGGCTTGGCTACGCCGATCCGCTCCAGCACCAGACAGTTGCTTCAGCTGCAGCAATCGGCCGGAAACGCTGCAGTGGCCGCTCTCCTCACGAGCAGACGGCCGCGGTCGCTGCCCTCTCAGCAACGGCTGACGACGGCATTGGTCCAGCGATGCGGACCGATCCCTTGTGATTGTTCCGATGACGAGAGGGCTGCCTGGGCCGCGCAGCATCAGACGGGGACCGCCCAGTGGGGCGGCCCGGAGTCCGACGAGTCGGCCGATCTGCTAGCAGACTTGTCGGCTGAGAACGGCCCCGCGCTCCAACGCGCCACCGAAGCTAACGTGACCGACGCTGCGTCGACCGGTGAACCCGCGCCGGCGCGTCCGGTGGCATCGTCTCCAGGCGCGGCGGGTGCTAGCGCGTGGCTTCGCCGATACGACCCCCAGCCGAGCCTGCAGCGTGCGCCTGATCTTCTCGACCGGGTCGGTGGCGGCATC
>DATDBH010000129.1:0-11356 GCA_036524985.1 Microlunatus sp. | reverse complement strand
AGCTCATGGGTCAAGATGAGCCGCTTATCCACAGGGGGGTAAGCACTGTGTCCGAGGGGGGACTTGAACCCCCATGCCCTGTAAGGGGCACTAGCACCTCAAGCTAGCGCGTCTACCTATTCCGCCACCCGGACTCCGCCGTCCTGGCCGGACAGCGACGAGAACTATAGCAAGCCCGCGCGGTGCCCTGAACCATTGCGGCGGGACCCGCCGGTCGCCCGGTCTGGACCGGGCTACTGGTCGTGGCGATCGTGCCAGTGTCGGGCGATCGCGTGCGGTAGCGGGTCGATGATGGTGCCCTGGGACCGCAGCTCGGCCCGGGCCAGCCGCCGCGTCCGGCGCAGGCTCAGCAACCCGAACGCCCAGACCACGTACTGGAAGCAGAACGCGATCTTGAAGTCGGTCACCGTGTAGTCACCCTCGGGGGCGAGAAGGTCGAGCACCACCCCGATCGCGAAGATCGTCACCAGGGAGGCGATGAAGCCGCCCATGTTGACGATCCCGGTCGCCGCTCCCAGCCGGGTCGACGGGTTGAAGGTGCGAGCGAAGTCGAAGCCGACCGCCGACGCCGGACCGTAGGCGGCCAGCGTCAGCACCAGCACAACGATCACCGGCAACGGTGCCGCTCCCGGCCACAGCAGCACGACCGTCCAGACGGCGATGGTCAAGATCAGCACACCGAAGATCAGGTTGGAGCGCCGCAAGGGATACCGGGCGGTCAACGCGCCCAGCACCGGTCCGATGACGGTCGCCGTCAGCACCATCAGGGTGAGCAGCCAGCCCGCCTGCGTCGGGGTGTAGCCCAGACCCAGCGTCATGAACGGGAAGCCCCAGAGCAGGGCGAACACCATGCCGGAGAACTGGGTGGCGAAATGGCTCCACAGACCCAGCCGGGTGCCGGGCTGCCGGAAGGACGCCCGCAGATCGCGCAGCGCCTGGCGCCAGCTCGCGTGTGCCACTCGATCGGGTGCCTCGGGCGGTCGGTCCCGGACGGCGAGGAAGACCAGGATCGACACCAGGACCCCCATCGCCCCGGCCCCCAGGTAGGACCACTTCCAGCCCACACCGTTCAGCAGCGCGACGAGTGGGATCGTGCTGCCGATCTGACCGACCTGACCGAGCAGACCGGTCAGCTGGGTGACCAGCGGCACCTGGCGACTCGGGAACCAGGCCGGAATCAACCTGAGCACGGAGATGAAGGTCATCGCGTCCCCGGCGCCGACCAGGATCCGGGCTCCGATCACCTCGATCGGGGCGTCGACCAGAGCCAACGCCACCTGGCCCGCGGCCATCACCAGCGCACCGGTCGCGATCATGATCCGCGACCCGAACCGGTCCACCAGCACCCCGACCGGGATCTGCATGCCGGCGTACGTGAGCAGCTGCACCACGGCGAACAGCGACAGCACCGAGGCGGTGACCCCGAAGCGGTCCGTCGCGTCCTCGGCTGCCACGGCCAGGGAGGTGCGCTGGAAGACCGCCACCGCGTACGCCGCGACGGCGACCCCCCACACCGCCCAGGACCGTCTCGTCGCCGCTGTCACGGGACCATTCTCGGGCGCCCGATCGGGGTGGGCGATGATGGGCCGATGAGCGAGTCCGGCGCGGCGACCCCGTACGCACCTGCTAACGAACCTGGCCGGGAACCCCGTTCCGGGGATGCCGAGGTCGTCGACATCTGCCGCGACCTGATCCGGATCGACACCTCGAACTACGGGCCCGATCCCGGTCCGGGGGAGCGGCTGGCCGCCGAGCACGTGGCGGCTCTGCTGGACGAGGTGGGCATCGCGTCCGAGCTGGTCGAGTGCGAGCCCGGGCGGACGTCCCTGGTGGCGCACTGGGAACCCGACGGCACCGACGCAGGGCTGAGCCCGCTGCTGATCCACGGCCATCTCGACGTGGTGCCGGCCGATGCCGCCGACTGGTCCGTGCCGCCCTTCGCCGCCGAGGTCGCCGACGACTGCCTCTGGGGTCGCGGCGCGGTGGACATGAAGGACTTCGACGCCATGCTGCTCAGCGTCGTCCGCGCCCGGGCCCGCGCCGGCCGTGCCCCCCGGCGACCGATCCGGATGGTGTTCACCGCCGACGAGGAGGCGGGCGGTGCCAAGGGTGCGATCTGGATGGTGGAGAACCGGCCGGACCTGCTGGAGGGCTGCACCGAGGCGATCGGCGAGGTCGGCGGGTTCTCCCTGACGGTGCACGACGACCTGCGGCTCTATCTGGTGCAGACCGCCGAGAAGGGCATGGCCTGGCTGAACCTGATCGCCGACGGCCAGGCGGGTCACGGCTCGTTCCGGCACGAGGACAACGCCGTCACCGAGCTGGCCGCCGCGGTGGCCCGGATCGGGTCGTACGAGTGGCCGCACAAGATCACCGACGCTCAGCGGGCCTTCCTGGACGCCGTCTCGGAGGCGTTCGGGATCGAGCTCGACCCGGATCGGGCCGAGGAGACGCTGTCCCGACTCGGCAGCATCGCTCGGATGGTCGGCGCCACGATGGCGAACACGGCGAACCCGACGATGCTGCGGGCCGGCTACAAGCACAACGTCATCCCCTCACATGCGACAGCCGCGATCGACGGCCGCTTCGTGCCCGGCGGGCGGGATGAGTTCTACGCCACCATCACCGAGCTGCTGGGCGAGAAGGTCCGCTACGAGGTGGTGGCCGATCACCCGAGCGTGGAGACCGAGTTCGCCGGCTCGCTGGTGGAGGCGATGCAGGCCTGCCTGGTCGCGGAGGACCCGGGCGCCCGGGCGGTGCCGTACCTGCTGAGTGCCGGCACCGACGCCAAGGCGTGGGACCGACTCGGCATCCGCTGCTTCGGTTTCGTACCCCTCAGGCTGCCGCCGGATCTCGACTTCGTCAGCCTGTTCCACGGCATCGACGAGCGGGTGCCGATCAGCTCTCTGCAGTTCGGCTGCCGGGTGCTCGACCGGTTCCTCGACCGGGCCTGAACGCCTCGGCGGCAGACGGCGGAACCCTGCTGGTCGTGCCAGCGGCAGAGTGCCGGGTCGCGCCGCTGGCGACGCGTCACACGTTCGTCACCACGTCGAGGATCCGGCTGGCTAGGCTGGCCGTGATGAGCATCGAGTACGAGGTGACCAAGGTCCGGCTGGACCGGTCCGTGCCGCGGAGCGCCGTCCGGAAGCTGCTCACCGATCAGGCCGAGTACGGCGGCTGGGAGCTCACCCGGCTGCGTCGCTACCGCGATGGCACCCGGGACGTCTGGATCCGGCGCAAGATCATCCGCGTGCCGCTGACCGTCTGAAGCCGTACGTCTGAGGAGGGTGTCGGCTCAGCTGCCCTCGTCGCCGGGGTGCGGCAGTCGGCCGAGGTGCGGCCCGCCCGAGACGTCGTCCAGGGCCGAGACGATCTCCGGAGGGAGCGTCATGGTCTCGGTGGCCAGCGCCGGCGCGAGCTGGCCGGCGGTCCTGGCGCCGAGCAGGGGAGCGGTCACCCCGGGAGCGTCGCGCACCCACAGCAGGGCCACCTGCAGCGGGGTCAGGTCCAACCCGTCGGCAGCGAGCGCCACCGCCTCGACGACACCCTTGCTGCGTTGCTCCAGGTAAGGCTGCACGAACCATGCGAAGTGGTCCGAGGCCGCCCGGGACCCCCTGGGGATGCGGGAGCGGTACTGCCCGGTCAGCACGCCCCGCCCCAGCGGTGACCAGGGAAACAGCCCCAACCCGAACGCTGCGGCGGCCGGCACCAGCTCCATCTCGGCCCGCCGAGCCAGCAGGGAGTACTCCACCTGCAGGCTCGTCAGCAAGGCCCGACCTGGCACCGCCTTCTGCCAGGTGGCGGCTTGGGCCGTCTGCCAGCCGACGAAGTTGCTGACCCCGACATACCGGGTCATGCCTTGGCGGACGGCGTGATCCAGGGCGCTCAGGGTCTCCTCGATCGGTGCGTCCCCCCAGGCGTGGATCTGCCACAGGTCGACGTAGTCGGTGCCGAGCCGCTCCAACGACCCCGCGAGATCCCGCAGCAGCGCCCGCCGAGAGGTGTCGACCACCCGTTTGCCGTCGCGAACCGCGAAGCCCGCCTTGGTGGCGATGAGGACGTCCTCGCGGCGCACCGACTCGCCGATGAGCTTGCCCAGCAGCCGCTCCGCGTCACCGGCCCCGTACGCCGCCGCGGTGTCGATCAACGTGCCGCCCGCTTCGACGAAGGTCTGCAGCAGACCGCGGGCCTGCTCCTCGGTCGTGTCACGGGCCCAGGTCAAGGTGCCGAGCCCGAGCCGCGACGTCCGCAGCCCGCTGGTCCCGACCCGCCGCGCTTCCATGGTCGGAGAGGCTATCTGTGTTCTCTTCGCTCACCGGGATCGCCCGTGGTCCCGGCTCCTTCGTCGTCGTTCGGAGAGGAAAGAGCGCTCATCCTCGCCGCGCGTGGTGTGTTACCCACCGGTAGGTTCGGTCCATGCGACTGGGACTGAATCTCGGCTACATGGTCGGCGCCGACGACGCACGGGGGCAGCTCCGGCTGACCAGGCACGCGGAGGCCCTCGGGTACGACGTCGTCTGGGCCGCGGAGGCGTACGGCTCCGACAGCCCGACGGTGCTGGCGTGGCTGGCCGCGCAGACCTCGACCATCGCGGTCGGCTCGGCGGTGATGCAGATCCCGGCCCGGACTCCGGCCATGACCGCGATGACCGCAGCCAGCCTCGACCTGCTCAGCGAGGGCCGCTTCCGGCTCGGCCTGGGGGTCTCCGGCCCGCAGGTGTCCGAAGGCTGGCACGGCGTCCGGTTCGACCGACCGCTGGCCCGCACCCGGGAGTTCGTGGAGATCGTCAGGCTGGCGCTGTCTCGCGGCACGGTCGCGTACGAGGGCCGCACCTACCAGCTGCCGCTGCCCGACGGTCCCGGCAAGGCACTCAAGCTCACCATCGCCCCCCACGCCGACCGGATCCCGATCTACCTGGCGGCCGTCGGTCCGAAGAACCTCGAGCTGTCCGGGGAGATCGCCGACGGCTGGCTGGCGGTGTTCTTCGCACCCGGGTACGCCGACGAGCAGCTCGGCCACGTCGACGCCGGTCGGACCACGGCCGGCCGTCCGCGCGACGGCTTCGACGTGGTGGCCACCATCCCGCTGGTCGTGGGGGCGGATCCGCGCGCCTGCGCGGACCCCGTCCGCGCCTACGCCGCCCTCTACGTGGGTGGGATGGGCAGCCGGGACAAGAACTTCTACAACCAGCTGGCGGTCCGGATGGGCTACGAGGAAGAAGCCGCCACCATCCAGGACCTCTACCTGTCGCGGCGACCCCGGGACGCGATGGCGGCGGTGCCGTACGAGCTGATCGACTCCACCTCGCTGCTCGGTCCGAAGGAGAGGCTCGCCGAACGGCTTGCCGAGTTCGCCGCGGCCGGGGTGACCACGGCCGCGCTCGCGCCGTACGGGGACAGTCTCGAGGAGAAGGAGGCCGCCCTGACGACGGCCGCTGAGGCGCTGGAACTGGCCGGGGTCTAAACGCTCGGCAGCGGCTCCAGCACCCCGGTCAGCAGCAGGATCGCCACCAGCGCCGCCAGCGCGAGGCGGTAGATCACGAACGGAAGGAAGGTGTGCGTGCTGATGTACTTGAGCAGCCAGTGGATGACGGCCAGACCGACCCCGAACGCGACCACGGTGGCCAGGATGATCGGGCCCCACGCCGGCTCGACCGGGTCGGCGGAGATGTCGAACAGCTTGAAGAAGCCGGAGCCGACGACCGCGGGGATGGCCAGCAGGAACGCGTACTTGGCCGCGGCCTCCCGCTTGTAGCCCATCGCCAGACCTGCCGCGATGGTCGCACCGGATCGTGACACCCCCGGGATCAGGGCGAGTGCCTGGGCGAAGCCGTACAGCACGCCGTGCTTCCAGGTCAGCGACTCCAGCGGCCGGATGTTCTTCGCGAAGTGGTCGGCGATGCCGATCACGATGCCGAAGCCGGCGAGCATGGCGGTGGTGATCCACAGGTTCCGCAGTGCGTGGTCGATGGCGTCCTGGAACAGCAGACCCAAGATCACGATGGGGAGCGAGCCGATGATCACCAGCCAGCCCATCCGAGCCTCGGGATCGTCGCGCGGGATCTTCCCCACCAGCGCGAGAGACCAGTTCTTGATGATCAGCCAGATGTCCTTGCGAAAGTAGATGATCACGGCGGTCTCGGTGCCGAGCTGGCTGATCGCGGTGAACGCCGAGCCGGGATCCTCGCCGCCGTAGAACTGTCCGATGATCGACAGGTGTGCGCTGGAGGAGATCGGCAGGAACTCGGTCAGTCCCTGCACGATGCCGAGAACCAGTGCCTCGAGCCAGCCCATTGCCCACCTTCGATCGTTCGGTCTCTCGTCACGCGACCCGGTACCGGGCCCGCACCACCGTAGAGCGTGTTGTCGGCCAGAGGGGTCGACGCTGCCGGCTGTGAGCAAAATCGCGCGCGCGTTCCCGAGCCTGAGCGTCGCTCCGGCGTGATGCCCTCGCAGGGAGTGAGGAAATGCCGCTGGTCGGCTAGAACTGGTCTCGTGACCATCCACAGCGACCACCCGTTTCTGCCGCCGGAGGGTGAGCGGAGTCCACTGCGCCGCTTCCGCGGGCGGATGATCGCGCCGGTCAGTCTGTGGACCGCGTACGCCGACGAGCGACGCGTCGGCTGGACCGTCTCCTCGCTGCTGGTCGCCGACGGCCCGGAGCCGATGCTGCTCGGCCTGCTCGATCCCGACGCCGACCTGACCGAGGCCATCCAGCCCGACGAAGGGTCGGCGCGCACGGTCGCCGTCAGCCTGCTCGGCTGGCAGCACCGACAGCTCCCAGATGCCTTCGCCGGTCTTGCCCCGGCCCCCGGCGGGCCGTTCCGGCTCGCGGACTGGCAGCAGACGCCCTACGGTCCGGTGCTCGCCGACGCGCCCGGCTGGCTGGGGGCCACGGTGCTCGAGGCGCGGCCGGTCGGCTGGTCCACGCTGCTCAGCGCTCGGATCGACCAGGTGGAGCTCGGGGCCACGGACCCGGACCTGCTCGGACATCTGCGGGGCCGCTATCTGCCGATCTCGTCCTGAGCTGGGACCAACTAGGGTCACACCCATGCCCACGGTCTTGCTGGTCCGCCACGGGCGGACCGCCGCCAACACGGCCGGCATCCTCGCCGGCCGCAGCCCGGGCGTCGAGCTCGACGACGTGGGCCGGACCCAGGCAGCCACCCTCGGCGAGCGGATGGCGGCGGTCCCGCTGGCCACGCTGGTCAGCTCGCCGTTGAGACGCTGCCGCCAGACCCAGCAGGCCCTCGCCGCGGCGCGCCCCGAACCGGTGCCGACGGCCGTCGACGCGGGACTGATCGAGTGTGGTTACGGCGACTGGACCGGCAAGAGCCTCAAGGAGCTGAGCAAGGAGAAGCTCTGGAAGACCGTCCAGCAGCAGCCGTCTGCGGTGCGCTTCCCCGGCGGTGAGGCGATGACCGAGATGGCAGCGCGCGCGGTCGGCACGATCCGCTCCTGGGACGACAGGGTGCGGGCCGAGCACGGCGAGGACGCGGTCTGGGTCGCGGTCTCCCACGGTGACGTGATCAAGGCGATCCTGGCCGATGCGCTCGGCACCCATCTCGACACGTTCCAGCGGATCCTGGTCAACCCAGCGTCGGTGTCGGTGGTCCGCTACACCGAGACCCGTCCGTACGTGGTGACCATGAACTCCTCGGGCAGCGACCTGTCCGCCCAGTTCCCGCCGCGCAAACCGGTGGCCAAGCGCTCCCGGCGGGCCCGTACGGCGTCCGACGACGCCCCGGTCGGCGGCGGCCTGGGTGCACAGGAGCCGACGACGTGAGCCGCGGACTAGGCTGAAGGCATGGCGATTCTCGTCCACCGCTACGACTCTCCGGACCGCTTCGTGGCCGGCACCGTCGGCCAGCCGGGGGAGCGCACCTTCTTCCTGCAGGCCCGCGAAGGAAACCGCATCACCTCCGTCGTGGTCGAGAAGCAGCAGGTCTCGGTCCTGGCCGAGCACTTGGACAAGGTGCTCGACGAGGTGTTGCGGCGAAGCGGTCCGGCCGCCGACGTCCCTCCGCCGCGCGAGAAGCCCAGCGACGTCGATCCCCTGGACGCTCCGATCACCGAGGAGTTCCGGGTCGGCACCATGACCATCGCCTGGGACGCCGAGATCAACAAGATCGTCATCGAGCTGTTCTCCAACGTCGACGAGGAAGACGACGAGGAAGCCATC
The DNA here is from genome assembly GCA_036524985.1 of Microlunatus sp. GTDB lineage: Bacteria > Actinomycetota > Actinomycetes > Propionibacteriales > Propionibacteriaceae > Microlunatus. The sequence continues at coordinate 3,175 of DATDBH010000129.1, read as the reverse complement.
GACGATGCGGAGCTCTCCGCGGCCGCAGCGGCCGCCCTGGAGGGTGCCGACGAGGTCGACGCCGACGAGGTGTTCGTGGTCAAGATCAGCGCCGCGTACGCCCGCGATTTCGTGGCTCGCGCCCAGGCCCTGGTGTCTGCCGGCCGACCCCCGTGCCCGTTCTGTCTGCAGCCGCTGGACCCGGCCGGGCACGTGTGCCCGCGCGCCAACGGCTACCGTCGGCCGCTGTTCTGAGTCCGCTCGTGCCGCCGTCACCCGTGCCGAACGCCGAAACGCGTTGACCGACGCCGCCGAGATCCCCGACGAGCCGCACCCGGCCCTGACCGCCGCCCTGACCGACGGTGAGCTGCAGATCGCCGGCCGGCTCTCCAACGCGTCCAACGCCACCTACCTCGCCGTGCTCAGCACCGAGGCCGGCCCGATCGAGTGCGTCTACAAGCCGATCCGCGGCGAACGTCCGCTCTGGGACTTCCCGACCGGGACTCTCGGGCTCCGGGAGGTGGCCGCGTACGAGGTGTCGGCCGCCGGCGGTTTCGACGTGGTGCCGGTGACCGTGCTGGTCGACGGCCCCGCCGGTCCGGGCTCGTTGCAGGCCTGGGTCGACGTGGATGCGAGCGAGACCGACGCACTGGTCGACCTGGTGCCGACCGACCAGGTCCCCCGAGCTGGCTGGTTCGACGTGGTCGACGGACTGGATGCGCGGGACCGCTCGGTGTCGGTGATCCACGCCGACTGCGCACCGCTGCGACGGATGGCCGTCTTCGACGTGCTGGTCAACAACGCCGACCGCAAGGGCGGCCACATCCTCGGCAGCGGGGGTCACGTGTTCGGGGTCGATCACGGCGTCTGCTTCCACACCGACCCGAAGCTGCGGACCCTGCTCTGGGGGTGGGCCGGTGCCGAGCTCACCGACGACGAGCTCGCCGCCGTCCGCCGGGTCCGGGACGAGACCCCGGACCGGTTGTACGAGCTGCTGGCCGAGCCCGAGATCGAGGAGCTATGGAGCCGGGCCGAGCGCCTGCTGCGCCGTGGCCGGTTCCCGCGCCCCCGCTCGGGCCACCACCCGGCGATCCCCTGGCCCCCCTTCTGAGCGGTCGAACTCCACTCCGCCTCGTGTTGCACCACACGCGCAGCTGCCTGGGCGCCTGATCCCGACTTCGCTTGGGTTCGAACCCGAGCGGAGTCGTACCCTGACGCCCGATCTCCACTTCGCTTGGGTTTGAAACCGAGCGGAGACGGAGTGATCGTGGCGGTCGGCCCTGGAGGCCGCCACTACTAGGGTGGCCCGCATGCACGCATGGCCCGCGCCCGAGGTTCCCCGGATCGACTCCTCGACGCAGCAGCCCGGGCTGCGGCTGTTCGACACCGCGCAGCAGCAGCAGGTGCCCGCCGGACCCGAGATCGCCGACGGGCGCCCCGCCCGGTTCTACGTGTGCGGCATCACCCCTTACGACGCCACGCACATGGGCCACGCCAACACCTACGTCGCGTTCGACCTGCTGAACCGGGTCTGGCGCGACAGCGGGCTCGACGTTCTCTACGTGCAGAACGTGACCGACGTGGACGACCCCCTGCTGGAGCGTGCGAGCCGGGACGGCGTCGACTGGCGGCAGCTGGCCGCCGACCAGATCGAGCTGTTCCGGACCGACATGACCGCCCTGAACGTGATCCCGCCGGCGCACTACGTGGGCGCCGTCGAGTCCATAGGTGAGGTCGTCGAGTTGATCGGTGAGCTGGAGGCGAAGGGTGCGGTGTACGCGGTCGAGGACGCGACCTACCCGGATCTCTACTTCGCCCGGTCCACCGACGCCGCCTTCGGTTCGCTGTCGCATCTCAGCGACGCCGAGGCGGTCGGGGTCTTCGCCGAGCGAGGCGGTGACCCCGACCGACCCGGGAAGCGGGACCCGCTGGACTGCCTGGTCTGGCGACTGCAGCGACCCGACGAACCGGGCTGGGACTCCCCGCTGGGCCAGGGCCGCCCCGGCTGGCACATCGAGTGCACAGCGATCGCGCTCAACCGGCTCGGGACCGCCTTCGACGTCCAGGCCGGCGGCTCCGATCTGGTCTTCCCGCATCACGAGATGTGTGCGTCGGAGGCTCGGGTCGCCACCGACGAACCGTTCGCCCAGATCTACGCGCACAGCGGGATGGTCGGGCTCGACGGCGAGAAGATGTCGAAGTCCAAGGGCAACCTGGTGCTGGTCTCGAAGCTACGAGCTGCCGGCGTCGACCCGATGGCCATCCGGCTGGCCCTGCTCTCGCAGCACTACCGCGACAACTGGATGTGGACCGACGACATCCTGACTGCGGCCGTCGAGCGCCTGGCCACCTGGCGCGAGGCCGTCCGGCTCGACGCCGGCCTGAACGCCGACGAGACGATCGCGGCGGTCCGGGCGGCGCTGCGGGACGATCTGAACGCGCCGACCGCCCTTGCGGCCGTCGACGCCTGGGCGGGGGCCTCGGCTGTCATCGACGGTGACGACGCGGACGCACCGGCCCTGGTGGCCCGGGCCGTCGACGCCTTGCTCGGAGTACGGCTCTCACCTGCGGAAAAGTGATCCCGACCCACCGCTGAGACGGTTCCCGCCGGCGTGGCGTCCACGGTCGGGGCCATCTTCCGGCCTGCGGTGCCGATGGGCGTAGGCTTCTCCCGACGAGTCAACACTCGCGCGTGTACCGGGGTCGGTGTAAGTCCGAACCGGCGGTGACAGTCCGCGACCCAATGCAGTGGAACACCTTTGCAGGAGCGAAGCGACTTCCAGCCCCAGCGGCGAGCTGCGTTGGTTGACCTGGTGGAATTCCGGGACCGACGGTGAAAGTCCGGATGGGAGGTCCACGCGAGCGCGGCCTGGCCGTACGCCGACGAGGGCGTGCAGGCGCAGGTGGCGTCTCTCCACACCCCGGTGTTCGTGCGACCGGAACAGTGGAGGATCCCCATGGACTTCTCAGCACTACTGGAGCGGTTGCTGAACGCCCAACTCGACATCGGTCCCGGCATCCTCTGGCGGGAGATCATCGGGAACGGCTTCGGCTTGGCCAGCGCCATCCTCGGCATGCAGCGCAAGGTGCTCGCATGGCCGATCGGCATCGTGGGCAACGTGTTGTTGTTCACGGTCTTCCTGGGCGGGGTGTTCCACACCCCCCAGGACCTCGACCTGTACGGCCAGGCGGCCCG
>DATDBH010000128.1:0-2584 GCA_036524985.1 Microlunatus sp. | reverse complement strand
TCGCCGTCGACCCCGAGTGACTCGCGGCTGGTGACCAGCAGCCGGACCTGCCGGCCGGGTTCGGTCAGCAGCTCGGCGACCTCGGCCACCTGATCGAGAATCTGCTCGCAGTTGTCCAGCACGAGGAGAACCCGGCGGTCCGTTCCGTACGCCGTGAGCACGGACAGCGGCGTCGAGGTCTCCGGCATCGCGATCTTGACGGCCGCGACGATCTCCGCGGCGACGTCGGCCGTCGACTCGACCACGCTCAGATCGACGAACCAGATCCCGTCCGGGTACGTCGCCGCGGCCGATCGCGCCGCCGCGGTGCCGAGCAGTGTCTTGCCGCTTCCGGCTCCGCCTACGATGGTGACCAGGGCCGAGCTGCCAAGGGCTGCCGCGAGCTCCTCGAGCTCGCCGGCTCGGCCGACCACCGGTCGAGCGCGCGGTAGGTGGACCTCCACTTCGCGGGGCGGTGTCGGCGCCGGCTGCACCGCCGAGGGCCGCAGGGCCGGGTCCTGGTCGAGGATCTGCCGCTGGAGCTCGACCAGCTCCGCACCCGGGTCGATGCCGACCTCGTCGATCAAGGTGCGTCGGGCGGTGCGGAAGGTGGCCAGGGCGTCCTCGCTCCGGCCGGCGCGATGCAGCGCCAGCATCCGGAGCCACCACAACCGCTCTCGGTACGGCTGATCGGCCAGCAGCGGCTCCAGCTCTCCGACGGCGAGCTCTGGTCGGCCGACGCCCAGGATGGCGTCGATCCGCCGCTCCTGCAGCTGGGCCCGGATCTCGTTCAGCCGGGCGATCGGGCCGACCGCCCAGGGCCGTTCGGCGACCGGTTCGAACGGCGCGCCACGCCACAGCGTGAGCGCCTGGTCGGCGGCCTGCAGCGCCCGCTCGGGCTGTTGGGTGGTGCCCAGGTCGAGCACCTCCAAACCCAGCTGCTCGAACCGGGCCGAGTCCACTTCGTCGGGCTGGGCGAGCAGTCGGTAGCCGCCGGCGTCGTTCACCAGCACGTTGGCGGCCTGACCCCGCCCGCGACCAGGTTCCAGCAGTCGCCGGAGCCGCCAGATGTGGGTCTCCAGCGTGCTGTGAGAGCTCTCGGTGACGGACTCCCCCCAGACCGCGTCCAGCAGCAGGTCCGTCGACACCCGCCGATTGAGATGCAGCAGCAGGGTGGCCAGGACCGCGTTCAGTCGGGCTCCCCGGGTCGGCTGCCGGGAACCGGCGATCTCGACCTCGAGGGGACCGAGGTCACAGAAGCGCACCGATGAACGATATCCGGCGGCACGGGCGACCCGTGACGCGGTCACGAAGTGCCACCGGTCGGGTCCTGAGCCAGAACCCACAGGCCACGCACAGCCCCGAGCCGTCGAGGATGCCTAGGCTGTGGGGATGGACCCCACCGGGCCAGACCGGCTGCGAGGGTTCCGCGCGCCCGGCGCCGATCCGGTGGAGCGCGGTGTGCCGTCCAGGGCCGCCGGACAGTCCGCGACGGCCGAGGTGACGCAACCGTTCGGCAACGGGCCCGTCGGCGTCCCGGGCACGAGCGGCTGGCGGTGGGTGCTGGCGGCCGGTGGTGCACTGGTGATCGCCATCGCCATCATCGCGGCCCTGGCGTTCCGCCTGGGATCGGGTTCGGCGACCCCGGTCGTGCCGTCACCCACGCCGACCCCAGCCGCGTCGGCGACCCCGTTGGCGGTCACCGACCTGTATGGCCGGGTGGCGCCCTCGGTGGTGCTGATCACCACCTCGAAGGGATCCCTGGGAACCGGGGTGATCGTCGATGACACCGGGACCGTGCTGACCGCCCAGCACGTGATCGCCGGCGGCGGCACGATCTCCCTCGTGTTCGCCGACGGCACCAAGGCCGCCGCGACGGTGGCGGCTGCCGATCCGAAGATCGACATCGCGACCCTGACACCCAGCAAGCTCCCCGAGGTCGTGGTGCCCGCGATCCTCGGTGGAGGTCTGGCCGTCGGCTCGGACGTGGTGGCCATCGGCAACCCCCTGGGGCTGCGGGCCAGCACGACCACGGGCATCGTGTCGGGACTGGAGCGACGGACGAAGACCAAGTCCGGATCCCTGTCCGGGCTGATCCAGTTCGACGCCGCCGTGAACCCGGGGAGCTCGGGCGGCCCGCTGCTGAACTCCCAGGGTCTGCTCGTCGGCGTCGTCGTGTCGATCGCCGACCCGGGGGGCGACGACGCCTTCGCCGGGATCGGTTTCGCCGTCCCGATCGGCGCGGCGCTCAGCGGGGGCTCCGGCGACGGCACCGGCGGGGGTCCCCAGCTGTGACATTCGAGCGAAGGAAGTCATGACCACCAATCCACTCGAGCCGGTGCTGTTCGAGGTCAAGCGGACCATCGTCGGACAGGACGTGTTGCTGGAACGCATGGCGGTGGCGATGCTCGCGGGCGGGCACCTGCTCGTCGAGGGGGTGCCCGGACTGGCCAAGACGCTGGCGGTGAAGTCACTGGCCGGCGCGATCGGTGGCCAGTTCCAGCGGATCCAGTTCACCCCCGACCTGGTGCCGGCCGATCTGATCGGCACCCGGGTCTACCACCAGCGGACCGGCGAGTTCGAGGTGTCGCTCGGTCCGGTGTTC
>DATDBH010000127.1:0-3088 GCA_036524985.1 Microlunatus sp. | reverse complement strand
CACGGGAAGATGCTGCTGACCAGCACGACGAAGACGAGGGTGCTGGTCAGCACCACCGCGGCGTCGAGGCCGAGCGGTTCGGTCGCCAGGCCGGCCCCGACGAAGATCGCGCCCACCACGATCGGCGCGATGAGGAGCATGCGCCCCTCGCCCAGGCCGATGAGGGCGACCACCCCGGCGACCAGCGCGGCGCCGCCCGCGGCCGCCACGGGATAGCCGAAGAAGACCTGCCAGTCACCGCTCCAGTCATCGGGCAGGGCGAACATCAGGCCCGCGACAGCGGCGTAGCCGGTGCCCATCCACGCGACGGCGACGGCGGCGTCGGGCTCGTCCTGGCCGCGGGACAGCACGATCGCCCCGACCACGAGCGCCAGGGCGACCAGGGCGGCGGCGGCGACCGCGACCGTGGACTCGCGCTGGATCAGCAGGGCGAACGCGCCGAGGGCCATCAGCAGACCCGCCGCCGAGAGCGCCGTACGGCGCCCGGTCTCGGGGGACCAGGGCTTGAGGTCGCGCTCGACGACGTCGGCCATCGCCTCGACCACGTCGTCGTAGACGCGCGGCGACGGGTCGGAGACCCCCGCCGTCACGGTGATGACACCGCCGTCCTCGACACCCTGGATGGTCAGGCCGGCGTCGGAGGTCAGCTCCCGACCGTCCACGGTGACGAGGCGGTAGCCGCCGTAGACCGTGGTGGCATCGAGCAGCCCGACGCTCCGGGCCAGCTCCGGCACCAGCTCGGCGACCGGCACGGCACCCGGCAGAACCAGGTCGACGCGGCGGGTGCCGGACGCGACGGTGACCCGGACCAGGCCCGAGGCGAGGACCGCCGGGCTGGCCGGGCCGACGGGGCCGGGAGGGCCGGCCGGGGGCGCCTGGCTCATCCGACCTCCTGACTGGTGCGAGCCCGATGCTGCCCGGCCCGTGCATGGGCGGTCAGTCGATCACTCCGGTGCTCGCGCCCTCGTCGTCGATCCAGTCCCTGTCCTCGTCGAACAGCTCGACCTTTGCGGGCTTCCGCTTCTTCTTGTCCTTGTCCTTGCCGCGACCTCCGCCGGCTCCGACGCCGCCTGCGCCGCGGCCCCCCGCCGCACCTCGCGACCCACCGCGTCCGGTGGCCCGGCCGGACGCCGCCCCACCGGTGGCGGTGCCACCGGTGCGCGCGCCGAGCGAACCCTTGGCCGACCCGGCCGTACGAGCGGAGGCGCCCAGGGTGCCGCCGCTGCGCAGCCCGCCGGAGGCGGCCGTCGCGCCCGCGGCCCGGATGCCGGCGCCGAGGCCACCGAGCGCACCGAGGCCGGCAGCGCCGCCGATCGCGTAGCCGCTGAGCGAGCCCGGCGCGACGGCCGGGGTCGGTGCGATGTCGCCGGTCGACGGAGTGCCGGGGATGCCCGGAGTGGAGCCGGGGTAGGGATCGAAGCCCGGGCCGGGGCCCGGCGTGCCCGGGTGGAGCGGCGTCGGGTGATCGCCACTGCCAGGCGGGACCGGCTCGGGGGTCGGGAAGTGCGGACCCGGCGGCACCGCCGTCGGCGTGGGGGTCGGCGTGGGCGTCGGGGTCGGGATCATGGGCGTCGGCGTGGGGTCGTCCGGCCACTCGTCCACCCAGGTGATGTCGGGGATCGTGGGGTTGGTGGGTGTGGTGGTGGGCACCGTGGGCGAGGTCGGCATGATCGGGCCGGTGCCACCACCGCCGCCGCCGCCGCCTCCGCCGCCACCGCCGTTCGAGGTCTGGTCGTCAGGGATCTTCTCCATCACCGCGATGGCGTCCTGCCAGGCGGTCTCGACCTTGTCGGCGTGCTCCTGCGACTTCGTCTCCCGGACGTCCGCCCACGAGTTGTAGAGCTTCATCTGACCGACGTAGACCTTCAGGTCGTGCATCTCGTCGGCCTCGTCGGTCGGCGGCTCCCCGTTGCCGAACTCCGGCTTGTCCCGCTGGTCGCCGTCCATCTCCGCGACCGCGGCCTGCGCCTGGCGGGTGACGAGCACGGCGTGGCGCAGGGCCTGGTGGATCTCCTGGATGTCGTCAGCGCGCTCGTTGACCTTCTCGCCGACCGCCTTGAAGGCCGCGAGGGCGCTCGCGACCGTCTCCTGGCCGAGGTTCTCGCTCACCGGGGTCGAGACGGCGATCAGCGCGACCCCCACGTCGTGCAGGCGGTCGCGGGCGTCGGTCCACTGCTGGAGCTCTTTGTCGATCGTGGCCTCGAGCTGGGCTCCGGCGATCAGGTGTCGCAGCCGGACCTCCTGGCTACCCGTCATAGGGCTCACCCCCGTGGTGCTGGCCCCCGTGACCCAGGTGGGGGTCGTAGTCGTTGAGGTCGGTGTTGCTGGCCTGGAGCGTCAGCGCCCGCAGCAGCAGCTCCCCGCCGATGTCGTCGTCGGTCGTGGTCACCGACTTCGCCGCGGCGTCGATGCCGCTGGCGAACTGGCCGAGGTCGGTGGCCACGTTGTCGAGCGAGCGCGCCATGATGCCGTAGACCCGGCGGTGCTGCTGGCTCATCGTCTGGCCGAGCGGCGAGGTGCCGAAGCGACCCTCCGCCTGCTCGTCCTCCTGGAGGCCGTGCTCGTTGAGGAAGTCCTGCGCGGCGGCGAGCTTCTTGACCGCCTTGTCGATCTCGTCCTGGGACAGCTCGATTCCCTCGGTCTTCGCAGCTGCCGCGATCTTGGCGATCAGGGTGCTGAAGTCCAGGAAAGCCATCGGTGCTCCCTTGTCGATGCTGGGGGTTGTCATGCCGACTGGGACCGGCAGCGCTCTGCCGGTCCCAGGTGCTCACCTCGCGGCGATGCCTCCCACGATGTCTCAGGCCTTGGGGATGCCCTGGAACAGGCCGGCGTTGTTGAGGTCGGTCTTGTGGTACTCGGCGTTGGCGTTGCCCACGCCGGTGGCGGCGTCCTGCAGGTGCTGGATCATCGCGAAGAGCGAGTTGTCCCACTGCTGCTTGGCCGGGATGTAGGACGCCTTGGCCTGGCCGCCCCACTGCATCACGTCGTTGTGGATGTCCTGGTCGAGGGCGTCGAGGACGCCCTTGATCTCCTTGGCCTTGGCCACCATGTCCTGGGCGGCCAGCTCGAGGGCCTTGTGGTTGACGGA
>DATDBH010000126.1:0-7395 GCA_036524985.1 Microlunatus sp. | reverse complement strand
CCGCTCCGCGGTCGGCCTCCGGCCGATCCTTGACCCCGACCCTTAATCGAGGCGCGCTCAGATACCGCCGGCGCACCCAAAACAACGAGGTAGTCGGGGGTTGACACGGCCCCACTCCTTCAGGAATGACGCACTCCTCCGTACGCTCACGCACCCTCTGCAACGCGTGCGTGAGGACACGCAGGAGTGCAGCGGGTCTGTTCAGATGTTGGAGCCGTCCGGGGGCACACCGTCGGGCAGGGCGGCGGCGGGTTCGGTGCCGTTCCCGGCTCCGGGGCAGGAGAGGTCGAGGGTGTATGCGGTCATCGACAACGACCCGTACGCGTAGCCGTCCACCAGCACGTCCGCGCCACGGTCGGCCGCCCCGGCCAACCCCGCCAGATAGAGCAAGGGGATGTAGTGGTCCGGGGTGGGCACGGCCGTACGGAAGTCGCGGTGACCGTCCAGGGCGGCCGCCTCTGTCGGCTGCTCCGCCATCGTCGCCCTGACCTGCTCGTCGAACCGCTGCGCCCAGTCGTACCCGGCGTCGGGCAGCCCGGCGGTCATCCCGCCGAGGTTGTGGACGACGTTGCCGCTGCCGATGATCAGCACGCCCTGCTCGCGCAGCGGCGCCAACCGAGCGCCGAGGTCGAGGTGGTAGGCGAACGACTTGTCGGCGTTGATGCTGAGCTGCGTGACGGGCACGTCGGCGTCCGGGAAGGCGTGCATCAGCACCGACCAGGTCCCGTGGTCGATGCCCCAGGAGTCCACGTCCGCGCCCACCCACGTCGGGTGCACGACATCGCTGACCTCCTCCACGAAGCTCGGCAGGCCGGGCGCGGGATACTCCACCTCGAACAGCGGCTGCGGGAACCCGTAGAAGTCGTGGATGGTCCGGGGGCGCGGCATCGCGGTGACGGCGGTGGCGTTGATGTACCAGTGCGCGGAGACCACCAGGATCGCCCGCGGCCGCGGCACCGCCCGACCCAGGGCGTGCCAGGCCTGGGTGTAGCGGTTGTCGGCCAGCGCGTTCATCGGATTCCCGTGCCCGAGGAACGCGGCCGGCATCAGCTCCGGGCCGGGGGTCTCGCTCATGGCACCAGCATGACCCCCCGACGCCGAGTTGTCAGACGCGGTGGTTGCTCCGGCGACCACACGATCTGACAACTCGGCGTCGGGGGAGGGCCCTCAGGCGAGACGCAGCACGCGCGACTCCCAGGGGGCGAGCGTGTCGCTCAGACCGTCGCCCTCGTGGGTGCCGAGCAGCAGGGCGGCCCCGGTGCGGTCGGGCAGTCCGTCGGTGGGTAGCTCCAACGGCTCCGTGGACACGTTGGCCAGCACCAGCAGCGTGGCCTCCGCCGACGTCCGGGTGAAGGCCCAGAGCTGATCATGGTCGGCCGCGAGCAGCGCGAACCGGCCGTCCACCACCACGGAGTGGGTGTGGCGCAGGGCGATCAGTGCCTTGTAGTGGTGGAAGACCGAGTCCGGGTCGTTGACCGCGGCCCGGGCGTTGACGTACACGTAGTTGGGATTGGCCGGCAGCCACGGGATCCCCTCGCTGAAGCCGGCGTGCGATCGGTCGTCCCACTGCATCGGCGTACGGGCGTTGTCCCGGCTCTTCACCGACAGGGACCGCAAGACGGTCTCGGCTTCAAGCCCGAGGGTCAGCGCCTCGGCGTGGTAGTTCACCGACTCCAGGTCCTCGTACTGGGTGATGTCGGTGAAGTAGGAGTTGGTCATGCCGATCTCTTCGCCCTGGTACACGTAAGGAGTGCCCTTGTGCAGGTGCAGGATCGTGCCCAGTGTCTTGGCCGACGGCACCCGGAACTCGGGGCTGTCGTCGCCGAAGCGGGAGACGGCCCGCGGCTGATCGTGGTTGTTCCAGTAGAGGGAGTTCCAACCGGCGTCGGCCAGGCCGTCCTGCCACTCGGCCAGGTTGGCCTTGAGGATCGGTAGGGGGAGATGGGCGAGATCCCACTTCGACCCCTCGGGGGTCTGGTCCAGGCTGACGTGCTCGAAGGTGAACACCATGTTGAGCTCGTGGTTCTCGGGGTCGGTCACCGCGCGCGCGGTGGCGATCGAGGAGCCGGGCATCTCGCCGACGGTGAGCAGGTTCTGGGCGTCCAGACTGACCGCCGCGTTCATCTCGGCCAGGAACTCGTCGAGTCGGGGCCCGTTGGCCACCGGGACGAACGAGGGGTGATGCAGCTGCCCGGGTGCCACCGGGCCGTCCACCAGCTCGGTCGGCTTGGAGATCAGGTTGATCACGTCCATCCGGAAGCCGTCGACCCCCCGGTCGACCCACCACCGCATCATCGCGTAGACGGCCTCGCGGACCTCCGGGTTCTCCCAGTTCAGGTCCGGCTGCTTGGGGGAGAACAGGTGCAGGAAGTACTCCCCGGAGACCTCGTCGTACTGCCAGGCGGAGCCGGAGAACGCCGCGCCCCAGTTGGTCGGCTCGGCACCGGGCGTGCCGGGCTCGAAGCCGTCCCGGGCCGGTCGCCACCAGTACCAGTCCCGCTTCGGCGAGGCCGGGTCGCGGGACTCGACGAACCAGGCGTGCTCGTCGGAGGTGTGGTTGACCACCAGGTCCATCACCAGCTTCATGCCGTGCTCGTGCAGGCCGGCGATCAGGGCGTCGATGTCGGCGAGGGTGCCGAAGGTCGGGTCGATGTCTTGGTAGTCGGAGATGTCGTACCCGTTGTCGTCCTGGGGCGAGCGATAGACCGGGGAGAGCCACAGCACGTCGACCCCGAGGTCGGCGAGATAGTCCAACCGGGACAGGATGCCCGGGATGTCGCCCACCCCGTCTCCGTTGCTGTCGGCGAACGACCGCGGGTAGATCTGATAGACGACGGCGGACTTCCACCAGCCGTCGGGGCGGGCCTCGTGGGTAGCGATCGCGTGGGTGGACATCTGGGTCTCCTCTGCTGGTGATGAGTGATCGGTGGGGTCGAGCTGGGCTGGCTGGGTCAGTCGGGCAGGTGGCCGGGACGGTACGGGAGCGGCTGCGTCGGCGGTGGTGACGACGACAGCAGGTGACGCAGCTGGGTCACCACCCTCGCTCGGCTCAGCCCGCGGCGGGTGAGCACCTCCAGCAGGAACTGCTGGATGACGATCGCCTCGCTGACCAGTCCGGTCAGCTGGTCGTCGATCTGCAGCGTCGGCTCCATCATGCTGCGCACCGGTCGCTCCCACTGGGGACCCTCGTGTCGGGGGTCGAAGCGCTCGAGCGTGTCCAGCCAGAAGCTGGCGGTGGGAGTGAGGTTCTGCTCGGTGCGCACGTCGTGCTCCTGAGGTCGTCGGGACGTCGAGTCGGGGGTGTGGTCGCCGAGTCCAGGACTCGGTCTCGCGGGGTTCAGCTCGTGGGGATGGTGCGAACGGTGCGGCCAGGAGTGAGCGAGTGCGGAACGGTAGGAACGATGGGCACCACGTCGCCGCGGACCAGCTGCTCGGCGGCGCGCACGGCGCGATAGCCCATCTCCCGGAGCGGCTGGGAGACCGAGACCAGCGGTGGCCGCGTCATCCGGGCCAACGGGATGGCGTCGAAGCCGACCACGGAGAGGTCGTCGGGCACCCGCCGCCCCCGCTCGTCGGCCACGGTCATGGCCGCGACGGCCATCTCGTCGCTGGCGGCGAACACCGCCGTCAGGTCCTGCCGGCGATCCAGCAGCCGGCGCATGGCGACCAGACCACTGTCGTAGCCGAAGTCCCCGTGCTCGACGAGCCGGTCGGCCGGTGCGATCCCGGCGGCGTCGCAGGCCGCCTCGAAACCGCGGACGCGCGGGAGACCGGCCACGGGGTCGTCCGCACCGCCCGCGATCATGCCGATCCGGACGTGGCCGGCGGCGATCAGCGCCTCGGTGGCGTCGGTGGCGGCCTGCTGTCCGTCGATGGCGACGACCGGCACCTCGGGCGCAGGGGTGCTGCCGGACACGACCACGTACGGCAGGGCGAGTGCCCGCAGCAGCTGGTGCTGGGTCGAGGTGATCGCGGTGGACATGACGATGGCCGCATCGACCTGACGGCTGGCCAGCAACCGTGCGTAGTGCTCCAACCGACTAGAGCCGGCACCGATGGAGCAGACGATCACGGAGTAGCCGAGCTCGTACGCCGCGTCCTCCACGCCGTCGAGCACCTGGCCGGCGAAGGAGTCCGACACCGTCGGCTGCAGCAGCCCGATCGTCATGCTCTTCTGGGTGATCAGCATCCGGGCCAAGGCATTCGGTGCGTAGCCGAGTCGATCGGCCGCCTCGCGCACCGTCTGAGCAGTCGTGGTGGCTCCACCCCGATCGTTCAGGACTCGGGAGACGGTGGCGATCGAGACGCCGGCCGCGTCGGCGACGTCCTTGATCGTGGCCCGCGACATGCTTCCTCCGCTCCGAGTTGTTGGTGAGTGAAAACCTTTACGGCCTCCGTCTCGAAGAAGACTAGCGGGGAACGTGGCGGACGTCTAGTAAAGGTTTACAGAACAGTGCGGCGCGTCGTTGTGATCCGGTCGAGCCGTCCATCGACGACAGCACGAGGCGGGTCGCCGTTGGGCAGAGGATCCTGCGAGACAGGGGCCCGTCAGCCGGCTGTGACCACCGGGTGCTGCCGTTGAACAGCAGGTTGCCCGAGTAGACGCGAGCAACTCGCCGTCAATCTGGGTTGACAATCTCGCTTGGTCAATCTATGTTGACGGCATGTCCGATGCACTGCTCACCGCCGCCGGCGACGACCCACGCGATGGTCTCCGTGCCATCCAGGCCGTCCGCGAGCTGGCTGACCGTCTGGAGCACCTCCAGGTGGAGCGAGCCCGCGGGCTCGGCTGGTCCTGGCAGGAGATCGCCGATGCCCTCGGGGTGACGAAGCAAGCGGTGCACAAGAAGTACGGCAGGAGGATCTGATGTTCGAGAGATTCACAGCAGACGCACGGGCCGTGGTGGTGCACGCGCAGACCGAGGCCCGGAGGGCGAGTGCGCGGTCGATCGACTCACGCCACCTCCTGCTCGCCCTGGTGGAGACCGCCGGCCCGGCGACTGACGCCCTCACGTCGATGGGGGTCGATCCCACGCAGCTCACCCGTGACCTGCGCGGGGAGCTGCGGTCAGGGGGTCTGGACGCCGAGGCCCTGGCGTCGGTCGGCATCGATCTGGAGGCGGTGCGGGCGAGCGCCGACGCGGTCTTCGGCAAGGACGCGCTCGACCGCGCCGGCCGGTCGCCGGCGAAGGGGCACATCCCGTTCGCCGCCGACGCCAAGAAGACCCTGGAACTGGCCCTGCGCGAGGCCATTCGGATGCACAGCAGCCGGATCGACAGCGGGATGTTGCTGCTCGGCACACTGCGGGTGGTGGGTTCGCCGGCCGAGCTCACCCTGAGGCGGGCCCTCGCGGAGGTGGGATCGACCCCGGAATCCCTCCGACTGGCCGTCGAGCGAGCGGTGGCGAAGGCGTCCTGACGGTCCGGTCGGCAGAATCGCGCTCTCGTCCACGCGCCCACGCCTGGGTCGCGTTCGGCCCCGGGGATGAGAGTGGGGAATTGCCGCAGCGCCCCGGAGGCGGGCATGGCAGGCTGATGCCGTGCCCGATCTCCCCGTCCTGGATCCGGTCGAGCTGCGCGTCCTCGGCGCGCTGCTGGAGAAGCAGCGGACAGTCCCCGACTCGTACCCGCTCTCGCTGAACAGCCTGCGCACCGCCTGCAACCAGTCCACCAGTCGCGATCCGGTGGTCGCCTACGACGAGGCCACCGTCGTCGACGCCCTCAACCGGCTGCGCGACCGCGAGCTGGTCCGGTTCGTGAAGCCGACGGGCCTGCGGGTGGTGAAGTACCACCAGCGGCTGGAGGAGCAGCTCGGTCTCGACGCCTCCGGGGTGGCGCTGCTCACCGCGCTGCTGTTGCGGGGGCCGCAGACCCCGGGCGAGCTGCGCCCGCGGACGGAGCGGCTGCACCCCTTCGCCGATCGTGATGCGGTGGAAGAGCGGCTCCAGGAGCTGGCCGCCGAGGAGCCGCCATTGGTGCGGGAGCTGGAGCGCCAGGCCGGTCAGCACGATCGCCGCTGGATCCAGCTGCTCGGGGCCGAGCTGCCACCCGAGGCCGTCGAACCGGTCATCGCGGTCGACCGTGAGCAGGTGCTGTCGTCGGGAGGTCTGTCCCGGGACCGCAAGGTCACTGCCGAGTACGACCGGCTGGCGGAGGCGTACGCGATCGCCCTCGGCGACGACCTGGCAGAGAAGCCGTTCGATCGCTGGTTCCTGGAGGAGCTGGCCAACTCGGCTCCCGGGCAGGGACTCGACGTGGGCTGCGGCCCGGGACAGGTGGCCGGTCTGTTGGCGGGGCTCGACATGGAGATGACCGGTCTCGACCTGTCGCCGGTGATGCTGGAGCAGGCCCGCGAGCTGCAACCGGACGTCACCTTCGTGCAGGGCACCTTCGTCGTGCCACCGATGCCCCGGGGCAGTGACCCACGCGATCCGGGCTGGGGACTGGTGACCGCCTGGTACGCGTTCGTCCACCTCGCCGAGTCCGAGATCGTGGCCACCGTCGCGTCGCTGGCCAAGGTGCTGTGCCGGGGCGGGTACCTGGCGATCGCCGCCCACGTCGGTGACGAGGTGCGACATCCGGGCGAGCTGTTCGGGGAACCGACCGAGCTGGACTTCGTGCTGCACGACCCGGAGGTGATCATCACCGCAGCCGAGGCGGCCGGGCTGGTCGACATCGAGTGGTATCTGCGCAGCCCGCTGCCGCACGAGTCCGACACCCGACGGCTCTACCTGAAGGGCCGCCGGCCCGCCTGACCGCGTCAGCGTGCGGGCCGCTTGTCGGTACGTCGACGTAGCGTGACTACCAATGGCTGAGATCCTCGTGTTCCACCACATCCTCGGACTGACCCCCGGCGTCCAGGCGTTCGCCGACGACCTCCGGGCGGCCGGGCACACGGTGCACCTCCCGGACCAGTACGCGGGGCGCCGGTTCGACTCCATCGAGGCCGGGGCCGCCTTCACCGGAGGTCCGGAGGCCCCCGATGCGGACGCCGTGGCCGACGCGATGGTGGCGGACCTACCGACCGGACTGGTGTACGTGGGCATCTCGTTCGGGGTGATGCAGGCGCAGCGGCTCGCCCAGACCCGACCCGGTGCGTCCGGGGCGGTCCTGCTGGAGTCGTGTCTGCCGATCACCGGCGAGTGGGCCTTCGGGCCGTGGCCTGACGGGGTGCCGGTGCAGATCCACGGGATGGACGCCGACCCGTTCTTCGCCGGCGAAGGCGACATCGACGCCGCCCGGGCGATCGTCGCGGCCGTGCCCGACGCCGAGCTGCACCTGTATCCCGGGGACACGCACCTGTTCGAGGACAGTTCGCTGCCCTCCTACGACGAAGACGCGGCCCGGCTGGTCAGGGCGCGGCTGCTGGAGTTCCTGGAGCGGGTGGACCGGGCC
>DATDBH010000125.1:0-4222 GCA_036524985.1 Microlunatus sp. | reverse complement strand
GGAGCTCACGGGTCTGTCGACGGGTCCGCGGCCGGTGGGCTGGAGCGGCCCGTGGGTCGATCTGCCCGACGACGCTGGTGTGGGACCCGAGCAGGACGTCACCGCCCACGGCCGCCTGCACTACGTCCCGCTGGGCTCCCGAGGTCTGTCGGCCCGGATGGCGATGATCTCCGCCTGGATCGAGACCGCTCGGCCCGAGGCCCTGGTCGTCGACGTCTCCGTGGAGGTCGCGCTGCTGGCCCGACTGCACGGCGTGCCGGTCCTGGTCGTCGCCCAGCCCGGTCACCGCGAGGACCCCGCGCACCGGCTCAGTTACGACGTGGCCTCGCGCATCATCGCCCCGTGGCCGCGGTGGCTCGGGGGACTGTGGGGATCGACCGCGGCCGACCTGGCCAAGACTCGCTTCGTCGGCGCGATCAGCCGCTTCGCCCCCGTCGTCGACCAGGCTCCGGCGGCGGTGGCCCGCCGGGTGGTGGTGGTGAACGGGACGGGTGGTCGAGGCATCTCGCCGGCCGAGGTCGCGGCGGCCCGACTGGCGACACAGGGCTGGCAGTGGATCCATCTCGACCGCGCGCACGGCACCTGGGTCGACGACCCGTGGCCGTTGCTGTGCTCGGCGTCGGTCGTGATCAGCCACGCCGGGCAGAATCTGATCGCGGAGATCGCGGCCGCCCGCCTGCCGGCGCTGCTGCTGCCGCAGGATCGACCGTTCGACGAACAACGGGTGATGGCGGCAGCCATCGCCGCCGGCGGGCTGCCCGCCCTGGTCCGGCACGCCTGGCCGCCGCCCGAGGAGTGGCCCGAGCTGCTCGCCCGCCTCAGCGAGCTGGACGGCTCCCGCTGGTCGTCGTGGAACGACGGCGCCGGTGCCGCCCGGATGGCGGGGCTGTTGACCGAGCTGGAGCCGGCCCAGGCGGTGTCGGCGTGAGGACGGTGATCATCACCATCGCCCACGGACGGCACGACCACCTAGAGCGCCAGCGCCGGATGATCGCCCGGTCGAGCGTGGCCGTCGACGATCACGTGGTCGTCGCGATGGACGACCCTGTGCTGGTCGAGCGGTTGGGGGCGTCATCGGAGACGTCGGTGATCGCCGTCCCGGCCGATCGCCGGGGACTTCCCCTGGCGACGGCCCGCAACGTCGGCGCCCGGGCCGCACTGACCCTCGGCGCCGAGTTGCTGATCTTCCTCGATGTGGACTGCCTGCCGGGTGCGGATCTGGTCGCCGGCTACCGGGACGCGGGCCACGACCCGGCGACGGCTGCCTCGCTGCTGTGCGGACCTGTCGCTTACCTGCCGCCGCCAGGATCCGACGGCTACGACCTCGCCCGGCTCGGCCAGTTCGCGCCGCACCCCGGTCGTCCGGCACCCGAGCGCGGCGTGCGGCAGACCCACGGGGATCCGCGGCTGTTCTGGTCGCTGTCGTTCGCCCTCACGCCGGCGACCTGGCGACGCATCGGCGGCTTCGACGAGGAGTTCGTCGGGTACGGCGCCGAGGACACCGACTTCGGCTTCAGAGCTGAGGCGGCCGGCATCGGGCTGACCTGGGTCGGGGGTGCGACGGCGTACCACCAGTGGCACCCCACGCAGTCCCCACCCGTGCGGCATCTGGACGACATCCTCCGCAACGGGCGGATCTTCGCCCGGCGGTGGGGGTGGTGGCCGATGGAGGGGTGGCTCGAGGCCTTCGAGGCTCGAGGGCTCATCCACTGGGACGAGACGATGGAGACGTACGTGCGCACTGCCGCTGACCTGGACGACGACCGCACGCTGAGCTGGCACCGATGAAGATCGCGTTGCTGGCCCACCTGCATCACCCGATCGCCGAGCCGTTCCGCGGCGGCACGGAGATGCACACGGCGCTGGTCGCCGACGAGCTGACCCGGCGCGGACACGAGGTCACGCTGTTCGCCAAGGCCGGCAGCCGCACCGCGGCCCGGCTGGTCCCGCTCGTCGGCGAGGACTTCGAATTCAGGCAGATGCCGGGGCCGGACGGCGACCGATCGGAGCAGATCCTGGTGACTGCCGTCAGCTCCGCCATCGCGACCATCCGGGCGGACGGCTACGACGTGGTGCTGAACAACTCCCTGGGCCCGCAGCCGTACACCGCGCTGGCCGGTCAGCCGATGATCACGATCCTGCACACGCCACCGACCCTGGGAAAGGTGCTGGCCGTCATCACCGCACCCGGCTGGGAGCCGGACCCCCAGCACGCGTACGTGAGCGTGTCGGAGGTCAACTCGGCGGCCTGGCGGGGCGTGCTCCCGGAGGTCACCTGCGTGCCGAACGGCATCCGCCTCGACTGCTGGGTCGACACGGGGGAGTCCGAGAACGACCTGGCGGTCTGGGCGGCACGGATCACCCCCGAGAAGGGTCTGCACCTGGCCATCGACGCCATCCGTCGCACCGGACTGCGGCTGGAGTTCACTGGCCCGATCGCCGACCGGGCCTACTTCGACACCGAGATCGCTCCGCGGCTCGGCGCGGGAATCAGCCACGTGGGTCATATCGGCCACGAGGCGCTGGCGCGTCAGCTGGCCCGAGGTGCGGTGTTCGTGTCGTCGTCGATCTGGGCCGAGCCGTTCGGGCTCACCCTCGTCGAGGCGATGTCCTGTGGCACCCCGGTGGCCGCCTTCGCCAACGGTGCGGCGGCCGAGATCGTGACGCCCGACGCCGGCCGGCTCGCCGACGACGAGACGGCCGCGGCGCTGGCGGCCGCCGTCGAGGCCGCCCGGCAGATCGACCGCAGCGCGGTCCGAGACCGGGCCGAGGACTTCGACGCCATGATCATGGTCGACCGGTACGAGGAGCTGCTGCGCGACGTCTCTCGGCGGCGAGCGCCACTCCCCGCACTGTCCTGAGGGCCGCCGATTGCCGGTGAGGCTTCGGGGTCAGGACTGGTGGTCGGCGAAGGTCTTTCCGATGCGGTCCATGGCGCTGAGCATGGACTCGCGGTTGATCTTGGCCACTGCCTTGGCGTCACGGTCTTGCGCGGCGCGCACGATGCGCGGCTGATAGCTCCAGAGACTCTGATCGGACAGATCGCTGGCCCATTGGGCGCCGCGAATCTTGTAGGCGCGGCACCGCTGCCACAGTCCGCGGATCGACTCCAGCAGCACAGGATTGCCGGCGGCTGTGTAGAGGACGGTGAGGAGGGCCTCGTCGTAGTCGAGGGCGGCGATGATGTTGCCCTCGTCGACGGCGTTCCTCATCTGGTCGCACAGTTGGAGCATGCGGGCGCAGTCGTCGTCGGTCACGGTGGAGCCGCCGAGCCGGGCTGCCTCGACCTCGAGCAGGGTGCGGACCTGGTAGGTGTGGACGAGCTCGGTCATCGTGAGGTTCCTGACGACTGCACCCTTGTGGGGCTCTCTCGAGGCCAGTCCGGACTCCTCGAGACGACGGATCGCTTCGCGGACGGGCATCACGCTCGTGCCCACCTGCTCGGCGAGATCGCGGACCTTGAGCTGGGTGCCGGCTGGCAGGTCGCCGCTCATGATGGCGGCGTGGATGGTGGCGAAGACCCGATCGGTGAGGAGTGATGGGGGAGCGACGCGGTCGAGGACCATCCGTCAAGTGTGGCACAGGGAAGTGATCAAGGATCTTAGGTGAATTCATCTGTGATCACAGAGGCTGTCCCGCCCGGGAGGAGAGTCTCGCCGATCAGTTCAGAGTGGTGCCGGGTGGCAGGTGGCCAGGGTGCTCGGGCGGCCGGAGCGCTCAGCCCGGCTGCGGTTGGCCGATCCGCTGGGAGATCTCGGTTGCGGCGCCGACGACCTGTTCCGCCAGGCTGGGGATCGTATCGGGATTGATCCTGAAGGTGGGCCCTGAGGTGGACACGGTGGCGACGATGTGACCATCGAGATCGCGAATGGGTGCGGCGATGGCGGCGAGCCCGATCTCGTACTCCTCGAGGGTGAAGCCGTATCCGCGCTCGCGCACCGCTGCCAGTGTCTGGTTCAGCTGGTGGCGGTCGGTGATCGTGTTCGTGGTGTACCGCTCGAGCCGCCCGGCCAGGCACGTCCGCAGTGCCTCACCGGACTTGAAGGCCAGGAACACCTTGCCGGACGAGGTGGCGTGGAAGGGGGTGCGTCGCCCGATCCAGCTCACCGTGGTCATGGCGGCCGAGCCTTGCACCTGGTCGATGCTGAGCACCGCGTCGCCGTCATCGATGTCGATGTCGACGGTCTCACCGATCTCCTCGGCCAGGCTCTCGCAGATCCGG
>DATDBH010000124.1:0-10182 GCA_036524985.1 Microlunatus sp. | reverse complement strand
GGAGGCCAGCGCGCTGGAGCGCGACACCCGCGGGTTCATCTCGATCACGATCATCCGACCGGTGGCCGGGTCGATGGCGAACTGGATGTTGCAGCCGCCGGTGTCCACCCCGACGGCGCGGATGATGCCGATGGCCACGTCCCGCATCCGCTGGTACTCGCGGTCGGTCAGGGTCATGGCCGGAGCCACGGTGATCGAGTCGCCGGTGTGCACGCCCATCGGGTCGAAGTTCTCGATGGAGCAGACGATCACCACGTTGTCGGCGCGGTCGCGCATGACCTCGAGCTCGTACTCCTTCCAGCCGAGGATCGACTCCTCGATCAGCACCTCGGTGGTCGGGCTGGCGGCGAGCCCGGCGCCGGCGATCCTCCGCAGCTCCCTCTCGTCGTGGGCGAAGCCGGAACCGACCCCACCCATGGTGAAGCTGGGCCGGACGACGAGCGGGTAGCCGAGCTCGTCCGCGGCACCCAGCACGTCCGCCATCGAGTGGCAGATCACGCTGCGGGCCACACCCACGTCCGGGGTGGTCGGGTCATCGGGGAGGTCGAGCCCCAGCACGATGGCCTTGAACTGCTCGCGGTTCTCGCCCCGCTGGATGGCCTCGACGGAGGCGCCGATGAGCTCCACGCTGTACTTCTCCAGCACACCGTTCTCGTGCAGCGCGATCGCGGCGTTGAGCGCGGTCTGCCCACCCAGGGTGGCCAGCAGCGCATCGGGCCGCTCCTTGGCGATCACCTGCTCGACGAAGTCGGGGGTGATCGGCTCGATGTAGGTCGCGTCGGCGAACTCCGGGTCGGTCATGATCGTGGCCGGGTTGGAGTTGACCAGGATGACCCGGAACCCCTCCTCCCGGAGCACCCGGCAGGCCTGGGTGCCGGAGTAGTCGAACTCGCAAGCCTGCCCGATCACGATTGGGCCGGACCCGATCACCAGGATCGAGCTGATGTCGGTGCGCTTGGGCATCAGCGACCACCCTTCCGGCTGCGGATGAGCTCGACGAAGCGATCGAACAGGTAGCTGGCGTCATGCGGGCCGGCGGCGGCCTCCGGGTGGTACTGCACCGAGAACGAGAGCAGCCCGCCGTCCGCGTCACGCAGCTCCAGGCCTTCGACGACGTCGTCGTTGAGTCCGACGTGGCTCACCGTGGCGATGCCGTACGGGGTCTCCGTCGGCCGGTCGAGTGGGGCGTCGACGGCGAACCCGTGGTTGTGGGCGGTGATCTCGACCCGGCGGGTGGTCAGGTCCATCACCGGCTGGTTGATGCCGCGGTGGCCGTAGGTCAGCTTGTAGGTGCCGAACCCGAGCGCGCGACCGAACAGCTGGTTGCCGAAGCAGATCCCGAAGTAGGGCAATCCGGCGGCCAGCACCTCGCGGAGCACCGTCACCGGGCCGTCCGCGGCCTCGGGGTCACCGGGACCGTTGGAGAAGAAGACGCCGTCCGGGTTGCGGGTGGCGATGTCGGCGAAGCTGGCGGTGGAGGGCAGCACGTGGGTCTCGATCCCCCGTTCGGACAGCCGGTACGGCGTCATCGACTTGATGCCCAGGTCGAGGGCGACCACCGTGAGCTGCTTCTCGCCGCGGGCCTCGATCACGTACGCCTCGGAGGTGCTCACGTCGTCGGCCAGGTGCGCGCCGGTCATCGCCGGCTGCTTCAACACCCGGGCCAGCAGCGCCTCCGGATCGCTCTCCACGCTGGACACGCCGACCCGCATCGCCCCCCGCTCGCGCAGGTGCCGGGTCAGCGCACGGGTGTCCACGTCCGACATCCCCACGATGCCCTGGGCGGCCAGCTCGTCGGCGAGGCTGCGACGGGAGCGCCAGCTCGACGGGACCCGAGCGGCATCACGGATGACGTAGCCGGCCACCCAGATCCGGCCCGACTCGTCGTCCTCGTCGTTCCAGCCGGTGTTGCCGATGTGCGGCGCGGTGGCGACCACGACCTGGCGCGCGTAGCTCGGGTCGGTGAGCGTCTCCTGGTAGCCCGACATGGCGGTCGCGAACACCGCCTCACCGAAGGTCTCCCCGATCGCGCCGAAGGCACTGCCTCGGAAGGTCCTCCCGTCTTCGAGAACGAGGATCGCCTCGGGAACCGGCGACGAGGTCGCGGGCGCGGAAGAACCAACAGCGTGCATGACCGTCCTTTCCTGCCTCACTGGACAGGTCTTAAAGGGTGGCTTTGACCGCGTCCGAGGGTAGCAGTCTTCGGCGACCCGCCCGGACACCTGAGGTAGTTAGTTGCACTATGCATCTCCTATGTCTATAGTTGTATGAAGCAAGCAACGAGGCTGCGCCATCATCACCACTGCCGAAGTCGCAGGAGATCTTCCGTGTCCGCCACTGTCGCCCCACGCCGCGCCGCCCCCAACCGTGTCGAAGAGCCGGCGCCCATGACCCATCGCCAGATCCTCGAGGCGATGACCGGTCTGCTGGCCGCCCTGTTCACCGCCATGCTGTCGTCCACGATCGTCTCGGTGGCGCTGCCCACGATCATCGGGGACCTGGCCGGCACCCAGCGCCAGTACACCTGGGTGATCACCGCCGCCCTGCTGGCCACCACGGTGTCCACCCCCATCTGGGGCAAGCTGGCCGACCTGTTCGACAAGTTGCGCCTGGTCCAGGTGGCCATCGTCATCTTCGTCGCGGGCTCGGTCGCCGCCGGCTTCGCGCAGACCGTCCCCTTCCTGCTGGCCATGCGGGTGGTCCAGGGTCTCGGCATGGGCGGTCTGACCGCCCTGGTCCAGGCGATCATGGGCACGATCATCGCCCCGCGCGAACGGGGCCGGTACGCCGGCTACATGGGTTCGGTGATGGCCGTCAGCACGGTCTCCGGTCCGCTCCTCGGCGGTCTGCTGGTCGACACCTCGCTGGGGTGGCGCTGGTGCTTCTTCGTCTGCGTGCCGCTGGCTGTCATCTCGCTGTTCGTGATCCAGTCCACCCTCAAGGTGTTCGCCGTCGGCCACCGCCAGCCCACGATCGACTACCTCGGCGCTGTGCTGCTGGCCGGGACCGCCAGCCTGCCGATGCTGTGGGTGACCTTCGCCGGCAACGACTTCGGCTGGTGGAGCTGGCAGACCGCCGCCTTCCTCGGCTCGACCGCCGTGCTGTTGGCCGTCACCGTGTGGTGGGAGCTGCGCGCTCCCGAGCCCCTGGTGCCGCTTCGGCTGCTGGCCAACCGGACCGCGATCCTGGTCATCGTGGCCAGCGTGTCGGTAGGCATCGGCCTGTTCGGCGGCACCACCTTCCTCGGTCAGTACTTCCAGCTGTCGCGCGGCTACAGCCCGACCCACGCCGGTCTGCTGACCATCCCGCTGATGACCGCCCTGCTGCTGTCCTCGACGTTGTGTGGTCAGCTGGTCAGCCGCACCGGTCGCTTCAAGCGGTTCCTGGTCGGCGGCGCGGTCGCCCTGACCGCGGGCCTGTCGGTGCTCGGCAGCATCGACCACACCACCCCGATCTGGTTCATCATGATCGGCATGGCCCTGATGGGTCTCGGGGTCGGCGCCATGATGCAGAACCTGGTGCTCGCGGTGCAGAACACCGTGGACGTCTCCGACATCGGCTCCACGTCGGCGAGTGTGGCGTTCTTCCGCTCGCTCGGCGGGGCGCTCGGCGTCTCGGTGCTCGGCGCGGTGCTGGCCGACCACGTGCAGCAGCTGATCGTCGACGGCCTCGCCGCCCTCGGCATCAGCGGTTCCGGCTCGGCTCCGGCCAGCCTGGACCTGTCCCGGCTCCCGGCGCCCGTGGTGCAGCTCGTCCGCGGCGCATACGGCGACGCCACCGGCCTGATCTTCCTGATCGGGGCGGGCGCGGCTCTGGTGTCCCTGGTCGCGGTCGCGCTCATCAAGGAGGTCCCGCTGCGGAGCACCATCAGCCTGAAGACGGAGGCACCGGGCGCCACGGCGGCCGGTGAGGTCGCCGGCGTGGTCGGTGCGCCGGTCAGCGCCGGCGCCGGCCCGCGCCGTCTGCGGGAGGATCCGGTGGGGGCCTGCTCGCGCTGAGGTCGCAGACGACAAACGCGGTCCTCCCGTCGGGGAGGGCCGCGTTCGGCATGTCGGAACCGGTGTCTCAGGCGCTGGCGACGTCCATCGGCGCCGGGCCCGCCTTCGTCTCGACGACCGTACGCAGCACGCCGTTGACGAACTTCGGGGAGTCGTCGGTGGAGAGCTGGGAGGCCAGACCGACCGCCTCCGAGACGGCCACGGCGTCCGGCACGGGCGAGTGGTCGATCTCGAACACGGCGATCCGCATGATGGTCCGATCCACCCGGGGCAGCCGCTGAAGACTCCAGCCGTCGGCCAGTGCGGCCACGATCCGGGCGTCGAGCGCTGCGCTGTGAGCGCTGACTCCCTGCACCAGCGTCGCGGTGAAATCACGCACGGGAGGCTCGGCGTCGGCCGAGCGCTCCGCCAGCGTGGCGAGCGCGTCGGTGTCCCGCAGGTCGGCCTCGAACAAGATGTCGAGCGCACGCTTGCGGGCCTTGGTCTGGGTGCTGCTGTGGGTGGTGCGTGTGGTCATACCGCTTCTTCGCTGCTCGATCCGGTTCAGGAGCCGACGCGGCCGAGGTAGTCGCCCGTACGGGTGTCGACCTTGACCTTCTCACCAGTGGTCAGGAACAGCGGGACCTGGATCTGCAGGCCGGTCTCGACGGTGGCCGGCTTGGTGCCGCCGGTGCTGCGATCGCCCTGCAGACCGGGCTCGGTGTAGGTGACCTCGAGCTCGACCGAGGCCGGCAGGTCCAGGTAGAGCGGGTTGTCCTCGTGGATGGCGACGGTCGCGTTCTGACCCTCGAGCAGGTAGTTCTTCGCGTCGCCCACGGTCTCGTCGGCGATGGAGACCTGCTCGTAGCTGCTGATGTCCATGAAGACGAAGCCGGCGCCGTCGTGGTAGAGGTACTGCATCTCGCGCCGGTCGACGTTGGCGGTGTCGACCTTGGTGTCGGAGTTGAACGTCCGGTCGACGACCTTGCCGGACAGCACGTGCTTGAGCTTGGTGCGCACGACGGTGTTGCCCTTGCCCGGCTTGTGGTGCTGGAACCAGACCACCGACCACAGCTGACCGTCGAGGTCCAGCACCATGCCGTTCTTCAGATCGTTCGTCGACGCCACGTCGTTGCCCTTCGCGTACTCGGTGAGTTCTTGTGGCCCACGCGGGACCAGCGATGCAGTCTAGTCGCTGCGCACCGCCCGTTGATCCGGCTGCGCCGCGACAGACCTGCGGTTCATGAGGCCAGCCACGGCGTGTCGCGGCCGTACTGCCCCGTGAACCCCCCGTTTGTCCCACGAAGGGCGAGGGCCTCCTGCGTGGTCGCGATCACGTACGCGGGATCGGAATCCAGCATGTGCCAGGTGAACCGCAGCACCAGCCAGCCGCGGAGCATCAACGCGTTCTGGCGGATCCGGTCGCTTTCGAAGAGGTCCACGTCGGTCTCGTGCAGGCGACCGTCGATCTCGCTCGCGACCCGCTCCCGGCGGAAGGCGATGTCCAGGTAGTAGGTCCCGACATCGGGGACCACGGTCTTCAGATTGGTCGCCCACCCGGTGATGCCGGCCCGCCGGTAGATCCGCTGGGCCAGTCGTTCGGCGGCAGACCACGGCTCGTCGCGGGAGTCCAGCAGGACTCGTCGACGGTCGGTGTGCCCGCGGCGGTGGCTGGTGAGCTCGATGGCTTCGTGCATGCTCGGCAACGAGGCGACCCGCTGGCGTAGCGCGATGTCGATCGGGTCGGTGAAGTCGGAGGTGGCCAGCTCGACCGCGGTCAGACCGGGCACGGTGGTGCGCACCTGCTCGACCTCCCGGACGAGGTCGGGTGGGATCCGTCGCTCGACGAAGGTGAAGCCTCGCTGGCCCGCGTGCCGGACCGGTGATGCCACCACGAGCGGCCCGACCGTGATCTTCGGCCAGTAGGTCAGCGCCGCGGCTGCTCGACCGCAGATGACGGCCGACGGATCCCAACGCGCCACGGCGGCGGCCTTGATGGCCAGCTCGTCGGCGCGCCCGGCGTCGACGTAGACACCCGGCAGCAGGCGCCGGAGTCGGCCGGCTTCGGTGCCTCGGAGGATCGCATGACGCAGGTCGCGGTGGTCTCGCGCGAGGAGAACGTTGTCTTCGGTCAGCAGTTGCTCGATCAGCGTGTCGCTCTTCATGGAGAGAATCTGCGGATCCGACCCGAGATCGACCGGGGTGCCAGCAGATCTGTGGACAGAGAACAGCGGCGCGCTGGCCTGTGGATGAGCGGCAAACGGGACAAACGTGGGGCTCAGTGGCCCGCCGAGGCGCGACACGCCGACGTGTGACCGGTGAGGCGCGGGTTCGGCCCGCTCTCAGCTCAGGTCAGACGATGCTGAAGCCCGGCGGCAGCTCGGCCCGGCCGGTCAGCGCGCGCACCACCACCGGTGCCTCGTCGCTGTACGCGACGACGCCGGCGGCAACGTCCAGCGCGGCCCGCCACACCTCGAAGCCGAAGGCCGGCGGCGCGACACCGAGGGCGTCGGCGATGTCCACCCCGTGCACCACCAGCTCGAAGGTGCGGGTCTCCAGGTAGACCGAGAGCCGCATGCCGCCCGCGATGGTGGCGATCACCGGGTCGTCGGCTCGCTGGCACTGAGGCAGCACGCGGGCGACGATCGCGGCGAACGCCTCGGCCGGTCGAGGGCCGAGAGCCTCGCCGGCGTCGCGGCCACGCTGGGCGACCCCTCCACCGGCCTCCGCCGCGAGGCGTTGCCCAGCCGCCACGTACGCCGCTGCGGTCGCCTGATCCTCCTGCTCCGCCGGCCGCCGGAGATAGGTCTCGACGGTCAGCAGCGCCCGGCTGGTGTGCCCCACCAGGGCCCGGAGGTCCCACTCGCCCAGACCGGGACCACCCCAGGCGTCCGTCGGGATCGTGCCGACCAGGTTGGCCACCGTTCGAGCCGCCTGGGCGAACAGAGCCGCTTGCGCACCTACCTGGCTCATGATCACTCCTTCCGATTCACGAGAACAGCCGCTGCACGATCGCACGTGCCCCGAACGCGACGGCCAGGAACAAGACGCAGCGTCCCAGGAACAGGGCGACCGCGAACAACCAGGTCGGCAGCTTGGTCGCCGGGACCAGGAACTGGACGGCCATCATCGGTGGCAGCCCGGTCGCCCCGGACACGAAGATGATGAGTCCGCCCCAGTGGCTGTGTCCGATCAGGTTCAGCAGGCGCGCCGACCACCGGCGATACGCGAGCCTCCATCGACCCGGCTGCCCGCTTTCGGCCTTCGCCTGCGAGCGAGCGGTGAGTCGGGCGATCCGGCGGGACAGCCACGGCAGCTTCGTGCCGTGGCGCAGGCCGAACACGATGGCGGTCTTGCCGATCGTCTGGCCGACGGCCACCCCGATCGCGACTGTGACCTCTGCGGTGAGGCCCAGGGCCTGCGCGGCCACGATGTAGACCTCGGAGTTGAAGACGGGGATGAAGGACGACAGCAACCCGTACCCCACGGAGGCGAAGAACTCCGTGACCAGCCGCCAGTCCACCTCAGCGCGTGTCCATGTCAGCTGATGGCCGCGTACGCCGCCGCGAGCAGCTCCGGCTCCGGACCGGCCAGGATCGCCGGTCGGCCCAGGCCGTGCAGCACGACGAAGCGCAGCGTCGACCCGCGGGTCTTCTTGTCGACCGCCATCAGGGCGCGCAGGTCGTCGTACGCGTCCGCGCGGTAGGTGGTCGGCAGCTGCAGCTCGGTCAGCAGGTCGCGGTGCCGGGCCACCAGATCGGCGTCGATCAGCCCCGCCCGGTGAGCCAGCTCGGCCACGAACACCATGCCGGTGCTGATCGCCTCGCCGTGCCGCCAGCGGTAGTGCTCGTGCTGCTCGATGGCGTGCCCCAGCGTGTGGCCGTAGTTGAGAGCTTCCCGCCCCACGTGGGTGCCGACCGAGGTCGCCTCCCGGAGATCGGCGGAGACGACCGTGGCCTTGACCTGGACGGCCCGGCGGACCAGCGCTGCGAGCACCGGACCGGCAGGATCGAGGGCGGCCTCGGGGTCGGTCTCGACCAGGGTGAGGATCTCGGGGTCGGCGATGAAACCGCACTTGACCACCTCGGCCAGGCCCGAGCGCAGCTCGGCGATCGGCAGGTCGACCAGGGTGCCGAGGTCGCAGATCACCCCGACCGGCTCGTAGAAGGACCCCACCAGGTTCTTGCCCTCCGGCGTGTTGATCCCGGTCTTGCCGCCCACGGCGGCGTCGACCATGGCCAGCAACGTCGTCGGTACGGTGACGAGCCGCACCCCGCGCAACCAGGTCGCCGCGACGAAGCCCGCCAAGTCGGTGGTCGAGCCGCCCCCGAGGCCGACCACCGCGTCGGAGCGGGTGAAGCCGGCCGAACCGAGGACGGACCAGCAGCGCGCGGCGACCTGCGCCGTCTTGGCGGCTTCGCCGTCGGGCACGTCGATGCGGACAGGCTCGATGCCCGCCGCAGTCAGCGTGTGCACCACCCGCTCCGCGGCCTGGACCATCGTCGGCGGATGCAGCACGGCCGCCCGGCGGACGCCGTCACCGACCAGGTGCGGGATCCGATCGTGCAGCCCGTGACCGATGAGCACCTCGTACGGGCGGTCTGCCGCGACGCCGACGATGTCCGGCTCGGTCACGACACGCTCGCCGCGATGACGGCGACGACCTCATCGGCACTGCGGTCGTCGGTCGCCACGGCGATCGTGCTGACCTCGGCGTAGAGCGGGGTCCGCTGGTTGAGCAGCTGTATCAGCCGGCCCCGGACGTTGCCGAGCAGCAGCGGGCGGGCCGTGCTCAGCCCCACCCGGTCCGCGGCGGCCCCGGCCGAGACCTGGAGCCAGACCACCTGGTGATCGGCGAGCGCGGTCCGGATGGTCTCCGACAGCACGGCGCCGCCGCCCAACGAGAGCACCGCCGGCTGGTCGAGCAGCTCGAGCGTGGTGGCCTCCTCCAGGGCCCGGAACGCCGGCTCCCCGTCGTCGACGAAGATCTCCGCGATCGGCTTCCCGGCGCGCTCCTCGATCACCCCGTCCACGTCCACGAAGCCACGACCGAGCCGAGCCGCCAGCCGGGGGCCGACGGTCGACTTCCCCGAACCGGGTGCGCCGACCAGCACGATCGGCCCGACAGGGAGCGTCACGCCTGCACCCTCAGACCCCGCTCGGCCACATCGGCCAGGTAGGCCCGATGGTTCCGCCGGGTCTCGCCGACCGAGTCCCCACCGAACTTCTCCAGAGCCGCCTCGGCGAGCACCAGGGCCACCATCGCCTCCGCGACGACCCCCGCCGCTGGCACCGCACACACGTCCGAGCGCTGGTGGTGAGCCACCGTCGCCTCGCCCGTCGCCGTGTCGATGGTGCGCAGGGCCCGCGGGACAGTGGCGATCGGCTTCATGGCGGCGCGGACCCGCAGCACCTCGCCCGTGCTCATCCCGCCCTCGGTGCCGCCGGCCCGATGGGTGGCCCGGGCGATGCCGTCGGCACCCGGCACGATCTCGTCGTGGGCCAGGCTGCCGCGGGTCCGGGCCAGGGTGAAGCCGTCACCGACCTCCACGCCCTTGATCGCCTGGATGCCCATCAGGGCGCCCGCCAGCTTCGCGTCCAGGCGACGGTCCCAGTGCACGTGCGATCCGAGACCCGGGGGCAGCCCCCAGACGACCACCTCGACCACGCCGCCGAGGGTGTCACCGTCCTTCTGGGCCGCCTCGACCTCGGCGTACATGGCCGCCGACAGCTCGCGGTCGAAGCAGCGCACCGGGTCGTCGTCGATGATCGCCAGATCGTCCAGCGTGGGCAGCACCCCGTCGGCCGGCCCGGACACCGAGCCCAGCTCGACGACGTGGCTCAGCAGCGTGATGCCGTACGCCTGCTGGAGGAAGTTGGTGGCAACGCGGCCGAGAGCCACCCGGGCGGCCGTCTCCCGCGCGCTGGCCCGCTCCAGGATCGGCCGAGCCTCGTCGAAGTCGTACTTCTGCATGCCGACCAGGTCGGCGTGTCCGGGTCGCGGCCGGGTCAACGGGGCGTTGCGGGCGCGTCCGGCCAGCACCTCCTCGTCGACCGGATCGGGTGACATGACCGTCTCCCACTTGGGCCACTCGGTGTTGCCGACCTCGATGGCCACCGGTCCACCCTGGGTCTCACCGTGCCGGACGCCGCCGAGGACCCGGATCTGGTCCTGCTCGAACTTCATCCGGGCGCCGCGGCCGTA
>DATDBH010000123.1:0-53200 GCA_036524985.1 Microlunatus sp. | reverse complement strand
AAAGAGCCTTTGCCGGCTCGATCACCCAATCCGCACTGAGGGGGGGTTAACCAAAAAGTCCCCCTCGGACACTCTGTCTAACCCCCTATTCGTAGGGGTCTTCGAGAGAATAATGAGGTCGGCCTGCTCGCCCGTCATTAGTCGACCAACAGCGGCTCCCGGTACGCCGTGGAGCCTTACTACTGCGCTCCTGCTGTGTGTTGGGGGCCGCCATCGATATGTATCAGTCTACTCCGACCCCCAAATCGGCCGTTTGCCACTTGTCCTATTGCAGGCACCAGGGCACAGAAACGACACCTACTTCTGCACTCGCTCCTTCACTGTGGTTGAACGAGCTCCCCCGCACATACGAGGCAGTGACCGCCGGAATCGGTTTGTGATCTTGGTCAGGGGCGCCGCAGGGACTCAGGAGGACGACGACGGCTGGTGGACGCCCATGAACGACCACGAACCTGGGATCGACTGTCGAGCCTAGTCGCGACGGGTTTCGGCAGTGGTCGATGAATGGCACAAGGTATCGCGAAATCCGCCGAAACGGCCTGATAAGGCAGAGGTCAGTGGTTCAAGTCCACTTAGGCCCACATCATTCTCCCTGGTCAGAAGGACTTTTCTGGGTCGGAGGGTGCTGCTCGTACTGCTCTGAGGCAGCGAAAGGCAGCAAGACTGGTCACTGAGCGACAAGTGCGTGTGATTTGTGCGGGTTCGGTGTTCTCGGTGATGTGCAGTTGAACTGCGGCCAGATCGTGATCACCCCGTTCCGGCTCGGGCGATCGCTGTGCAGCGCGAATTGAACCTCGCCGCCAAGTCCGCTTGGGGGCGTGTGCCAGGGCGGCATTCGACGAGGAACAGCTTCTTCATGTTCGTTCCTCTCAGAGGTCTGTGTTGCTGGCGAGAGCCGCCTGGTCGTGGCCGGCGTCGCGGTGTCGTCCGGTCGGGGCGGGCCCGGGTTGGCAGTGTGGGCGATGACGGCGAGGAACCGCTCGAGGGTGTGGAACGTGACGCGAGCGGCAGGTGACCACATGGTGCCGGCCAGGTCGAACATGTGGTCGGTGTAGACGGCCGTCACGGGAGCACCGGTTTGCTGCAGTCGGTTCGCGAGTTGTCGGACAGCGCTGATGGGAGCCATCTCGTCGTGGGGCCCGTGCATGAGAAGGGTGGGTGGACCGTCTCGACGGATGCGGTGGAGCATCGACCGGGCCCTTGGCCTGGCGCCGCTGCGGTCCTGGTTGCGGGAACGCTCTGATCGGCATTGCTGGTCTGGCCACGCACCTCCATCATGGAGGCCCTGCCTCGTTGTTCTCTACGGCGTAACGCCGAGTACGACGGTCCCTCCAATCGACGGCCTGCACACACCTTCCGGCGCGGGGGAGTCCGTGAGTCGACGGCCGCCGGCGTGCGACCTCGCGTCGAATCCGGAGATCGGGGCGGCGTCGCCGGAGACCACTGGTAGGCGCGGCCCGCGTGCCCAGGTCGTGACTCTCGGTCGCTCGGCGGTCGAGCGGCTCATTGTGAGCCGCCTCTGGCCTAAGCGACGTCTCACCTCGTCCCTGACTGGGTGGACGGGCGGTGACGTGCCAGCCCTCACCACGAGCCGACAAGCGGTCGGGCCGGCCGTCGTGTTTCACGTTCTGGCTAGTGGCCGGCGCTGGCAATGGATGCCCCGAATCTGATGCCACCTGCGGGGACACCTGCCGTCCCGGGACCCAGGCACGGGCGGTGCCGGTGGCGAGCGGCAGGACGTCGACCATGCCGCTCGGGTTGACGACGTCGTCGGGCACGCCGACCAGTAGAGCGTTCTCGGTGGGCCCGGTGACGACTGCCAGGCTCGAGCCGAACCCGTCGCCGGCCTCGGCCGTGCCCGGGACCCCGGAGGAGTCTTGAGACCAGGTCCGCTCGGCGTCGACGTCGGTGACTGGGAAGACCTGCACGATCCCGCTGTTTGTGGCCGCCGCGTCCTCGGTCGGTACGCCGACAGCCAGCCGAGTGACCCGGTCTCGCGGGGTGGAGGGCGAGAAAGCCAGTCGGGCACCGAAGCGGTCGCCGGCCTCGGCCACTCCACTGACTCCGGCGGTGTGCTGGCTCAAGCCGACGCCTGCTCGCACGGTACCGGTCGGGGCCCCGGTGGAGGTGAACAACTGAACCATGCCCGCGTTGGCTGCTCGGCCGATGTCCTCGTCCGGAACGCCGACGGCGAGGTAGCTGGTGTTGCCCACCCGGACGTCGGCCACCGCCCGAACTGGTCGCCGCGTTCGGCCACACCCGGCACGGTCGGGCTGTTCTGCTGGTAGGCGCCGCCGGTCGGCTCGTCGTAGATGTCGGTAACGATAGTCACCGACCCTGCGTCGGTCACCGAGCCGACGTCCTCGTTCGGGCTGCCGACTGCGACGTCGATCGTGCCCGTGGCCCCTCGGAACTACCGACCGTCACGGCCGCGTCGAAGCGGTCGCCGGTCTCGGCCGTACCCGGGATGGCGGGAGTGTCCTGCGTGATCGAGAACAAGGTGTTGCCGCCGTCCACGGCACTCCGCACTCCGACCCAGCCGGCGTCCGCGTGGCCGTGGACGTCGGCACCTGGGGCACCGATGGCGAGCACGTACGCGTTGAGTGCTCCTGTAGCACCGTCGATCCAGTCCTCCTGGGTGTCCACGGCGAAGCCGAACTGGTCACCCGCCCTGACCGTCTCGTAGAAACTCGCTCGACTGATTCCGCGGGCAGCGGCACCAGTCCCCAAACCGGCCGACGCACCCCAGACGATCTGCACGTAGCCCGCGTCGGCCGCGCTGCCCAGATCCTCGTAGGGGCTGCCGACTACCACGTCGGTGAACCCGTCGCAGTCGATGTCGGCCACCGAGAGCGAGTAGCCGAACTGGTCCCCGGTCTCCGGCTTACCACCGATCGCGGCCGAACCCTGGCGCAGCACCGTTCGGCGGTCTCCCTCTCCGACACGGCCGCCGGCATCGCCGTAGAGCACCACCAGCCGGCCGGCCGCAGCGTGGCCGGCCACCGCCGCCGGCGGGTCGCCGACGACGACATCGGCGAACCCGTCACCGTTGAAGTCCGTGGAGTACCCCACTGGGCACGCGTCGGTCTCCGGCGGATCCGCCTGGGCGGGAGCGGCCACGAGGCCACCGACGATGAGGGTGAGGGCGGCAACGACGACCCGCGACGATCGAAGGGCCATGAATCATCGAGGTTGATGCCGGACCGGGCGTCGGGCTCTTCTGTCATGGTCTGCCCGAGGTCGCGGACCCACCACGGCCGAACGGTCCGGCCAGGGGCGACGTCGGCCCTCGCGGCGAGGTGCCGAGCGCAGCAGAGCAGGTCGCACCGACTGGTTCTCAGTGGCCGGCGGCGATCGCACGCCCACCCGGATCTCGACGAGGCTCGGTCGAGCTCTTCGCGATCAGCCGTCAGTCGGACTGCAGCCGGGACCTTCGTCGCTACCTCATCGACGTCCACGTGGGGACAGTGGAGAGCGGGGGAAAGTGGAACGGGCGACATCGGGGATGCCTCGGGGGCCCTCGGGCTTCGAGATCGGACGGCTTGCACACAGGCGACAGCTCAGCGCGAGCCGTCCAACTCCCGTCACGTCACACATACCAGTCGCCGTCACAGTGACAGGCGACAACGTCCTGCGGGGGCCCGACCGGACCGTGGCCGCCTGCTGGAGCTGCCACGACTGCACTCGCGTTCCATCCATGCTCCGGCAGCGCGACCTCCACCCGGCTTGAGGTGCGAAGGTCCGAGAGCGTCGAGACCATCGCCTCTGGCCGCCGAGGTACGGGCGGTGACACGGTGAGAGTGAGGCTCGCTGCCGCGACTCTCCGTCGTCCGGCTGACCAGCGAGCGGGATTTGGGGGGCCATCATGAGGCCGCTTCGGGTGTGGTTGGGCAGTGTGCTGCTGGCACTGGGAGCCGTGTGGGTGCTGGATGCCCTGGGTGTGCTGTCGGCTGACGTCGTCATCGGCCGGTGGTGGCCGGTCGCCGTGGTTGCTCTGGGCCTGCTCGCCCTGATCGGGGAGCGCCGGCTGGCTCCGGGGCCGATCGTGGTGCTCGTCATCGGGAGCATCCTGCTGGTCGACCAGATCACGTCGGTTGACATCGGCGGGATCATCTGGGGTGGCGTCGTCATCGCCATCGGTGCCTGGCTGTTGATCGACTTCGCGCGACCGCGCACCCGGGACCAGCGCGTCTCGGAGACTCAGGACGTCTTCGCTTTGTTGGGCGGCTCCCACGGCAGCAACCGGTCGCCGCATTTTCGGCATGCCGACGTCCTGGCGGTGCTCGGCGGTGCCACCCTCGACCTGCGGGGGTCCGCGCCCGCACCGGGCGCTCGAGTCGATGCCGTGGCCCTGTTCGGAGGCGTGGACGTCATCGTGCCGACCGGCTGGCGGGTCGAGGTCTCCGGGCTACCGATCTTCGGCGGCTACCAGGACAAGACCGGTGGCGACCGCGATCTTCCGCCGAACGCCCCGCAGCTCAAGGTCGTCGCCACCGTGCTCTTCGGCGGCGTCGAGGTGAAGAACCCACGGGCCAGTTCTGGTACGTCGGTCGCACCGAACCTGCAATCCGGTGTCGGCAGCCATGCCGCGCCCGACCTGCGCTGATCGGATCTGTCCACGACGCTCTATTCGAGTTCCCAGGAGGTGGGATCCATGACTGAGCCGCTGTCCCCGCCGCGCACACCGCCGACACCCCCCACAGCCCGCAGACTGACGCGGAGCAGGGAGGACCGGGTGCTGGCCGGAGTCTGCGGCGGCCTCGGCCGCTATCTCGACGTCGACCCGGTGGTGGTGCGGATCATTGCCGTCGCTCTCTTACTCTCGGGTGTGGGAGTGCTCGCCTACATCATCGCCTGGATCGTCATCCCGGAAGTGCGACCCGACGAAGCCGAGTCGGCAGCACCCCCGCAGGACCGGCGGACCACCGTGGTCGTGATCGGTGCAGCGATGATCGCGATCGGCGGCCTGCTCATCGTCCGACAGACGATGCCATGGTTCGAACACGCCGCGTTCTGGCCCTTGATGGTCGTGGCCGCCGGGGTCGCTGTCCTGATCAGCGCTCGCCGCTGAACCGAGCATGAGCGGCCGACAGGGCCGCGCTGGATGTCAATCACGCGGGTGCACAACCCGCTCGGCATCCTGTTCGGCATCGGGGCCTGGCAGACGGCCGGGAAGTCCAGACGCACCACCCGAACACCCGGGTGATTGGACGACAGGCGCCACCTCGCACGAGGACCGTCCTGTGCTGATGCGATTCATGACTTGGGGTTGGGTGTCGATGATGACGAACGGCGTCCTCGTCGTCCGGCGTGCCATATTCCCGCCAGTCCGTGGACCTATGACGGCCGGGTTGCGCCGTCCGAGTCGGCGAGCCGGACGAACGGGCGTAGTCCCCAGTGCGTGAGCAATGCGGCGCCCACGCCTGCAGCAGTGAGGATGCGAGCGACAGACGGTGCCGCCGATCACCGGAAGGGCGCATCCGAACGATGATCAGTACCCTGGAGTAACCGGAAGGGACGGCTAGATGCGCTAGATGCCCTCCTCTTGGCGCGGAGACACCGATCGATCGACTGCGTTTCGTCCCCGGGGTGGTGTACCTCGTGCTCACACTGGTGGGCTGGCCTGTGTCGCCCGGGTCTCCTCCCATTCACGCATGAGTTCGGGCAGCCGCGAGTCGACGAACCGGTAAAAGCGTGCCATCTCGCGGGCCCGGCGGGCGCCGGCGGATGTCTCGTCGCTGATGGCATCCGCGGCCTTGTCGCTGAGGTCGGCGATGGCCCCGTACACGGGGCTCTTCGCGGTGAGTGCGGTATACCAGGCGTCGTCGAGGAACTCCCACCGGTCGCGGCGACTGCCCGCTTGCGGGACCCGGTGGAGGATGCCGATGGTCTGGAGGTAGCGAACCGCGCCCGAGATTGCGGCGGCGCTCACGCTGAGCTGCTCACTGAGCTCGTGCGCGGTGAGGCCGCCCTCGTCGGCGACGAGCAGGGCCATGAGCACCCGCGCGGGCATGCGCGGGAAGCCGGCGGCGGTGAGGACCGCGGCCGACTGCTCGACTGTGGTCCGCAGGCGCTGCTCATCGCGAGGCATCCGCTTCGTCCCTCATCCGCCGCTCGTGAGCTCCCGGCGGCCCATGGACCCCACCGCGACCGCCCCGGCGGCCAGACCGATGGCGAGCATCCAGAATCCGCCCGTCCAGTCGGTTTCCCCGCCTGCAGGAACCGGCGAGTGGTGAAACGGTGAGAGGGCGACGAGCCAGTCGGGAGCCTGGAGGATCGGTCCCCAGACGCCGAGGATGGCGGCGACACCAACGACTGTCCAGCCGACGGCGATGGTTGCGCGCGGCAGGAACGCGAACACGAGCAGCGTCAGCCCGAGGAACACCAGACACGCCGGCAGCTGCGCGAGGGCGGCCTCGAGCACGGTCGTGGTGAGCGACTCGGGATCCGCGCCGGCGCCCGCGCCGACGATGCCCGCGAGCGCCGAGGCCCCGAGCACGATGACGATCACGATGATGCCGACGATCCAGTACTCGAGCAGCCAGCGCAGCCTCGGCACGGCCGTGCCGAGGACGAGCTCGGCAGTGCCGTGCGCCTCCTCCTGGCGGGCCCGGATGCCCACCTGGACCGCGCAGCACGCGGCGAGGATGCCCACGATGGCGTAGAAGACCGCCACGAACGCCTCTTCGATGGATGCCTCGCTGCCGATCGCGCGGCGTAGCGTCTCCAGGATCTGCGGCGCGTCCGTCGCAGCCTGGTTCACGACGGACGAGAGTGAAGTCGCGAGCAGTCCGGTGGCGATGCCGCCGGCGGTCCACGAGAGCAGGATCGGCATGTTCAGCCGCCAGGCCAGCCCGAACGAGCTCGACAGCACCGGTCCGGCCGTTGCGCGGCCGGGGCGGCCGGAAAGCAGGCTCGCGCCCTGGTCGCGCACGGCCTGCAGTCCGAAGACGACCCCGATGAGCCCGGAGGCGAACGCCAGCGGGATGAGCAGCGGCGTCAGGTCGTTCTCGACGAAGGCGCCGGTGAACTGTCCGTACCCGATGGGCGACAGCCGACTCGGCCAGGCCGGCGCGATGTGGAGCAGGTCCTCTGCGGGCGTCCCGGCGGCGTCGCCGATGCCGCGCAGTAGGTACGCCGCGAGCACGAACGTGACCGAGAGGCTGTTCGCCCCGCGGGACGTGCGGAACAACTGGGCGGCGAAGAGGCCGAAGGCGAGGAAGGCGATGCCGGACACCATGATCGCGACGCCGCAGACGAATGATCCGTCGGGATCGAGACCGGTCGCGATGAGGGCCAGCGCGATGAGCAGGCCGAGCGCGGCGTTGGCGAGCACGCCGTGGACGACGGTCGCGGTTGTCGGCAGGACGCGCCCCGCCGGGGTCGCGCTGATGGCCTCGGCGCGGCCCTCCTCCTCTTCCTTCCGGGTGTGGCGCACCGCCAGGAAGGTGCTCATCAGGCCGCCCATGAGGGCGAGCCAGGCGAAGAGCAGGAAGAAGGCGAACGCGCCGTCGTCCACGCCGTTCGGCGTCCCCCGGAATACGAGGATGGTCCGGGTAGCAATCGCGACGCCGAGGATCTCGCGCCGGTCCTGCTCTTCGCCGTAGGTCTCGAGTACCGCGCCCATGGACGCGTACGTGAGCATTGCGGTGCCGACGATCCACAGCGCGAGCTGTAGGCGGTCGCGACGGAACCGCTGCCAGAGCAGCACGAGAAGCCTGGTCACGCCCGCGCCTCCTCCTCGAACGGGGCGACCTCGTCGCCATAGTGTCGCAGGAAAAGGTCCTCGAGCGACGGCGGTGCGACGGTGAGGCCCTGCACTCCGAGCCGACCGAGGTCGGGCAGGAACTCAGTCACCCGGTCGCTGTCGACCGTGAAGCGCACGCGCCCCTCGTCGATGACGAGGTCGTGGATATCGGGCAAGGCCGTGACAGCGGCCTCCTTGGCCGAGTCGTGCACGAACGCGATCTCGGTGCGGGTGAGGTGCCGCAGCTCGGCGAGCGTGCCGCTCTCGACGGTCTTGCCGGCGCGGATGATGGTCACCCGGTCGCACAGTGCCTCGACCTCGGAGAGGATGTGGCTCGACAGCAGCACCGTCGCGCCCTCGCGGGCGACGCGGTCGATCTCGCGGTTGAAGACCTGCTCCATGAGCGGGTCGAGGCCGCTGGTGGGCTCGTCGAGCACGTACAGCTCGGCTGGGGTGGCGAACGCGGTCACCAGGGCGACCTTCTGCCGGTTGCCCTTCGAGTACGCGCGGCCCTTCGTGCGCGGGTCGAGCTGAAAGGTCTCCAGCAGTCGTTGCTTGCGCTCGCGGTACGCCATCTTGACGGTCATCCCGCCGCGGAGCTTTGTGAGCAGGTCGATGGACTCGCCGCCGGTGAAGTTCGGCCAGATCGACACGTCGCCGGGGATGTAGGCGACCCGCTTGTGCAGCTCGGCCGCCTCCCTCCAGGGCTCGCGGCCGAAGAGCGTCGCCACGCCGCCTGTAGCCCGGGCCAGGCCCAGCAGGATGCGGATGGTGGTGGTTTTCCCGGCGCCGTTCGGGCCGAGGAAGCCATGGATCTCGCCGGCGTCGACGGAGAAGTCAAGGCCGTCGAGGGCGACGGTGCGCCCGAAGTGCTTCTGGAGCCCTCGGGTGCGGATCACGGCGGTCATGTCGGCGACGCTACGCCAGATTCACAACATTGTGAATCACGTTCTGATGACTTCCTGACAGGATGTGCCCGGCCGGGGCCATCGGACACGCCTACGCGCGCGCCGCTCCCTGTCGCCCTCGAGTGGGCAGTCGCGGATCGCCAATCGCAGCCGAGATCGCCCTCCCAGGGTGTTTGGGGCGAGGCCGATAATCCGGCGGCGCAACCACGGATATTGGTAACGAGGGTTTAGGCGGTGCCGGGAGGGACGATGATCTCAGCATCAGCCCTGGACCTTGCCGGTCAATGCTGCCACCAGAGAGGACCGGCAACCTTTGCTCATCTCCACCTCCACGGGCCACCAGGTCCACCAGCACGGAGTACACGGTCAGCAGCCCCGTAGGGAGCAGCCGGTCGTATGCCCACCTGCAACCTCCGGCGATCACATTGACGATGTCCGTGGCGATTGCACCGGGACGGATCGCGGGATCGATCAAGCCGCTATACACCGAGTCGTCCATCAGTGCCCGACCCGAGACACCCACCGGTGCTGCCTTCCGTGCACCCGCAGCGTGGTGATGGGCGCGCACGCTCGTCGAGTGGGCCGAGACCACCCATTCGGGGTCGTCACCGTCGCTGCCGCGTTGCAGACCGCGCAGCGCCCGTTACCAGGTTCCGTCGCTCGACCAGGTCCGGTGGCGGCCGTAGACGGTCTGCCACGATCCATACGCCGCGGGTGGCGTGAGGCTGGCGGCGGACGCGACGGTGGAGTCCCGGCCGTCGCAGGCCACGACCAGGTCGGCGATCACGTCGTGGTCGCCCCCGTCGTGTCGATAGCGAACGCCGACTATCCGCTCCTGCTCCCGCAACAGCCCGGTGACCTCGGCGTTCATGACCAGGTCGTACGCCGGCTCGCGTCGTCCAGCCTCGGCGACAAGTCCGAGGAAGTCCCATTGCGGCACCAGGGCGATGTGCTTGTGGCGTACCGGCAACCAGCGCAGATCGGAGACTGGGACCTCACTGGCGTCGAGCTGAGCGGTCAGCGACTCGACGTAGCGGACCGTCGGCAACGCGGTGAACTCTTCTCCCAGGCCGAGTTCGTCGAGGACGGTGAGGGTCGAGGCGTGCACAGTGTCCCCGGGGAAGTCGCGGAGGAAGTCACCATGCTTCTCCAGCACCGTGACCTGAACCCCGGCACGGGCCCAGCAGCAAGCCCAGCATGAGGCCCGCCGGGCCCCCGCCGACGATGCAACAGGTCGTCCGTCGAGAACTCACCATGCGATGAATTATGCGCTACAACGACCAGCCCAGTCATGGAAATTGGGTTCGGCGGGTTCGGCGGGTTCGGCGGGTTCGGCACCTTCTCGCCAACCACAGCCCGCTACGACCTCGACGCCGACTACTACAGCCACGGAGCGACACCCATCACCACACCCGCCAGCTCGACGTCCTCGGCTACAAGTCAGCCCTACCGCGGCGTGATCATCAACGGTTGATCGGCGTCGGTTCCGATCCCTGGTGGCGGTCGGTTCAGACCATCGAGTCACAGAACCGGACCCTGACCAGTCCCTACCGGTCAACTTGCCCGTTGTGACCAACGTCATCGACTCGGGCCGTCGACCACGTCTTCAGGTGCGCATCCACATCAGCGAGCCCTGCCTCGATCCGAGCAAGACGCGCATCCAGTCGCTGCTCCAGTGTTTCAGCTGCTGCTTCGAATGCCATCTCCTCCTCGCGAGCGACTCTCAGGGCCACCATGAGCGTGACAATTGCCGCCACGGCACCGATGACTGCGACTCCGGCCACCATCACACCGGCGGCAATCAGACGACCCGTCGTTGTCACGGGAACGTGGTCGCCGTAGCCGACCGTCGTCAATGTGGTGAGCGACCACCACAGCGCATCGCCCCAGGAGCGGATCGTGCTATCGGCCCGCTGTCCCTCGACCAGCCACAGCGCCGCGCCGCCACCGACGACGACGAGGCTGGCGAAGCCGGTGACGACCACGGCAAGCCAAAGCACCACGGGCCAGGTCAATTGTTGCTTCCGCGGCATAGCACCGTCATCCTCTCTCGCTGAACGGGTCGACGGCAGCTGGTCAGGACCCGTACGCGTGCAGCCCGAAAGCATCCAACCAAGCGCCCCTGCTTGCAGCAAACGCGCGACGAGAGCACCAAGGCAGAGGCGGAAGTCTCCTCTGGGGCAGGGCGAGAGTCCCGCGTGCCCGACCCCGACACCAACTGGGTGGTCTTTGCCCGGCTGGGCGAGACGGCATTGACGCCTTCCTGCGCGGCCGGGTCGTGACCTTCGGCCCTGTCGCGCCCATGTCGGGGCGAGACGGTGGAACAGCGAGACGTGGAGGCATCGATGGGGACAACGGTGCAGCGGGTGGTCGGGTCGGGGCCGGCTGCCCGGAGGGCCGACAACCGAGAGCCGGAGTCTGTGGTGAGGCGGGCGGCGCACGGGTTGTCCATCCCCCATGAGCGTGGTCACGGTCGCCGCGACGCCGCCGACGATCCTTTGGCCCGGGGCTGTTGCAGGGTCCCGCGGTGATGAACGGCTCGGCTCGGGGGACAGCACTTGTCATGCTCGTGGTGGGAGTGCCACTGCTGATCGGGTCTCAGTGGGCGACTCGACGTTGGAGGTCGGCATCCCTGCCGGTATGGGTGGGCACGGTCGCCGATGTTGCTGGTGGTTCTGGTCTTCACCGTGATGGTGACAACGCGGCATCGAGGGTCGTAGCTCGGGGATCGCGAGTCGTGTTACCGGAGGTCAGCGAGTGTGTTGGTTCCGGCCAGGACATCGGCCTGCAGGATGCGGTGTGCCGCGTCGGGCTGCTCGAGAACGGGACTGTGGGCCGAATCGGGGAACTCGTAGAACCCCTTGACCGGGGCGTCGAGTCGGCGGAAGTAGTCCCGAGCGAGCTCTGTGGCACAGGTGTAGTCGTACCGACCCTCGAGCAAGTACACCGGGATGTCCAGTTGGGGAACGGTGGTCCGCAGGTCGATCCAGAGCAGCTGGTCCCAGAGCCCGAAGCTGCGCGAGAACGCTCGCCCGCGCCACAGGTTCACCTTCTCAGCCAGGGTGTAGCCGGGGAACCGCCACGACGGCAGGAAGATCCCGGTGATCACCGACGTCATGTCGTGGGTGGTGCCGATACCGAGCTGGTGCATCGCTTTGTCGCGCAGCTTCAGGTACGCCTCGGGAGTGCCGGTGGTCATGCTCACCGGAGCCGCCTGAAGGTCACGTACCATGCTGGTGTCTCCTCGTTTGCGATACTCGGTGAGCATGTAGTCGTACGCGAGTTTCTCTGACTCCACCTGACGCACCATCTGGGCCATCCCCAGGTACGCGCGGTAGCGCTCGGGAGATCGGGCCGCCGCCTGCAGAGCGATCAGGCTGCCCCAGGAGTGCCCGAGCAGGTAGATCTTCTCCTGGTGGAAGCGTTGCCGCAGGTAGTCGGTCACGGCCAGCGTGTCGGAGATGAACTGCTCTATCGCCATGGTTTCGGGTGGAATGGCGGACTGATAGGACAGTGCGGTGCCCCGCTGATCCCACCAGACCACGGTGAAGAGGTCCTCCAGATCCGTCGGATACTGCTCGGTCAGCACGTAGTCCGGCATGCCGGGTCCGCCGTGGACCCACAACAGCACCGGATTGTTCGTGTTCCTGCCGCGGATGACCATGCCCTGCTTGACACCGTTGAGGTTTACCCAGACCTTTTCCGAGACGCTGCCGGGCAGTGGGTCGCCTGCGGCGTCCTGGAACGGCCGAGGATCGCCCGGGCTCCGGGCCTGGAGCACACCGACCAGCCCTAGCGTGGCGACGACCACGATGATCACTCCTATCAGCAGAGCACGGCGCGAGGGGGACATTGCTCACCACAGCCCGTAGACGGGGCCGATCACGAAGAAGGTGACGAGGCCGATGGTGTTGATGAAACCGTGCGCGAGGATCGATGCCCACAAGGTCCGGTATCGGTAACGCAGCACGCTGTAGAAGATGGAGTCCACCGCGCTGGTCACCACACCGACGAGGCCGTACTCGGTGTGCAGCAGGCCCATCAGGATTGAGGTCAGCGCCACGGCGAGGGCGAGGCGGATCCCGGCCGAGCCGACGAGCTCACTCATCCGGGTGAGCACGAACCCGCGGAAGGCGACCTCTTCGCCAAGAGCAGCGAGGGTCCAGCTCACGGCGACCAAGGTGAGCAGCTTGGTCAGGTCACCCTGAAGGCCCATGAACTGACTCATGTCTTGGGTGGTGCCGCTGAGGTGGTTGACGACCGGCTTCAGCACGGCGATGTTCAGCAGGGACCACGCAGCGGCACAGGCGAACATCGTGCCGGCCAGGACCCATGGTCGGGCAACTCGATGGAATCCCATCGTTGACAAGCCGTCTCGTCTGATCACGAGGGACACGACCATCAGGCCAAGGATGACGACGGTGGGGATGG
The DNA here is from genome assembly GCA_036524985.1 of Microlunatus sp. GTDB lineage: Bacteria > Actinomycetota > Actinomycetes > Propionibacteriales > Propionibacteriaceae > Microlunatus. The sequence continues at coordinate 40,114 of DATDBH010000123.1, read as the reverse complement.
CCAGATCGAGGATCACAGCCACTGTGGCAAGGGCGACCTCCACGCCGGCGACGACCCGCCACCGAGTACCGTGCTGCGCTCGCACCGGGGAGCTGCCGTCTGGCAGCCGGTTACCGGTGTCGGGCCTGCTGCCCATCGCCGTCATTGGTCAGGCCTTTCGTTCCTCGACTCCAGGAGGCTGGTCGGGCCGTAACCCCAGGCGCCCACGCGTGGTGGCGATGATGATCAACGCCCCAGCGAGATAGCTGCCGAGCAGCACCACATCGACGACCGGTGAGTCCGCCGTCAGCAGCAGATGATCTTGAGCAGCGGTAAACCCGGCGTGCAATAGGATGCACAGCAGGACGCTTCCCGTCTTGTTGACCAGCCAGCTGTAGAAGAAGGCGAGCACCAAGGGGACGACGAACCCGGCTGGCCCGTACAGCGGTACATGCCAGATTCCCCACCCGAGCCCCAGGATGAGGGTGGCGACCATCGGTGAATGCCGGGACTGCAGCCGGGGCAGGGCGAAACCGCGCCAGCCCGGCTCCTCCTGCCCGCCGAAGACCACCGCAGTCAGCAGCAACGTCTGCAGGTACCCCGGGACCCGGTCCAGCAGCGACGTCCAGGCCGGTTGCTGACCCAGCGCGGCTAGCGACACATTCATCCCGAGCATGATGAGCAACGGCAGACCCAAGGCGTACAGCCAGTACCGGATCGGCGCCCGCCAACGAACGATCCGCCCCGCCCACTCCCGCAACGACCCACCACTTCGCCGGATGGTCACCGCCGCCGCGACCGCCGGGCCGAAACCGCCGACCACGATGACCACGGTGCGCAGGCTGCCGTCCAGCAGGAGAGCCAGCAGCCAGCACGGCCACGAGATGGCGTAGCACAACCCGAAGAAGAAGATCAGCGGGCGGCGTGCGGACAGGGTGCTGTGCGCCGCGGAAGTTGCGGTCGCCATACCCCGACACTCGCTCTCCAAGGCGCGGCCGAACCAGAGCCGTTCGGCGTATCCCTAGGGGACGTTCGGCCCGCTGCCAGGATGCCCGGTGCGGCCTGGCGTCAGGGTATCGGGGGTGGTTTCGAGGCAGCAGAAAAGCAGCGGGATCAGTGCCAGCCGTTCATCAGTGCCTGCGTCGTCGGACCTCGGTGCGCGCACCGGGGGTCGGGCTTCAACTGCGCGCCACACCGAATCGTCTCTGACAAGGCAGAGGTCAGTGGTTCAAGTCCACTTAGGCCCACCGCACACATTCTCCCTGGTCAGAGTCAGTTTCCGATCAGTTGAGTGCTGATCGTGGTTGCTCGCGAGGCAGCGAAAGGGCAGCAGGACGGCTTGGTTGGTCGACGATTGCGTGCCACCTGGGCCCAGTGGGTGTTGCTCCTGGCCGCGGTCCCCTCATCCGTCTCGTACGCCCAAACCCTCGAACCGGCCTCTACCACTGTGCCCTGATGTGCCGTTGAGGTGGCTCCGACCGGGACTCGACGCGATCCGGGTGCCGACCGATCTGGGATCACGCCATCCGGGTATCGCACGATCTTGCCTTCGGCTGCCCGGCTACGCCACCGATGCGTGGCGGCACACGCTGGCGGGTGTGGGCGCGGATAACGTTTCCCACCGGTCCTCAGTGATCCAGTGCACTCCTTCAGTCCGGTCGACCGCGTCGTGTGGCGTCGACGGCGACGCCGAGCGCTCCCAGGCCCACGGCGGCCGCGGCGAGCAAGTCGGCCTGCTCGTCGACGAGCACCGCAGCACAGAGCCTTCGCCGGCGACCAGGGTCAGGGACCGATGACGCTTCTACCGTTCTCAGTCGGGGATCCGATGGCGTCCCGATTCATTCTGACCGTAACCCGGTAGCGAGAGATCGCAACGAGACGGGTGGATGCTGGAGGTGAGTCAATACGTTCCCGCCGCCGACGTTGGTCCTGGCGTTCACGGGCTTTCGGCCCGGGCGGACGCCACGGTTTGGGGCGCACTCTGGGTGATGGCACCAAGACCAAGGAGAGCTCGATGACCGCTCCAGACCAGATGAACCCGGCCCAGAACTACGCTGCCCGGCTTGAGATCGACTATCCAGAATCGCTGAACCGGGTGACGACCGCGTTCCGCATCATCTTGATCATCCCGGTCGCCATCCTGGCCAACATCTTGTCCGCGACCGCGGTCTCGACGGTGACCGTCGTCACGGCGTCCGGGCAGATCGTCAGTCAGGCGAGCCGCACGGGGGGAGGCATCGCGGGCGCGCTGTTCCTGGCCACGCTCCTGATGATCCTGTTTCGGCAGCGCTACCCACGATGGTGGTTCGACTTCGCACTGGAGTTCAACCGTTTCCTCGCCCGGATCGGCGCGTACGCGGCCTTGCTTGCCGACCGTTACCCGTCCACGGTCGAGGAACAGTCGGTCCATCTGGACCTGGACTACCCCGACGCACCGGCCGATCTGAATAGGTGGCTGCCGTTGGTGAAGTGGCTGATGGTGATCCCGCACATCGTCGTGCTCGCGTTCCTCGCCATCGGTGCCGTGGTCGTGATAGTCATCGCCTGGTTCGCGATCTTGTTCACCGGACGCTATCCGCGCCCCCTGTTCGACTATGTCGTGGGTGTGAGCCGTTGGGCCCTCCGGGTAAGCGCGTACTCGACGCTGCTGATCACCGATCGCTACCCACCCTTCCGGCTGAGCTGATCGCCGTGGTGCATGGGCGGTGCGCCCAGTGTTCCGCTGCGCTGGTTCAGCACGAACACCATCACCGACAACGGACCTGATCCGACGACGTGAACGCTGAGGGAGCTCAGAGTCGCCACGTCACGGGTGTCGTCGGCGCATCTGTGCCCGCCGCCGGATGAGATCTCGGACGGCCAGGATCTCCGCTCAGACCTCCGATCCCCGACGAAGCATGGCAACCCGGATTCGTCCAGCGGCTGGATGTCGAGGGTTCGTCCTGGGGTCATCGACCTGTTCATCGTCGGCGCGCTACTCTCCTCCCAGGTCTGGATCCTGCCCTCTTCCTCGTCGTGAACGCCGTGACGCCCGCGTCTCGAGGTCGCCAAGCATGAGCAGCCGCAGCCGTTCACGTACGGTCGTGACCGCACAACACTCAGCCCCATGGAGGATCTCGTGACAGCAGACCTTGACGCAGACCTGATCGGTCCGGTCGATGTCGCCGTGATCCGCTTCGTCGGCAACGAGTTCAATGGTGACGTGGCGCCCGCGCTGGCCGAACTGCACGACAGCGGAACGGTACGCATCATCGATCTCGCCTTTGTCCGCCGTGAAGTGGACGGCACCTCCGCGATCGTGGAGGTCGAGGACGCTGACGTAGCCGACCTCTTGACCAGCGTCCACGGGGAGCAGTTCGACCTGCTCAGCGACGAGGACCTCACCGCGATCGCATCAGGGCTGGATCCGGACTCATCGGCTTTGGTGATCGTGTGGGAGAACAGCTGGGCTGCACGTTTTGCTGCAGCTGTCCGAGGGTCTCACGGCAGCCTGATCACGCAGGAGAGAATTCCCCGCGAGTCCGTCTTGCGGGCCATCGCAGCGCTGGATGAGGAGTAGGAGAGCACGACATGCCGAGACGCAGAGGACGCCCAGGCCTGATGGGCACCATGGCCCGCACGGCCGTGATCGCTGGCACCGCGACTGCCGTATCAGGCAGCGTAAGCCGTCACGGTCAGCAGAAGGCCGCCGCCCAGCAGCAGAATTCCGCCGCCCAGCAGCAGGCGATGGCTGACCAGGCGGCCGCGCAAGCAGCGGCTCAGGCCCCACCGACCTCAGCACCGGCGAGGACTGAGGACAAGATCGCGAGGATCAAGGAGCTGGGCGAGCTGAAGGAGGCTGGTCTGCTCACCGACGAGGAGTTCGCCTCTGAGAAGGGGAAGATTCTCGCCTCGTAGCACTCCACTGGATCACGTTGGGTACCGGAGTGTGCGGCAGCGCACGCCCGAGTGGGGAGCTGAGTGCATCAGCGGTGAGCGGGACATGGGCGTGCCCGGTGGGGCCCCAATCGTGGCCAATCGCGATCATGGAGGAGTTCCTTGACCAGTCTGCCGCAGGAGGACACTCCGTTCGGGGGTGTGATCGGACCTCTGGCCAAGAACTCGACTCCGTTCCGGCCCCAGACCATCCGACCGCCGGCAGGGGCGCCGAACGTCGTTGTCGTGATGCTCGACGACGTCGGCTTCGGTGCGCCAAGCACGTTCGGCGGTCCCATCCCCACCCCGACATTGGACCGGGTCGCGGCAGCGGGTCTGCGCTACAACCAGTTCCACACCACCGCGCTCTGCTCGCCCTCCCGGGCAGCGCTGCTGACCGGTCGGAACCACCACAGTGCACACATGGGCGCCATCGGGGAGATCGCCTATGGCTATCCGGGATACGACGGGGTGATCCCACGCAGCACCGCCACGATCGCCGAGGTGCTCCGGCTCAACGGCTACTCGACATCGATGTTCGGCAAGGGCCACTTCACCCCACTGTGGGAGACCAGCCCTGCCGGGCCGTTCGACCGCTGGCCGACCGGTCTGGGCTTCGACCGGTTCTATGGCTTCCTCGGAGCAGAGTCCTCACAGTGGGAACCGGCCTTGTACGACCAGACTTCGCCGATCGAACCGGGCCTGGGCCGAGACGACTACCACCTGACCGAGGATCTCGCGGAGCAGGCCATCGCCTGGCTGCGCCAGCAGCAGGCCGGTGCACCGGATCTGCCGTTCCTCCTCTACTTCGCACCAGGCGCCACCCATTCCCCGCACCACGTGTGGCCCGCATGGACCGATCGGTTCACGGGGCAGTTCGACAAAGGGTGGGACGTCCTGCGCGAGCAGACCCACGCCCGCCAGCTCGAGCAGGGAGTGATCCCCACCGGGACCCTGCTGACGAACCGCCCGAGCCAGCTGCCTGCCTGGAGCGACTATGACGACCGCTACAAGCCGGTTGCGGCCCGGCTGATGGAGGTCTATGCCGGGTTCCTCGCGCACACCGACGCGCAGGTAGGGCGGCTGGTGGACGAGCTGGAGAATCTCGGTGTCTGGCAGGACACGCTCTTCATCTACATCACCGGGGACAACGGCGCGTCCGCCGAAGGCACACTGAACGGAGTATGGAGCGCGCCGTCTTTTCAGAACGGTTTCCCCGAGGATCCCGAGTGGCTGCTGGAGCACATCGACGATTTCGGCTCAGACCGTTGCGAGAACCACTACAACGCCGCCTGGGCGTGGGCGCTGGACTCCCCGTTCCAGTGGACCAAGCAGGTCGCATCGCACTTCGGGGGCACCCGCAACGGCATCGCGGTCTCATGGCCACAAGGCATCGCTGCGCGCGGCGAGCTGCGGACGCAGTTCCACCACATCATCGACATCGCCCCGACGATTCTGACGGCCGCCGGCATCGTCGAGCCCATCCAGGTCGCCGGGATCGTACAGAAGCCCATCGAGGGTGTCCCGATGAACTACAGCTTCGATGCCCCCGACGAGCCGAGCAGTCGCGTCACGCAGTACTTCGAGATCCTCGGCAACCGGGCGATCTACCATGACGGCTGGGTTGCCAGCTGCTTCCACGGCCGTGTGCCCTGGATCCGCAGCCAAGCGCGGCCGTTCGGAGACAAGGAGACCTGGGAGCTGTACCGCCTGGCCGACGACTTCAGCCAGGCCGTGGACCTCGCCGCTGACCACCCCGAGCGCCTTGCCGATCTGCAGGCACTGTTTGCCACCGAGGCCGCCAGGCACAACGTGTACCCGCTCAGCGACGAGACCACGTCGCGGTCCCTACCAGGGAATCGACCCAGCCACCTGGATGGCCAGAGGCACTTCACGCTCTACCCTCAGAACCGGCGGATGCCCGAGCTGGCGAGCGTCAACGTCAAGAACGCCTCCTTCGCGATCACCGCGCAGCTGGTCATCCCACCCGACGGCGCCCAGGGTGTGATCATCTGCCAAGGCGGCTCGATGGCCGGCTGGTCGCTCTACCTGGACCCGCAGTGCCGGCTCACCTACGTCTACAACTACTTCGGGCACGAGCTGTTCACCATCGCCGCGACCCACCCGGTGATGCCCGGCGAGCGGGAGATCGGTCTGCGCTTCACTCGCGACCAAGGAGGCCCCGGCGTGGGCGGCACCGCCATCCTCCAGGTCGACTCGACTGAAGTCGCTTCGGGGCGGGTGGAGCACACCGTGCCCTTCATCTTCTCGATGAGCGGGGAAACCCTGGACGTCGGCATCGACACCTGCTCGCCTGTCGGTCCGTACCCGCGCCAGTTCGCGTTCACCGGCACCATCGACCGGGTCGAGATCGAGCTCGAATCCCCGAGCGGGTCGGCAGTCGGCGAGGCGATGGAGGCCGGTCAGCTCCGGGCGGCTCTTGCCCAGCAGTAGTCGCTGGGCTCCGCGCCGTCAGGCGGCGATTGCCGAGGCTCCGGAACGCGATCCGCGAGATCTCTGCCGGAGGCTCACGTCGTGGAGAGGACTGGGACGAAGGATGTCGACGCGGTCCTGGCCACCTTCACCGGCATCCCCGCGTACGAACTCGTCAGCGTGGGCAAGACCGTCCGTGGCGCCGAGGGCGTGCGAAGGTTCCTCCACCTTCTTCGACTCGATGGGCCCGAACACGCACATCGGTGAGGCCTTCTACCACGCGGAGGACGCGACGGCCGTCGAGGTGCTGACAGTCTTCCCCGATGGCTTTGACGGGCTGCAGGCGGGTCAGGTCGTCGGGGTCCGCTCCGCTGGCTCGTTCCTCTTCGACGGCGAAGAGATGAACACCGAGAGGCCCTATGCCGATGTTTCGCCCCTGGTGCCGCTCGGCACGAGTGGAAATCTGGTGTGAACACCCCGACTCCAGCGCAGCAAGTTCAACCGGAACGGCGAGCCCCCGGACCCGGGGGTCTACACCGTTCCCCCCGCCACCGGCTTCTGATCCGAGCTGCGGTCACGTCGAGCGAGCCCGGTGGAGCCGACGTCTCGAGCCGGATGACCAGGCCGGTCACCACTGAACGGCCGGCGTCACGCCGAACACGAACTTGTCGACGGTCAGGGCAGGTCGGTCGCCGGCGGACTTCACGGTCAGGAAGACGCGATGCCGACCCGTCGTTCCCGCCACGTTGGCGGGGATGTCGCGATAGGAACGCGCGCCACCCGTGTTGCCGATCGAGAACGAGCCGATCGGAGCGGCCGTGGCCGAGCCCAGTCGGACCTCGACCAGGGCGCTCGATCCGTCCGTGATCCCGGAGGCCACGCGAGCGACCAAGCTCCTCTTCTCCTGGGTGCCGAAGTCGAGGTCGTAGGCCACCTGATCACCGTTGCTCATCTCGATCGCGCCCTCCGCGCTCTGCACACCCTGCTGGACGGCGTAGTTCTCGCCCTCGATCACCGCCGTCTGGTTCGGATCCACCGCTGGAGGAGCGGTGGTGGTGGTGCTCGGAGAGGGCTGGGGCGTGCACACGGGGGGGTTCGGTGACGCGCTCGCGGTCGGCGTTGACGTGGGTGTCGTGGCCGTCGGCGAGGGTGAGGGAACCGTGGTCGTCGCAGATGTGCTCGGTGTCGCCGACGGCGTCGGGTTCGCCCCGGAACCGCGGTAGGCGATCTTCACGTAGTCGACGAGCATCGGGGCTCCCGGGCGGGTGGCTGCCGTGGGACCGCCGCCCAGGGCCGCAGGGAACTGACCGCCGATGGCGACGTTGAGGATCAGACGGTAGCCGGCGTGGTCGCTCAGTGAGGCCCACACGTCGGCCGGGACGGCGGACTCACGGACGGTGTGGACCTGATTCGCGTCCAGGTACCAGCGCATCACGTCCTCGGAGCCCGAACGGTCCCACTCGAAGGCGTAGACGTGCTGCTGTCCCCACAGGTCTCCGGCCTCCGGAGCCACACCGCCGTTGCTCAAGCCGACCGGCTCGCCGCATGGCCCACCCCACTGTGCGGCGTAGCCACAGTGCAGGGTCGACCAGTTCCGGTTGACCCCGTTCACGGACTCGGCGAGATCGGGTTCGCCGGAAGCCGGCCAGTCCCAGCGCTGGCTGCGCTGGGTCGCACCGAGCGCCCAGCACGCCGGCCAGTAGCCCATGGCCTCTGCGCCGTGCACGTCGGGCAGGGCGAGCTTGCACTCCATCCGCATGACCGCTCCGTTGGCGGGCTTGTAGTCCGCCTTGGTCTCGGCGCGCCCCGACGTCCACTGTCCCTGGGCATCGCGCAGCGGGGTGATCCGCAGGAAGCCATCCTGCCGCCGGATGTTCTCGGTCGAATTGGTCATGGTCTCGATCTCGTCGGTCCCGAATCCGTTCTGAGGACCGCCCGGATACCCGGTTCCGGCGATGACGTCCCAGCCGGTCGCCGACGGGAGGCCCGTGCCGGCGAAGTCGTCCTCGAACACCACGGTCCAGTCGTCGGCGGCGGTGGCCCGCAGAGTGGTGAGCGGCAGTGACAGGAGGAGCAGGGCCAGGAGGAGTGGAGCGATGATCGTGCGGACCAACATGTGGAGCCTCTTTCCCTAGTACGTCGTCGTACCGAGCCTGAACAGCCACCCCGAGGGTCAGGGCGCTCGCACCGCCTGCTGACCGTCCCGTGTCCCTCGAGCCCGATCGTCAGGTCGCGCCATGCACCGTCGTGTGAGCTGCGCCCGGTCGGGTTGCGAAAGGGGTAGGTCGTGAACGGTCATGGCGAGATCGGCCCTCGAGTCCACGGCGAAGACAGGAGATCGTCACCGTGGAATGGGAGTGGGAGCGCTCCCACGACCTCTGCGATGCCGAAGTTAGCGCTTCCGTCGTCGCCCGTCAATGGCGATCAGCGGGCCTTCTCTCGGATCGCGCCGGCCCGGTCGATTCTCACCCGGTTGGGTCGACCGGGCCCGCCCGCTGCCCGGAAGGGCGGTCGGGTCTGCCCGTACGGATGAGTTCCCTGCCCTGTCCGCGATAGGCGGCATGGTGGAATCCTGGAAACGACGACCTCGGGCGATACCGACGCCCCGGGAAAGTCGCGCGAGAGGGGTGGATCATGCCCACCGGACCGGCTCTGCGGGCGGGGGACATGGTGGTCTGCCCCCTGATGGATGGGCCCAAGCCGCACGTCGGTGGCCCGATCACCCCCGGTGCCGCGGTTCCCACGGTGCTGATCGGGGGAATGCCTGCTGCTGTCGCCAACGCGGTGCCCGGCGGGATCGTCTGTGTCAGCCCCGCGCCGAACGGGATCGCCATGGGCAGCATGACGGTGCTGATCGGCGGCTTCCCCGCGGCTCGACTCGCCGACACGTCGATGCACGGAACGCCCATCGTTCCCGGACCCGGTTGCCCGACCGTCATCATCGGCGGCTGACGTTCGAACTTCGACCCGTCGACCTCTCTCGAGCGTTGTCTCCGATCAGGTGACACGAAGCCGGATCGGGGCCACAGTGGTGTCGAGTCCCGCGAACGGCGGGCCGTCCGGACGGCTGAGGAGGAGACACCATGAGCTCGGGTACCAAAGCGGATCCGTGGCGGCTCACCACCGCGCCGGGCACGTCGGCGTACGAGATGTATGTCGACCCGGCCGACGACGAGGTGCTCGTCTGCCAGGTCGGTTCGACGAAGCTCACCTATCGACATCAGGCCATCGACGACCTGCGGGCGTGGCTCGTCCAGCGCGGTGATTGGGTGGAGCTGGGGGCGGCGGACGAGAAGAAGCCGGTGAAGGACGGCACCGTGGAAGCCTTCGGCAGGTCGGAGGACAACCCGGTCGGCGGCTGGTACGGGCTGCGCAACGGCTACCGCGGTCGCTTCGGCATGTACCTTCCGCCGCTGCTGGAGCACCTCGGCCTCGCCGAGCTCACCCACGAGCCACGCAACAACCGCATCCGCGCCCTCGGCTAGGACTATTGCCGGGCTCGGAATATGGCCACTATCGTCAGGCCAGAGACGCCGGTCGACGGCAGCTCGTCAACCGGCGGAGGGCATCATCGTGACAAATGAACCACAAGCGGCCATCCCACCTGGGTGGGTCGGCGGATTCGCCGAGTCCGACCCCGCGTTCGCCTATCCGCACCCGGATCTCAGCTCACTTCCCTTGCTGGACAACATGGCCAACATCGACCTCCTGCAACGCCAGCAGGCCGTGCTGTGGCCCGAGTTCAGCTGGGAGACGGTGCTCGGCGATCCCAGCTCTCGGTGCTATCAGATGTTCGCTCCCGACATCTCCCGGATCGGTTACACCGACACAGGACGGGTCTACTCCATCATCTGTCCTCAGCAGGGTGCCTACTCGCCGTCCTTCGGGTGCCTGAACGTCGAGGTATCCGTCACCGGGCAGCGCGGCTGGGTCGACGAGACGACCCGCGAGGTGGCGGCGGACATGACGGTCGAGGGCAAGATCTGGTTCAGTCCGAGCGCGACGCAGACGCCGCTGGTCCAGCTCCTGTGGAGGTTGTTCGCCGGTAGCAAGCTGCCCTTTCCCGCCTCCAAGGCGCACGCGATCAGAGTGGCCACGCATCTGCTCGGGGATCCGTCGCAGCCGATCTTCCCGGTCCGTCGTGGGGCCAGCACCAGCTTCGAGATCCCGGACTTCGCGCTGCACCCCGAGGCATGGGCGGTGGCCAACGTGGAGGTCCAGATCGGTCCCATCGCCACGACCGGCAACGACACCGTCGATGACTTCAACCAGCTGGTGATGGACGTGTTCAACGCGGCGGCCGGGAATCTGCTCCTGGTCGACACTCTGCTGTCCTGGAACGTCTACTTCACCGAGCCGGCGCTGGTGGATCGGCAGGAGTGGCGTGACCACGCGGAGAAGTGGCGGGAGTCGATCGACGCCGACCACGGCAGCCCCGACGGACCGGGCACCTCGCCGCGCTACTTCGACGGCGAGCCCTTCACCCCCGGCGAGGAGCTGATCCAGGATGAGATCGACAAGATCATCGCCTGGTTGCAGGCGCATCTCTCCGACTTCTGACGACCACGCGCGAGAGCCGCGATCGGTGGCCGACGCAGCGGCACCCGGCGATCGGGGCCCGACGCCCACGAATGGACTCAGGCGGTCTCGTCCCGCCAGGCCTTCGATCCCGCCTCTGCCGCCACCTTGAGATGGTGCAGGTGCCGCTGTGCCATCACCGCCGGTGACTCCTCCAGCTGGTCGATCCACTTCTTGGCGGCCTGGGCGAGCGCGACCGAGGCCAGCGCTGCACCGGTCATCAACACCGCACCGCCGATGCACAACAAGACGGCACCCGTTCCCAGGAGCTTGCCGTTGACGTCGAGTACGGGTCGAGAGCTGGAGGTGCTCATGGTGTCCCTTCCACAGGTGGTCGAGCAGATCCCAGAATGGGCTCTGGCGACATGCTCCCACTCGGCCAGGGAACGCGCGAGCACCTGGTGACCATCGCCGAGACGGGCGGGACCAAAGACACTGTGACGGCCACCCGAGACCGACGACGATGACTACGTCAAGGTCGACGCTAGGGGGAGCCTCATGGACTGGTTGCTCGTTTCCATCATCGCGGTGATCGCGCTGGCTCTGCTGTTCGACTTCACCAACGGGTTCCACGACGCGGCCAACTCGGTCGCCACGGTGGTCGCCACCCGGGCGCTGCCTGCTCGCTGGGCGCCCTGGTTCTCGGCGTTCTTCAACTTCTCCGCGTTCTTCGTGGTCGGCACCGCGGTCGCCAACACGGTGGCCAAGGTGGTTCACCACGACACCGAAGGGGTCGCGGTGGTCTTCGCCGCCCTCATCGCCGCGATCACCTGGAACTACGTCACCTGGTACGTCGGCATGCCCTCGTCCTCCAGCCACGCGATCATCGGTGGACTGGTCGGTGCCGGGTTGGCCGCCGGCGGCCTCGCGGCGATCAACTGGGGCGTCGTGCGGATGGCGGTCATCGCCATCGTGGCGTCCCCGTTGGTGGCATTCACGATCGCGTTCCTGGCGATGTCGATCTTGGCCGCGATCCAGCGGCGCCGCCACATCGGGGAGGACGCCAAGGCGTTCCGCGCGCTCCAGCTGGTGTCGGCGGCGGCCGTCTCCTTCGGTCACGGCGCGAACGACGCGCAGAAGACGATGGGCATCATGGCGGCGCTGCTGTACGCCGGTGGCTACATCGCCCTCCGCCCCGACGGCAACCTGGAGATCGACTGGTGGATCCCCCTGCTGGCGTACTCCGCGATCGCCGCCGGCACCATCTGGGGTGGTTGGAAGATCATCGAGACGATGGGTCTGCGCATCACCTCGCTGCGTCCCAGCTCCGGCCTGGCGGCCAATGTCGGCGCGGTGACGGCGATCTTCGGCGCCACCGGCATGGGTATCCCGATCTCCACCACGCATGCCGCGGCGTCGTCGGTGATGGGGTCGGGCGTCGCCTCCGGCACCGGCGTGAACGTCAAGGTCGTCCGGGAGATGGTGCTGGCCTGGGTGATCACCATCCCCGCCACCGTGGTGCTCGGCTGGATCATGTTCGAGCTGACGCAGCTCCCGGGCATGGCGGCCGTGGTGGCGGTCGGGGCGGTGCTGTTCGTGCTGTTCGGCTGGATCGCCTGGGCCATGTCGAGGGCCCTCCGAGCCTGCGACGTGGCCGCCGAGCTGCCCAGTGAGGCCGAGCTGCTGCAGCCTGTGCTGGCCGTCCCCCACATCGAGGGCCACGGGACGATCGAGTGAGCGGCGGCGCGGCCGCCGCCGCCCGCCGGGCCCGGCGTCTGCTGCCGATCCTGGACTGGCTGCCGACCTACGACCGTCACCGGTTGCGGCCCGACCTGCTGGCGGGCTGTGTGGTCGCCGCGCTGGCCGTTCCGCAGGCGTTGGGCTACGCCGCCATCGCCGGCGTACCGGTCGAGGTGGGCTTGTACGCGGTGCCGGTCGCGCTGCTCGCGTACGTGGTCTTCGGCACCTCCCGCCAGCTCGTCATCGGTCCCGTGTCGACGGTGTCGGTCCTGTCGGGCTCACTGGTGGTGGCGCTCCATCCGGGCGATGCTGCCCAGGCCGTGGTGTTCACCGCGGCGGCCGCGCTCTGGGCCGGCATCATCCTGCTCGTCGCGGCCCGGCTGCGGATCGGGTGGGTCGCGGAGTTCCTGTCCAAACCGATCGTCACCGGCTTCGTGATGGGGCTCACGCTCCTGGTGATCCTCGGTGAGCTGCCGAGCATGCTCGGCATCCAGGTCGCACCACGAGACGTGGTCGGGCGGATCGGCGGCCTGATCACCCAGCGCGGTCAGGCCGATCCGCTGACCGCGTGCCTCGCCGCGGGTGCCCTGGCCATCCTGTTCATCGGGTCCTGGCGGCTACCGCGACTGCCCTGGGCGCTCATCGTGCTGGCCGGCGGTCTGGTCGGGTCCCGCGTCTTCGACCTCGCGGCCCGCGGCGTGCCGGTCGTCGGCTTCGTCCCCGGCGGTCTGCCGCGCCCTCACCTGCCCCTCGTTCCTCTGGATCGCCTCGTCGACGTCGCTGTTGCGGGGGCGGCGCTGGCCTTCGTCGGGCTCGCCGAGGGCCTGAGTGCCGCCCGGTTGTTCGCCGTACGCCGGGACTACACGATCCGCACCGATCAGGAGCTGCTCGCCGCGGGCGCCAGCAACATCGCCTCCGGCCTGGTGGGTGGGCTGGCCGTGGCCGGCAGCCTGTCGAAGACCGCCGCGGTCGACAAGTCCGGTGGCCGCAGCCAGATCGCGGGTCTGGCCGCGGCGGTGCTCTCCGTGCTGGCCATCCTGTTCCTGGCGCCGACCCTCAGCCTGCTGCCGAAAGCCGTGTTGAGCGCGATCGTGGTGCACGCGGTCTGGGGGCTGATCGACCTGCCGGCCATGCGGCGCTACCGCGGGTCAGGCCGCCGCATCGACTTCCTGTCGGCCCTGGTGGCCGTCGTCGGCGTGCTGGTGGCCGGGCCGTTGATCGGTCTGCTGGTGGCGATCAGCTGGGCCATCCTCGGTCTGGTCTACCGCTCGAGCCGGGTCACCGTCGACGTGCTGGGCAAGGTGCCCGGTGAGAAGGCCGCCTGGGGGGCGCTGGAGAACCACCCGGAGCGGGTCACGCTCCCCGGTGTCCTGGTGCTGCGCGTCAACGAGTCGCTGTTCTGGGTGAACGCGGCGCGGGTGAAGGAGCGGGTGCTGGAGATCGCCCAGAACCATCCCGACACCCGGGCGCTGATCCTCGACCTGGAGAGCACCGACCAGTTGGAGATCACCAGCGCCGACATGCTCGCGCTGCTGCTGGAGCGGTTGCAGAGCCGGGGGATCGACCTCTATCTGGTGCGGGTGCGGTTCCGCGTCCGGACGGTGCTCGCGAACACCGGGATGCGGGCATCGCTCGGTGAGGACCACCTCTGGCACAGCATCTCCCAGGGTGTCCGGGCCGCGCGTGAGGCCCACGGCCTGAAGCCACCGAAACCCGAGGCGGTCGCACCCGAGGGGGACGGCATCGGCCCGGAACAGCTCGACGAGGAGGGGGCGACCGAGACCGAGGTCGTGATCCCGCGCTCGATGGACCTGCGCCCCGAGGAACTGGCTGCAGGAGCCGACCCCCTGCCTCCGCTCAGCGACAGCGTGTTCGACACCGAGACGAGGCGGGTGGTGCGGTCGAGGAAGCGCGGGGGAGGACGCAGCTGAGCCGCAGGACAGGTTCGTGCCGTGCTGTTCCGTCAGGGGTCCCGGCCCGGGATCAGCCCTCGAACTGACCGATCCGGGCTCGCAGCAGGTCCTGCTCGACCGGGTTGTCGGTCAGCTCCAGGGCCCGGAGATTCGCTGCCCGCGCCCCCTCGACATCACCCTGCTCGGCGAGCAGCTGCGCGCGCGTGGCGTGCAGCAGGTGATAGTCCCCGAGTCGGTCGGCAATCTCGTCCAGCTCGGCCGAGGCGGCCGCGGGACCGGAGACGTGGTTGAGCGCGATGGCGTGGTTGAGCCGGACCACCGGCGAGGGGTCGTGGGTGAGCAGCAGGTCGTACAGGGTGAGGATCTGCAGCCAGTCGGTGTCCTCCCACCGTGCCGCGTCGGCGTGACAGGCGGAGATGGCGGCCTGCAGCTGGAACCGACCCGGCCGCCTCAGCTCGGCCGAGCGCAGCAGATACCCCTCCGCTCGCGCCAGGGCGATGGCGTCCCACTGGCCGCGGTCCTGGTCGGCCAGCAGGACGAGTCGTCCTCCCCCGTCGAAGCGCGCGCGGGCCCGCGCCGACAGACCGGTGAGCAGCGCGAGCAGTCCCCAGACCTCGGGCTCCTCAGGCAGAGCCCGCGCGACCAGCTCGGCGAGCCAGATCGCATCGTCGGCCAACGCGGTGCTCGCCTTCGACAGATAGCCGGCGTTGTAGGTCAGGTAGATCGCCGTCAGCACCTCGTCGAGCCGGCTCGCCCGCTCGTTTCCCACGGGGATCTCGAAGGCGATGCCAGCGGCCCCGATCTTCTTCTTCGCGCGCACCAGGCGCTGGGCCATGGTCGCCTCCGGCACCAGGAAGGCCCGGGCGATCTGGGGCGTGGTCAGCCCGACCACCGCCCGCAGCATCAAGGCGAGGCGGGCCTCCACCCGCAACGCCGGGTGACAACAGCCGAAGAGCATGGGGATCCGCTCATCCGCCGCGTCGCTGGTGGCCCCGACGTCGCCCGGCAGCCCCGCCGCCGGATCGGCATCCTCCTGGGCCAGCAGCAGAGCTCGACTGTCGGCGACCGCGAGCGCGCCGGCGGTCTTCTCCTCGCGCACGGACCGTCGCAGACGGTCGATCGCCCGTCGCCGGGCCGCCAGGGCCAGCCAACCACCCGGGTTGGCGGGGATCCCGTCGACCCGCCAGGTCCGGAGGGCGGCCACCACCGCCTCCTGCACCGATTCCTCGGCGACGTCGAAGTCGCCGATCCGGCGATACAGGGCGGAGACGATCAGACCCGCCTCGTCCCGGACGATCTGCGCGAGCCTCGCGTCCGGGACGTCCTCGTCAGCCACCGCGGGCTGGGTCAGCCCGGCATGTTGCTGTAGTCCACGACCATCGGTCGGATCTCGACCGAGTTGCCTGGGAGCTCCAGCAGGGGCCAGGTCTTCACCAACGCGATCGCGGCGTCGATGTCCGGCACGTCGATGATGCTGAACCCGCCGATGTTCTCCTTGGCCTCCGAGAACGGCCCGTCCACCACGACACGACCTCCGCTCTCGCCGTACCGGACGGTGGTGGCGGTCTCGGGACCGAGCAGCTCGGCGCCACCGTCGGCGAAGGACGCCTCGTTCTCCCCGAACCAGGCGTAGACGGCCTGGTAGACGGCCTGTTGGCGCTCGGGCGGCACCGCGGCGTCCAGGTCGGGGCGGCTTGTGTACATCAGGACGTACTTCATGGGTTTGCTCCTCGCCTCGCAAGTGATTGTGACACCCCCTCTACGCGCCTGGCGTGCCGGAATCGACAACCTGGAGCACACGGATCCTGGAATCGGCCGGCGGTCGTCAGCTCTGACTGCGCATCGGCTCCAGGGCACTCGGCGCTGGCGAGGGGCCACTACGCTCACCACCCATGGCCAAACGCACGCGCTCGTCCCGCCGAGGACGCAGCGGAGATCCACGCAAGCGGGCCGCCGACGAGCAGTCCCGGGCAGTGGCCGAGGCCACCCCGGAGTTCGAGGACGAGGTCGAGGCGGCGCTGGAGGTGGGCCACCCGATCGACATCGTGATGCTGGCCAGCTCGCTGATCGCCGGCCTCGACCCGGATGTCCGTACGCCGGCCGAGGACGCGACGGGTGAGCTACCGCAGCCGGCCGAGTTCGTCCGGATGTTCCTCGCCTCCGGGGACGCCCGGCTGCAGGTGCTCGCCTGGACCGTCGCCCGGCTCCTCCCGGATGCCGACCTGCACGACGAGGTGGAGGCGGCACTGGACCGTGGCACGGTGCCGGAGTGGCTGCGGCCGCTGGCCGCCGCCGAGGTCGTGGCCGCGTGTCAGACCACCGACCCGTTGCGCGACTCGACCGACCTCGTGGTCTCGCTCCGGGTGGGGGAGTCCGACCTGACGGTGATCGGCCTCATCGACTTCAACGCCGGCGGCGCACTGAAGGACGGCTTCGTCGTCCCGGCGCCGCTGTCGGCCGTGCAGGAGGCGTTGAGTGCGAGCGGAGAGACGGGCATGGAGACCTGGGATCTCGCCCCCGCCGACGCGCGGATCTGGCTCAGCGACGCGATCGCCGTCGGGCGGACCACCGAGCCGCCGTTCGAGTCCGACAGCTGGCCGCAGGCCCGCCCGCTGGTGGAGTGGGCGCTGCGTCTGTGCCCGCTCGGAGGCCGCGGCTGGGTGCGTCGGGAGTGGACTTCGGAAGACGTCGAGAAGGTGGTCGACGAGTTCGCCGCAGCACCGGACGGGGTGGTGCTCACCGACCGCGCGGATCGTGTCGTGCTCGTCGAGGCCCTTCACGGCCTCGCCCGCGACACGTTCGCGGACCCCCAGCTGATCAGCGCCGTACGGCTCGAGCTGGGACTCGGCTACCTCTGGCCGACCACCCTCCACCACGACCTCGATCGCTTGCTCGGGTTGCCGGACCTGCTGGTGCCCTACGTCCGCTGGGCCCACGACCGGCGCGGGATCCCGGCCGACGACACCGAGCAGGCCCTGGCCGCGATCGCCCACCTCCGGGCCGCTTACGTACGCGATGTCGCCGAGGCCAACGCGGACGACACGGACGAGGACCGACCCTGACCGGGAGCCGGCGAGCCCCCGGCCTGCCGCCGGGCGTCCCGGTGCCGGCCACCCGGCGCGTTGACCGTACGGTCGTCATCGCTGGGACCGGTCGGGCAGACTTCTGGCATGTCTGTACGACGGATGTGGTCCGACCCCGTGAGTCGTCGGACCGTGTCCTGGCTGGCCGGAGTGAGTTTCGCGCTGGTCGCCATGTCCCTGGCCGCCGCCGGCCTGCTCGCCGTGCGGATGGATCGAGCCGGTCAGCCCGCCTTCGTCTTCCTCAGCTGGAACCTGTTCCTGGCGTGGGTGCCCTTCATGCTCTCGCTCGGGATGGCGGTCGTGCACCGTCGTGGCGGACCGCGCCCTCTTCTGTGGGTGCTCGGTGCGGTCTGGCTGCTGTTCCTGCCCAACGCGCCGTACATCCTCACCGACTTCATCCACCTCGGCCGGGCGGGCGGGGTGCCGCTGTGGTTCGACGCCGCGCTCATCGGCACCTTCGCCGGCACCGGTCTCGCCCTCGGGCTGGCGTCGCTGCTCATCGTGCACCGCCTCGTCGAGGCGCGCGCGGGACGTGCCCTCGGCTGGACGGTCGCCGTGGGCTCGCTCGTGCTCAGTGCGGTCGGGGTCTACCTCGGGCGGTTCCCGCGCTTCAACTCCTGGGACGTGGTCACCGACCCGCTCAGCCTCGTCGCGGTCGTTCTGCAACGGCTCGCCGACCCCCTCGGCAACCCGTTCCTGCTGCGGTTCGCCGTGCTGATGTCGGTCGTGCTGCTCGGCTCGTACGTGGTGGCGTGGGTCCTGGGACGCGGCATCCTCGGACCGGCCCGAGGGCTCAGCAGCACCAGGTCGTAGCGAAGGTCCGGGCCACGCAGAGGTTCGCGGGGGAATGTCGGTGTGAGCACCTAACCTCCGACCATGGAAACACACACACGTTCGATCAGCGGCTGGCCTGACAGCCTCGGTATCCCCCGTTCGGTCCGCGGTGACCGGGATGGCCACCTCGACGAGCTCGTCGACCACGACGGCATACCCGTCGATGCACTCACCGGCCGGACCTCGGTGCCGAGGGGCCGGGGTGCCCTGATGGCGGTTCTCGACGAGTTCGCCATGACCCCGGCCGGACGTCGTGCGCTGCACGGCTGGTTCCAGGTCGAGTTGCTGGCCGACGCACTGCACGTGATCGCAGGTCCCGACGCCGACCCGCTGCGACTGAGCCCTCGGAGTCTGGCCGGTGCCTTCGGCACCGACGCGCTCGACGAGGTGCGCTGCTCCGCCGACGATCTCGCCCTGCTGCCGGGGATGGTCGGCGCGTTCATCCCGTACGCCCACGCCGTCCGCGGCGTGGGGGGCTCCGACACGGCCGCCTCGTTAGCGGTCGTCGAGGGCTGTCGATCCGGGTTCCTCCACGCGCTGGCGACGAGTGGGGCGGCCGGCACACCCGAGTCGTGGCGACGGCGGTACGACCCCTGGCAGCCTCCGCCGCCCACGCCGTGGGAGGTGCTGGCAGAGGAGGTCGGTGGCCGTGGAGCCCTCGACGCGCTGACCACCGAGCCGTTGGTCGACGAGCCGGCCGCGCTCTCCGACGTGCCTGAGGACGTTCGGACGCGGGTCGAGGAGGCGCTGGCGGTCACCGACCCGGTGGTCGAACGGGTCTTCGGGACCGAGGTGCGCACCGCTGCACGGCGCCTCCTGACCGATGCCGCGGCCGCCGATCCCGAGATCTACCGGCGGAAGGGACGCACCGACACGATCGCCGTAGGCGCCTGCCTGGCCGTCGCCCAGGCAAATCATCTGATCCACCCGGCCGGCGCGATGCCGGTCAAGGAGGTCATCGAGCATTTCGGTCTGGCCAGCGCGCCGTCGAGTCGGGTGCGGGTGCTGCGGCACGCCGTCACCGGAATCCGCTCCTGGACTGGGGAAACGAGCCTGCGCAGTCCTCGCTACCTGACTTCGCACCGGCGGATCGACCTGGTGGCGTCCCGCGAGCGGCTGCGTACGGAGGTGGTCGTCGACCAGGCGAGCTGACGACGAATCGCCCGTCGGATCAGACCGCCAGCAGGCTGAGGACCGCCCGCTCCGCCGTGCCGCGAACCATGGACCAGGTCGTGCTCCTCGTGTCAACGACGTGAACCGCTGAATCGGGCGGAAGCCTTGCCCTCTGCGCCGGGTGGGGCGCATGCTCGGATCAGAGATGGTCAGGGAAGGGGTCGCAGCGGTGGAGGACACGGACAGACAGACACCGGTGACCGGCTGGCGCGCCCTCGTGCTGCGCGTCCGCGAGCTGCTGTCGCCCCAGGTGCAGCAGTCGGCGCCCGACTACGGCCCGGACGCCCCGCAGGCGGACCGGGACCAGTGGCTGCGCCAGCTGACCCGGGTCCGGGACCTGCTCGAGGAGACGCGGTCGATCGTCGCTGCCGGCGGTTGGTGCGGTGGTGGGGCGTGGTTCACCGTCCGCCAGCCCGACGGGACCGTCAGGGCGGCGTCGCTGACCGAGTCGTTCGCCCTGCGCGAGCCGGCCGCTCCGGTGGCCGGCGGTTGTCTGGTCGGGATCATGATCCGGCTGGCCGACGACCCGGACCGGGTGCCCACAGTGGCCGACGTGTGGCGGGCGACCGACGAGCTGCGCGAGGCGATGCACGAGCGGCTCGGACACGACGCGTACCCGCCCGGACGCTCCTACCCGATGACGCAGCGGCGGGCTCGACTGCGCAGCCTGACAGCGTGGAACGATGCACCGCATCGGACGGAGGCCGACGTCCTCGATCTGATCGACCGGGCCATCTCCCGCACCATCGTCGGTGCCGTCGCGCCGTCCACCCACTCGCGCTGACAGATCCCCGACTTCGCTTGGGTTTGAACCCGAGCGGAGTCAGTTTGGACGACTTCGGTGAGTCCGCACGACACCGCGAAGGTCGATCGGAGCGTCGGTTCGGCTATGCTCCGGAACCCATCGTGCTTACGCTGTCCCCATGGCACTCGGGGGGCTCCGGATCGAGCCGGTCACCCCCGGTCATCTCCCCGCGTTGGATGAGCTCTTCACCCGCGGTGATCCTCGCAACTGCCAGTGCGCGTTCCTGCGGATGACCCCCGACGCGTTCGACGCCGCCGACGCCGCTGGTCGCCGGGACGTCCACGTCGGCGCCATTCGGTCCGCCCATCGGAACGGGGACAAGGCGGGCCAGATCGCCCTCGACGACCACGGACCGGTGGGGTGGGTGAGCGTCGGTCCCCGGAGCCACTTCCCGCGGCTGGATCACACCCGGCTGCTGGCGGCCACGGCCTCGGAGCTGCCGGTGGTCGAGGGACCGCTGAGGTCCGTCGTCTGCTTCGTGATCGCGACCAGGGCCCGTCGTCGGGGCGTCGCGACCGCACTGCTGGCGGCCGTCGTGGACTGGGCCGCCGGCCAGGAGATCGCTGTCCTGGAGGGGTATCCGGTGGACACCGAGGGCCAGAAGCGGCCGGGCGCGGCGCTGTGGCACGGCACGGTCCGGCTGTTCGAGGGTGCGGGTTTCACGGTCACCGCTCGACACCGGGAGTCCCCGACGGCGGCTGGTCGAGCGGTGGTCCGGCTCGTCCTGCCCTGAGTCAGCGGCGCCCGTACGGGGTGGCCGGCGGGGCCGCGGTCGACTCCCCGGGAACCAGGATCGACGGCAGCAGGACCGGAGCGGGACGGGTGCCCTTGGTCATCTGCTGCACGAGCTGGTCGACGGCCAGCTCGCCCAGACCCGTGCCGGGTGAGCGCATGATGGTCAGCGAGGGCTGGGTGTAGGTGGCCATCTCGTCCGAGGTCAGCATCGACATGATCGACACGTCATCGGGCACCCGGACGCCGCGGTGGATCAGCCCGGTCAGCAGACCGATGGCGGCGAACTCGTTCAGCACCAGCACGGCCGTGGTGTCGGGGCACTCGGTGAACAGCCGATGGGCGAGATCACGACCGGCGGTGGTGTCCTGGCCGGACTCGACGACCACCGGCGCGACCCCGAGACGTTCGGTCACGTCGCGGAAGGCCCGCTCGGTGCGCACGTACGGCCCGTAGTTGTAGTAGCTCTCCCGGTCCTGGGTGCCGGTGACGAACACGATGTGGCGGTGCCCGAGGTCGTAGAGGTGCTGCACGGCCTCGCTGGTGGACTGCTCGAAGTCGATGTCGACGTGCAGGCTGTCCGAGGGGTCGGCGGTCCGTCCGATCAGCGCGTACGGCGTCGCGGTGGCCTGCAGCGCCGACACCCGGGGATCGTCCAGCTGGACCTCCATCAAGATCACGCCGTCGACCAGCTGCTGACCCACCAGCTCGGTCAGCTCGCGGCCGTCGTTCGACCCGGGCCACATCATCAGGTGGTAGCCGTACGCGCTCGCCGTACGCGCCGCGGCGATCATGAACTCCATCCCGGATCCGCCCAACCGGTGGTCCAGCATCGGGTAGGCGAGCGCCAGGATCCGCGTCCGCCGACTCGCCAGGGCCCGGGCGACGGCGTTGGGTCGATAGCCGAGCGCCAGCATGGACGCCTCGATCCGGCTCCGCGTCGCTTGAGTGACCGGCTTGGTGTTGTTCACCACGAAGGAGACCGTGGCGATCGAGACGCCGGCGTGGTCGGCGACATCGCGCATCGTGGGCATCGCCCCTCCTTCTCGGGCC
Organism: Microlunatus sp.; assembly: GCA_036524985.1. Lineage (GTDB taxonomy): Bacteria > Actinomycetota > Actinomycetes > Propionibacteriales > Propionibacteriaceae > Microlunatus. Next base: position 17,936 of record DATDBH010000123.1, on the reverse strand, counting down.
CTCGGCCCTCCGGCTGTCGGGTGAATTCTCGCCATCGATCGACGGGTGAGTCCACCGAGGCCTTGACAGGTGGTGCACGGAGGTTACAGAATCCTGCACCAAGCGGTAGTTAATCGCTTTACCTCCCCATCCACAAGACGTCGTCCTCCCTCGTCAGGCATCGGTTAACCGCTTTGATGCCGAGCCGGGGGCCGACCATCTCAGCAAAGGAGCTGATCGCGCGATGATTCCCAAGAAGATCGCCGCCGGCATCGCCCTGGCGGCCGCGCTGCCGCTGACTCTCACCGCGTGCGGCGGTGGCGGATCCGACTCGGGCACGGATCCCGGTGCGACCGAGCAGGTCACCAGCCTGTCGATCCTCGACTACTACAACAACGATCCCGACAAGCAGCTCGTGCAGAAAGGGCTGGACACCTGCGCCGAGCAGCTGGGCATCACCATCAACCGGGAGACCGTTCCAGGCGACACGCTGATCGCCAAGGTGCTCCAGCAGGCGTCGTCCAAGACACTGCCCGACGTCTTGATGCTCGACAACCCCGACATCCAGCAGATCGCCGCCACCGGAGCCCTGGCCCCGTTGGGCGCGTACGGCATCACCGGAGACGGCATCCAGGAGGGGGTCGTCCAGGCCGCCACCTACGAGGGTGAGCTCTACGGGGCCCAGCCGGTCACCAACACGATCGCGATCTTCTACAACAAGGACATCCTGGCCAAGGCCGGCGTCGAGCCGCCCAAGACCTGGGCCGAGCTCAAGGACACCGCCAAGAAGCTGACCTCGGGCAAGCAGTACGGCTTCGCCTTCGACGGCACCGCCGACTACGAGGGTGCCTGGCAGTTCCTGCCGGCCATGTGGACCAACGGCGGGGACGAGACCGCGTTGACGAGCCCTGAGGTCGCCGAGGCGCTGCAGCTGTGGAAGGACCTGGTCGACGACGGGTCGGCGTCCAAGAGCGTGGTCACCTGGAGCCAGGGCGACGTGGCCGACCAGTTCAAGGCCGGGCGGGCCGCGATGATGTTGAACGGGCCGTGGAACATCCCGAGCCTGTCCGAGGAGAAGAGCCTCAACTGGGGCACGGCCACCTTCCCGGTGAACAAGGAGGGTCAGGCGTCGGTCGCCCCGCTGGGTGGCGAGGCCTGGACCGTCCCGGTCACCGGTGACGACGCCAAGCAGGCCAAGGCCGCCGAGTTCGTCAAGTGCCTCAACAGCGATGACGTGGCGATGCAGTTCGCCAAGGATCGCTCGGTCATCCCAACCAACCTCGAGCTGGCCAAGACCTACGCGGCCGAGGTGCCCGAGATGGCCGCCTTCGCCACCCAGGTCGCCACCGCCCGCTCCCGGACCGGCAAGCTGGGCGACAAGTGGCCGGACACCGCCAAGATCATCTACTCCGGTGTCCAGCTGACCCTGACCGGGCAGTCCGCGCCCGCCGACGCGATGGCCAAGGCCGGCGCCCAGTAGGTCCGACCCACCCGAGCTGTCAGCTTCTGTGGTCGCCCCGACGACCACGGAGGCTGACAACTCGGGACCAAAACTCCTGAGGAAGGACGCCCCCGTTGTCGAGCACCGACGCCCCGACGATCGCCGCGTCAGCACCGCCCACCCCGCCCGTGCCACCGCACCGTCGGCGCGGTCGGCGCAGCGAGCGCCTGGCCAAGATCGCGTTCGTGGTCCCCGCGGCCCTGCTGATGGTCGCTCTGTTCGGCTACCCGGTGATCAAGAACCTGACCATGTCCTTCCAGGACTACAGCCTGAAGACCTTCTTCACCGGCAAGGCGCCCTTCGTCGGACTCGAGAACTACGCCAGCGTGGTCACCGACCCGATCTTCAGCAAGGCCCTGGCCAACACGGCGATCTTCACGATCGCCTCCATCGCCTTCCAGTTCGTCATCGGCATGCTGCTGGCGCTGTTCTTCCACAAGAACTTCCCGCTCAGCGGAGTGCTGCGGGCGCTGTTCCTGCTGCCCTGGCTGATCCCGTTGATCGTGGCCAGCGCCACCTGGAAGTCCATCCTGGACCAGGACACCGGCATCCTGAACGTGTTCCTGCAGACGATCGGACTCATCGACACACCGATCCCGTGGTTGAGCTCGCCGGAGTACGCGCTGATCGCGGTGATCATGGTCAACGTCTGGATCGGCATCCCGTTCAACCTGACCCTTCTCTACAGCGGGCTCCAGGACATCCCCGAGGAGCTGTACGAGGCCGGGGCCCTGGACGGCGCCACCGGCTGGCGGGCGTTCTGGCACATCACCTGGCCGAACCTGCGGGCCGTGGTCGGGGTGGTGCTGATGCTCGGCATCATCTACACCCTCAAGGTGCTGGACATCATCCTCGGCCTGACCGGGGGCGGTCCGGCGAACGCCACCCAGACCATCGCGCTGCAGTCGTACCAACGCTCGTTCGTCGAGTTCAAGTTCGGCGAGGGCGCGGCGCTGAGCAACATCTTGATCGTGCTGTCGCTGGTGTTCGCGGTCATCTACCTGCGGTCCACCCGCCGCCAGATCGACGAGTGAGGAGCCGACCATGACCAAGGAAACCAAGCGCGGGTACGTCCGGACCGCCATCGCCATCGTCCTGCTGGTGATCATGCTGTTCCCGATCTACTGGATGGTCAACGCGTCCTTCCAGGCATCGGGCAACACCTTGAACGCCAGCCTGATCCCCACCGACCCGAGCCTGGCCGGCTACGAGGTGGCGATCCGGGATCAGGGCCGCAACCTGATCACCAGCCTGCTGATCGCCTCCGGCACGGTGATCATCACGCTGCTGGTGGCCACCCCCTGCGCGTACGCCCTGGCCCAGTTCAGGTTCGGCTGGGTCGGGGTGGCGCTGCTGCTCATCCTGATCACCCAGATGATCCCCGGCATCGTGATCGCCAACGGTCTCTACGCCATGTACGAGAGCGTCGGCCTGCTGAATTCGATCCCCGGCCTGATCTTCGCCAACTCCACCGCCGCCGTCCCCTTCGCGATCTTGATCATGCGCTCGTTCATGCTCGGCGTGCCGCCCTCGATCGTCGAGGCCGCCCGGGTGGACGGGGCGGGACTGTTCCGGTCGTTCATCTCCATCGTGGTGCCGATCGCCCGCAACTCGTTGATCACCGCCGGTCTGTTCACGTTCCTGTTCGCCTGGAGCGACTTCATCTTCGCCCTGACCCTGACCACGAAGGGCGACGTCCGGCCGGTCACCCTCGGCATCTTCACCTACCTGGGGGCGCAGGTGCAGAACTGGGGGCCGGTGATGGCCACGGCGACCCTGTCGGCGATCCCGGCCATCGTCCTGCTCGTCATCGCCCAGAAGTACATTGCCGCCGGGGCCACCGGCGGAGCCGTCAAGTAGGCCGGCGTTCCGAAGATCCACCCACCGAACCGAAGGATCGTTCATGACCAGCACAGATACCTCGACCCTGCGCGTCCTCGTCTGGGGCGAGAACCGCCACGAACAGGTCGAGCAGCACGTCCGCGACATCTACCCGGACGGCATGCACGGCGCCATCGCCGACGGGATCGCCGAGAACCTGGGCGACGCAGCGAGCGTCTCGACCACCACCCTGGACGAGCCCGAGCACGGGCTGACCGAAGAGGTCCTGGCCGCCACCGACGTGCTGGTCTGGTGGGGTCACGCCGCGCACGGCGAGGTGGCCGACGACGTGGTCGAGCGGGTGCACCAGCACGTGCTGTCCGGCATGGGTCTGCTGGTGCTGCACTCGGGGCACTGGTCGAAGATCTTCGGCAAGCTGATGGGAACGACCTGCACCCTGCGGTGGCGCAGCGAGCAGGATCGCGAGCTGGTGTGGACGGTCAACCCGACCCATCCGATCGCCCAGGGCGTGCCGAACCCGATCATCATCGACGCCCAGGAGATGTACGGGGAGTTCTTCGACATCCCCGCCCCCGACGAGCTGATCTTCATCTCCTCCTTCACCGGCGGCGAGGTGTTCCGCTCCGGGTGCACCTTCCGCCGCGGTCACGGCAAGATCTTCTTCTTCTCCCCCGGCGACCAGGATTACCCCGTCTACCACCACGAGCACGTGCGCACGGTGATCGCCAACGGTGTGCAGTGGGCCCGCAGCGACCGGCCGGAGCGGGCGGTCCCGACCCTGCTGCGCTACAACACCGACGACTTCTTCAACGGCCACGGCTACACCGGCCCGATCGAGGACCACAGCACCGACGGCCCAGCGGACAAGTGAGCCGGATGAGTGGCGCGCCCTTGAAGGTCGTGCAGGTCGGCGCCGGTGGGATGGGGCGGGCCTGGCTCGCCACCATCGCCGCGAATCCCGACGTCGAGCTGGTCGGGCTGGTGGACCTGTCCACCGCGACCGCGACCGCCGCGGCGGCCGGGCACGGGTTCGCTGCTGTCCCGGTGGCGAGATCGGTGGCCGAGCTGCTGGCCGCCGGGATCGAGGTGGACGCGGTGGTCAACGTGACCGTGCCGCGGGCCCACCATCCGGTCAACACGGCCGCGCTCGCGGCCGGTCTGCCGGTGCTCTGCGAGAAGCCGCTGGCCGAGTCGGTGCCGGAGTGCCTGTCCATGGTGGCCGCCGCGGAGCTCTCCGGTCAGCTGCTGATGGTGTCGCAATCGCGCCGCTACTGGCGGGCGGTCGCCACCCTGCGCACCCAGCTGGCCGAGCTCGGCCCGGTGGCGGCGGCGTCCTGCCAGTTCTTCAAGGCACCGCACTTCGGCGGCTTCCGGGAGGAGATGGCGTACCCGCTGCTGGTCGACATGGCGATCCACCAGTTCGACCTGGCCCGGCTGCTGATCGGCGCCGAGCCCACCTCGGTGTTCTGCCGCTCCTACAACCCGTCCTGGAGCTGGTACGCCGGCGACGCGGCGGCGGCGGTGATCTTCGAGTTCGGTGACGGGGTGACCTTCACCTTCGACGGCAGCTGGTGCGCCCCCGGGAAGGAGACGTCCTGGAACGGTGCCTGGCGGTTCGGCACCGCACGGGGGACCGCGACCTGGGACGGCGATCACGCACCGTTGGCGGAGACCGACGAGGGCGTAAAGCTGCCGGCCGAGCTGCCCGACGTTCCGGAGCAGATCGCCGGCTCGCTGGCCGAGTTCGTCGCGACCCTGCGTGCCCGCGCGGTGGGTGAGGACCTGATCCCGAACGGCGAGGTGCACACCAACGTGCTCAGCGTGGCGATGGTCGAGGCGGCCGTCCGCTCGGCGGAGACCGGGCAACGGGTCGAGGTGGCCACGGTGGTCCAGGACGCCTACGACCAGGCGCTGGCAACCGAACGGGATCCGCGGGTCCGCGGCGTTCTGGCAGGGTGGACCTCGGTGCTGGAAGTCGTCGGCCTGGGCAGGAGCGATCTGGGCAGGAACGGGTCGACTCCAGCCGGGACGCTGACCGGATCGGGAGAGGTGTGATGAGCGAGCAGACGCTGCGGGTCGGGATGATCGGGTACGCCTTCATGGGGGCCGCCCACTCCCAGGGGTGGCGCAACGCCCCCCGGTTCTTCGACCTGCCCGGCCGGATCGAGCTGACTGCGGTCGCCGGCCGGAACGCCGAGGCGGTGTCTGCCGCGGCCGACCAGTTCGGGTTCACGACGACCGAGACCGACTGGCGGGTGCTGATCGAGCGGGACGACATCGACCTGGTCGACATCTGCACACCCGGCAACCTGCACGCCGAGATCGCGATCGCGGCGCTCCGGTCGGGCAAGCACGTGCTCTGCGAGAAGCCGCTGGCCAACACCGTCGAGGAGGCCGAGGAGATGGCGGCCGTGGCGCGGCGGGCGGCTGCCCGGGGCGTCTTCGCGATGTGCGGCTTCACCTACCGACGGACGCCTGCGCTGGCGTACGCGAAGCAGCTGATCGACGAGGGGCGGATCGGGACCGTCCGGCACGTCCGCGGGCAGTACCTCCAGGACTGGCTGCACGATGCCGACGCGCCGATGACCTGGCGGCTGGACAAGAGCACGTCCGGCTCCGGGGCCCTGGGCGACATCGGGGCCCACCTGATCGACACCACCCAGTGGCTGACCGGCCAGTCGATCGAGGGGGTCTCGGCGCTGCTGGAGACGTTCGTGACCTCGCGACCCCTGGCAGGCGAACGGTCGGGTCTCGGCGGCCACGGCGACACCTCCGAGGGTGCTCCGCGAGGCGAGGTGACCGTCGACGACGCCGCGCTGTTCACGGCCCGCTTCGACGGCGGGGCGGTGGGCTCGTTCGAGGCGTCCCGGTTCGCCCTCGGTCACAAGAACGCGTTCCGGGTGGAGATCAACGGCACCGACGGCTCGGTGGCCTTCGACTTCGAGGACAACAACGTCGTGCACTTCTTCGACGGCCGCGACCCGGTGGCCGAACAGGGCTTCCGCCGGATCCTGGTCACCGAGCCCGAGCACCCGTACGTGGCCGCCTGGTGGCCGCCCGGTCACGGACTCGGCTATGAGCACGGGTTCACCCACCAGGTCGTCGACCTGGTCACCGCTCTGGCCGAGAAACGTCAGCCGACCCCGAGCTTCGACGACGGGTTGCAGGTCCAGCGGGTGCTGGCCGCCGTCGAGGCCAGTGCCGATCGTTCCTCGGCCTGGACGCCGGTCTGAGCTACCTCAGCTACCTCAGCCCCGTCGCACACTCGAAGATGAGGCATCTGCACGATGCCGGGAGCACCGCCTCAGCGCGACCGTAGAGGAGTCGGATCATCTACGGAGGTGCCCATCATGAGCAACGACTACGCGATCAGCCTGTGGATCGAGCAACACCACGCGGAGCTGCGGCACGAGGCGGCGCAGGAGCGACTCGCTCGTCACGCGCGGCGAGGACACGAGCGCCGGCCCCGCTGGTGGGAGCGGTTGACGCTCTCCCGGCCGCACCGCGCCGCGCGTCGAGATGTCGCCCCGAACGAGACCCACGCCGGTCGGCCCTTCGGCGGGCGCCGACCCACCGCCACCGCCACCGCCGCCGCCGGCGACTCTCCCTGCTGAGCGGCGGCAGTGAGCGGTGTGCCGTCCGCCGACGACAGGGGCTCGGTGGTGTCGGAGGTCGGTGGCACGATGAGCGACGTGGTTCGACACCTGCCTCCCCGGGTCACCGCGCCGGTGCCGGCACCGGCGGGGTCGAGGTCGACCGGCGGTTCCGCGGCCGCCGTGGGGCTGGTCGGTCGGACCGCCGAGCTGGCCGAACTGCGCGAGCTGCTGGACGGCGTGCTGGTCGAGGGGAGCCGGCTCGCGCTGATCGGGGGCGATGCTGGGTCGGGCAAGACGACGGTCGTCGATGCGTTCGTCCATGACCTCGCGACGACTGCAGCCGATCGGGGCGCGCAGGTCATCCGTGGACAGTGTGTGCCCTTGGGTGGCGACGGTCTGCCGTACGCACCGATCGTCGGCGCCCTCCGGGAGCTGATCGCCCGGCACGGTCGCGACGACGTGCTGGAGTGGGCCGGGGCGAGCCGGGTCGGCCTGGGCGCTCTGCTTCCAGACCTGATCGCACCGCCCAGCGAGCCGGACGCCATCCGCTTGCAGCTGTTCGAGGCGGTGGCCCGGCTCTGGGAGTCCGCGGCCCGGACGGGTCCGCTGGTCGTGGTGATCGAGGATCTGCACTGGGCGGACGAGTCGACCCGGCACCTGCTCCGCTTCCTGACCGGCGCGCTGACCGAAGCGCCGGTGCTCGTGATCGCCACCTATCGCACCGACGAGCTGGACAGACGGCATCCCCTGCGTCCGTTCCTGGCGGAGGTGGGTCGGCTGGCCGGGGTGACCCGACTGGAGGTCGGTGGTCTCAGCCGAGCCGAGGTGGCCGAGCTGCTCACCCGGCTGCTGGGCCGGACCCCGAGCGGAGTGGCGGTCGACCTCGTGCACCGTCGCAGCGAGGGACTGCCCTACTTCGTCACCGAGCTGGCCACCTCGGCCTCGCGCGGCTGCGTGGACATGCCGGACACGCTGCGGGACGCCTTGAACGTGCGAGTCCAGCGGCTGTCGGACCGGACGCAGGAGACGCTGCAGGTGGCCGCCGTGGCCGGACCCCGGGTGGAGCACACTCTGCTGGAGGTGGTCAGCGACCGGACCTCGGCGGAGCTGGACCTCGATCTGCGGGAGGCCGTCGATGCGGGCGTGCTGATCGTCGACGAGGACGGGTACGTGTTCCGGCACGCCCTGCTGCGGGAGGTCGTGCACGAGGACATGCTGCCCGGCCGCCACACGCGGCTGCACGCCCGCATCGCCGCCCTGCTGGAGGACCGGCCGGAGCTCGCGCCCGGCACCGCCTCGGTCGAGATCGCCCACCACTGGTCGGCCGCGCACGACGTGGACAAGGCGTTCCGCTGGTCCTTGACGGCGGCGGCGGCGTCGTCGGCGCACTTCGAGGCGCTCAAGATGTACGAGCGTGCCCTCGAGCTGTGGGACCGGGTGGCCGATCCCGAGCTGGTGGCGGGATCGCACGTGTCCCTGGTGGATCGGGCCGCGGCCACCGCTCGGGACGCGGGTGAGATCGAGCGCTCCCTCGCCCTGATCAAGCAGGCGCTGATCGAGACACCGGACGACGCCCCCGTCGCCGACGTGATCCACCGCTGGACCGAGCGTGGCCAACGGCTGGCGAGCCTGATGCGCCCGGGGTCCGTCGAAGCGCTCCGGACCGCCGCCGACCTGCTGCCCGCCGACGCGGAGCCGAAGTTCCGGGCCAAGGTGCTGAACCAGCTGGCGATGGTCTCCACGCTGTCCGGCGTCGACGCCACAGTCGTGGCCCGGGAGGCCGTGGTGGCGGCCGTCGCTGCGGACTCTCCGGTGACCGAGTCGCATGCCCGGAACACCCTCGGCGTCTGTCTGGTCATCGGTGGTCGCGAGGACGAGGGACTGGTGGAGCTGGTCCGGGCCGGCGAGCTCGGCCAGGGATCGCGCGGGGCGATGCTGCGGTTCTGGATCAACTACTCCGACGCGTTGTGCCTGGCGGGCCGCTACGCGGAGGCGGTGGAGCAGGCGCTGGCCGGGGTGGAGGTCGCCGCCGGTCTCGGGCTGGAGCGATCGACGGGAGCCATGCTCGCGGGCAATGCCGCCGAGCCCCTGCTCGCGTTGGGGGAGTGGGACCGCGCGAGCCAGCTCGTCGAGCGGTCGCTGGAACTCGATCCGCCTGCTCACCACCTCGTCCATCTGCGGCTGCTCCAGTGCTGGCTGCGGTTGTGGACCGGCCGGCTGGACGAGGCCGAGGCCATCCTCACCGAGTTCCGCGGGCTGATCACCGGACCGCAGGTGGCCCCGCAGTACTCCAGCCAGGTGATCCGGCTCGACGTCGAGCTGGCCCTGGCGGCGGGGGACATCGATCGAGCCTGGGCCGACCTGGACGTCGCCTTCGAGCACTGGGACAGCTACCACGTCGCCCACCGCTACCCGTTGCTGTGGGTGGCCGCGGCCGCCGCTCGGGCAGCTGACCGGATCGACGACGGCGGACGGTCGTCGCGGGTGAGGTCGGCGTACGAGGACGTCGACACCGTGCACGCCCGGGAGATCTGGGGACCGCTGATCGAGGCCGAGCTGGTGGACTCGCTCGACGCCTGGCGCACCGCCTGGCGGGCGACCACCGCGCCGGAGGTGCCCTGCTACCTGCATCCGTACGCGGGGCTGCGGCTCGCCCAGCACCTCGTGGCGCGGCGGGAGCGCGGTGAGGCCCGGGACGTGCTCTCCGCCGCCACGGAGACGGCCGACCGGCTCGGCGCGAGGCTGCTGGGGTCACGGCTGGCCGCGCTGGCCGCGAGGGCCGGTCTCAGGGCGTCGGAGCCCGCCACCCAGGGGGTGCTCGCCGCCTTGACCGCTCGCGAGCGGGAGGTGCTGCGGCTGGTGGCCGCCGGTCGAACCAACGGTGAGATCGGGACCGAGCTGTTCATCAGCACCAAGACCGCCAGCGTGCACGTGTCGAACATCCTCGCGAAGCTCGGCGTCGGAGCCCGCGGTGAGGCGGCCGCCCTCGCGCACCGGGAGGGACTGCTGTTGGAGCCGGACAGCGTCGGCACCGTCATCGAGCTCCGGCCGGCGTGAGGTGCGGGTGTCTACTGGTCTCGTACCACCGCATCGGCGAAGCTGACCGGTTCGTGAACCCCGTCCCCCAGGTCGACGGTCACCCGGACCTGGTTCAAGGCGGTGAACGGGATCGCGAAGCCGTAGTCGGCCGTGTCCTCCGCCCCCGGTGTGATGACCCCGAGGAAGCCGTGGCTCAGATCCCCCGCGGGATCGGCGATCAGGGGTGCCTCGATGTCATCCGGACCGGACGCGGCGGTGACCAGCACGGTCGTCGCGTCGAGCTCCTCGGCTGACAGATTGCGGATCAAGACCGAGACCACGACCATCTGGCCCTGGGTCGACTCGGCTCCGGTCATCCCGGCGGTGATCATCCGGGCTCCGGCCCCGGTGATCTCGATCTCGGCATCGCCCTGGTAGCTGGCGATGTCGTCGAACGTGAACGCGGCATCCTCGGCCATCGACGGTTCCGCACTCGCGGGCGCAGTGCCCGACGGGCTGACCGACGAGCCGGCCGCCGTGCCCTCCACGTCGATTGGGCGACCACAACCGGCGACCAGCAGCAGCACGCAGATCACCCCACCGGTGCCACGGACCCGGCGGCGTACGGTGTCTGATCGCGATCGGGACCCTCCCGTCATAGGTGAACGGTAGTGGCTGCTCGCCGGCGGGCGGGGATCACGAGAACCGGGCGCGTTAGTCTTCAGTCGTGAAGTGGACGTGGGTGCTGGCCCTGGGGGCACTGGCCGGAGGGGTGGTCTACGCCGCCTACCGGAGGAATCAGCAGGAGCTGGCCGACGCCGCGTTGTGGGCCGAGGCCACCGATCCCGTCATCCGGCACGGCGGTCCGAGCTGAGCCGTCATCGACGGAACGGGGCCTGTGGTGGTCGGGTGGCGCCCTCTGACGCGAGCCAAGGCCGTCCTGGCCGTCGAGCTGGCGGCCATCCGGCGTCACGACCCGGACTTCGACCCGGTCGGGCTCGGTCGGTTCGGTGCACCACTGATCCTGCGCCTGCTCGGCGTCCTGGCTCTCGGCGTCGTGCCGCTGGTCGTCATCCGGATGGGCGACGACGCCGACGATCTGCTGGTCCCCCTGGTCGGCTCGCTCGCGCTGGCGGTGGTCTGCACGGCGGTGGTCACCTGGCTGCTCAGCATCGTCATCTCCGGCGCCGTGATCATGATCATCTACCGGCAGCGTCCGGCCCTGATGTCGGACAAGGTGGTCGACGTCGCGTCCGAGTCGTTCGGTCGGGTGAGCTCCTTCACCTCCGATGCCACCCTGGTCACCCTGGTCGCCGGTCTGCTGGCCCTGGCCGTCGGACTTCCGACGCGCGGTGGGGACGCGCTGGAGCACTCGGTGATCGAGGACCTGCTGACGGCCCAGGTCGCCTGCCTGCTGGTGCTGCTGGCGTTCGGCTTCCTGGCCGAGTCGATCAGATCGGCCGCTGACATCGTCGATGACCAGTCGATCCTGCTGGCCTGGCCCTGGGCGTTGGTGATCACGACGTCGGGTCTGATGCTGGCGAGCGTGGCCGGCCCTTTCGAGATCACCGCCATCGTCAGCCGGTTGCTGACCGAGTGGCTGCCCGCCGACGTCGATGGTCGACCCCGAGCCGAGGTCATCGCCGAGATCGTCCCCGGCCACGCCCGTCGTTCCGTGCTCCTGGCCGCCTTCCCGGTGGTGTTGGCCGTATGGACCTTCCAGCTGTTCCGCCAGGGTGGGATCGGATCACTGCGCAAGCTCGTCCTCGAGCCCACGGATGATCTCCGTCCGTGATCTCGGCACGAGCACAACGGTTGGGTGACGAGCAGGTGTCGAAACGGCGAATTGTTCATTTCCGGCTGGTACGTTCCGTCGCACCATGCCGCTGAACGTGATCTTCGAACCGCCCGTTCTCACGCTCCCCGCGAGCGAGGGTGCCCGCCCCCGGACCGGCAGTGGTGCCGGGACGATGGCTCCGGTCGACGCCGAGTCCCTGTTGGTCGAGGCCCTCGCGCCCGCCTTCACCGTGGCGGTGGAGTCGACCCGGGTCGAGGTGATGACCCACCTGGACACGGTCGACGGGCGCCTGAAGAAGGCCGGCATCGAGCTCGCCCACCTGCCCCGTCGGCGTCGGATGATCGCCGTGACCGACGGTCGTCAGACCGAGCAACCGATGACCGGCTCGTGGCCGCGACTGGCGTCGGAGCTGCCTGCCGGCGGGGTGACCGCCCTGGTCGCCCCGGCCGCCTGGATCCGAGCGCTGATCCCGTACGCGACCACGCAGACCGAGACCATCACGTACGCGATCCGCAACCACGACGGCAAGACGGTCGTCCGGGTGCACTGGACCACGGGGGCGCTGACCAAGCCGACGTCGGCCGAGCTGCCGGCTCGGGTGGGTATCGAGATGCTGCGCGGCTATCGTTCGGAGTCTGTGCGGGTCCGCAAGGCACTGACCAAGAACGCCCCGTTGGTGGAAAGTGATCGGTCCTGGTTCGAGACCGTACGCGGCCTGCCGGCGCTCCGGCCGGCGGTCACCCAGCGGTTCGGCATGCGCCCCGACCAGGCTGCGGACTTCGCTGTGGCTGACGCGCTGCTCGGCTACCTCGCCGAGATGGACGCCACCGTCGACGGCATCGCCGCGGACATCGACACCGAGTACCTGCACGACTTCCGGGTCGCGGTGCGGCGTACGCGGTCGGTGCTCAAGATGCTGGGCGACGTGCTGCCACCCGGGCTCGCCGAGCGGATGATCCCGGAGTTCCGGTGGCTGGGGGACATCACCACGCCGACCCGGGATCTCGACGTCTATCTGCTCGAGCTGGATTCGCTGGCCGCGACGGTGACGCATCCCGACGACCTGGCGTCCTTCGGGGCCTATGTGCTGGAGCGACGGACCGAGGCAGCGAAGGAGCTGGGTCGTGGCCTGCGGTCCACCCGGTACACCGCTCTGGTCAGTACCTGGCGGGCCGCTCTCGCCGAGGTGATCGCCCACCCGTCGCACGCCGACGTGACGGCGTCGGCGTTGGCGGTCGAGCGGCTGCACTCGGTGTTCCGCAAGTGCCAGAAGCGGGCCGCGAAGATCACCGCCGAGTCCGAGTCCGAGCTCGTGCACGACCTGCGCAAGGCCTGCAAGGAGATGCGCTATCTGATGGAGGTGTTCAAGCCGCTCTGCGACAAGACCGCCTACCGGAACGTGCTGGCCGACTTCAAGGAGCTGCAGGACCTGCTCGGCGAGTTCCAGGACGGTGAGGTGCAGGCCGCGGCCCTGCGTCAGTTCGCCCAGGAGATGGTGGACGCGGGCCGGGTCGACGCGAACGCGATCCTGGCCATGGGGGAGCTGTCCGGGAAGTTCGAGGCCCGGCAGCGGGCCGCCCGGGACACGCTGACCGCGCACCATGAGAATTACCTCGGACGCAAGGCGTCCGAGCACGTCGACCGACTGGTGACGGCGTGACCCGCTCGGCCACGGAGGTGCCGTCGTGAAGGTGATCGCGAGCTACAACCTCAAGGGTGGGGTGGGCAAGACCACCGCCGCGGTGAACCTCGCCTACCTCTCGGCGCGGCAGGGCCGGCGGACCCTGCTGTGGGATCTGGATCCCCAGGGCGCCGCGACCTACCTGTTCCGGGTGAAGCCGCGGGTCAAGGGCGGCAGCCCCAAGCTGGTCCGGGGTTCGCGTCCGATGCTGGACGCGATCAAGGCGACCGACTTCGCCCATCTCGATCTGTTGCCGGCCGATTTCACCTACCGGCACATGGACATCGATCTCAACGACCGGCCGAACCCGCAGCGGACACTGCGCCGGTTGCTGTCGCCGCTGGCCTCGGAGTTCGACGTGGTCATCCTGGACACCCCGCCGAGTCTGTCGCTGGTGTCGGAGAACGTGCTGCGCGCCTCCGACGTGGTGCTCGTGCCGCTGATCCCGACCGTGCTGTCGGTGCGGACCTTCGAGCAGCTGGCCACGTTCACCCACGAGCTCAAGGGCCGCAAGCCGAAGCTGCGCGGCTACTTCTCCATGCTCGATCGGCGCCGCAAGCTCCACACCCAGATCCTCAGCGAGCTGCCGAAGGAGAATCCACTGGTCAGCTCGATCGCGATCCCGTCGGCCAGCGCGGTGGAGCAGATGACCGTACGCCGGGAGCCGCTGATCGTGTTCGCGGGCAGGTCCCCGGCGGCCGTGGCCTTCGGCCAGCTGTGGGACGAGGTGGCCGGTCTGCTGAAGCTGCCGCCGGCGGAGACTGCCGTCGACTGATCCTGCTCCGGGCCGAGCGTTCGGGCCTCAGGTGCCCGGTGGCTCAGGTCGCATGTCGCCGAGAAGTCAGATCCGGTTGGCAACTGGCGTCCGTGCACCGAACGTGGTTTGACAGCCCTTTGAGGTAGATGACAAAGTTGCGAGAACCTCAAAGGAGGCTCAAAGTGACTGACTTGGAGAGTGTGCTCCGCTCGATCGAGCGGCGGCAGACCTCGGCGTCGAAGTCGGAAACCCAATGGCTTGACTTCAAGACCGAGAAGCAGTCAGCCAGGGAGACGTTTCAGGACCTCGCGGAAGCTGCTGTGTGCTTCGCTAACGCTGCTGGTGGAACCGTGGTGCTCGGGGTCTCAGACGTCGGCACCGGTCCGGATGTCTTCGTGGGAACGACGCTTGATGGGCAGGTCGTCAGATCACGTATCCATGGACTGACCCAACCAGCCCTGACCGTCAGTGCCCACGAGCTGACCTGGGCTGGCGCTCGATTGCTCGTCATAGAGGTGCCCGAGGGGCTGGACGTCTACTCCACTGGCAAGGGGATCTTCACCCAGCGATGGAACGACAGTTGCCTACCCATGCGCCCGGCGGACGTCGCTCGGCTGAGTGATGAGCGGAGCGGGGTCGACTGGAGCGCACAAACCAGCGGGAAAGGACTCAGCCAACTCGATTCGTCCGCGATGCAGTCCATGCGGGCCCTGCTCCGGTCGACCGGCGACCCCACTCGGGAACACCTTTCGCGACTTGATGATGCCGGGATGCTTCACGGCCTCAATCTGTTGACTGACAATACGGCGCTCACGCGAGCAGCCGAATATCTGCTGGGCGCACCCAGTGTCCAAACGGCACAAGAAGTGCTCGTTTACCAGCACCGGAACACCAGATCTGGTGAAGCAGATCAAGTGCGCCGGTGGCGAATGCCCGCATTGATCGCCTTCGCCGAGTCGCTGGCAGTTATGGCGGCACGGATCAGCTCGACACCTGTGAACACGTCGCAAGGACAGCAGCTGACAATTGAGGATTACCCCGTTGCAGCCATCCGCGAAGCTTTGGCGAACGCCCTCATTCACGGAGACATCAGGGAACGTCGACCCGTTCAGATTGAACACTCACCAGAAGCTCTGTCGATGAGGTCACCTGGGCCACTTGTCGCCGGAATCACTCCGGAGAACATCTTGACCCACGGCTCGCGGCCCAGATTCCCCCTGCTTGCCTCAACGATGCGCGTGCTCGGACTGGCTGAAGAGCTTGGTCAGGGAGTGGACCGCATGGTTCGGGAAATGGTTCGCAGTGGGAGAGCGATTCCTACTGTTCACGTGATCGACGGTGACGTGGCCGAGACCGGCGTGGACTTTCAGGGTGGACCTCCAAATGTCCGTTTGGCCAAGTTCGTCGCCGACCTCCCGGAGGCCGAACGCAGCGACACCGACGCCCTCCTCATTGCCTATGTGTTGTGTCAGAGGCGAAGCGTGACGGCTCGGGAACTCTCGTCCGTCATCCAGAGGACAGGTGATGAGGCCGAAACCGTCCTGCGTCGATTGGCGCACGGGGACGCGGGGATGATCGAACCTACGACTGGGACAGCGAATCGGCGGCACCCAAATTACCGCTTTACGAGCGCGTCTCTGTCTGCACTCGGTCCAGCCGTGGCCTACAGTCGGCGAACGGCTTCCGAAACCGATCGGAAGGTGGTCGATCACGTTCGGGATTACCAGACCATCAACAACTCGACTTTGCAGCGCCTCTTCGACGTGGACGTCTACCAAGCGCGTGACCTTCTCCGAGACCTCGTGGGCCGTGAGGTGCTCATCCGAGTATCCGAACAAACTCGAGGGACTGCGGTGAGGTACGGACCCGGCCCGAAGTTCCCTGTGAAGGGCCAGCGGCGGAGGACGACCGCCGAATCTCCTCGGAGTTCGCTGCCCTTCGACATCGACGACCTGGACGGCGACGAGCTCAACTGAGCGGGAGTACAGGTTTCCGTCGCTAAGGATCACAGACCGGCGTTCGTGGCTCCCCAGCTGAGCAGCTCCGTGAGGGACCGATCGCCGTCCGGTGGGTCCTGGAGGCCCGACTGCCACCCGGTCGGGCCGGTCACCCCGACCGTGCGGTTCACGAGGCTGAAGACGCCGAACGTCACCGCGCAGTCGACGGCACGGCTCAACACGACGGCGGTGATCGCGGCGTTGGCGGTGACGGCCAGGTCGACGAGGGCGTCCCGGAAGCCCGGCGCGTCCCGGATGTCGCGGCCGTAGGTGTTGACCAGGGCCTGGTCGGCCATCCGGACCCCGGCCAGCAGCGCGTCGACGATCGCGCGCAGGGAGGGATCGTGGATGACGTCGAGGTAGACCTGCGGAGAGAGCAGCGCGTCCACGGCCGCCGAGACCGCCCCGCAGCTGGTGTGTCCCAAGACGCTGATCATCTTGACCGACGGGAGATTGGCCACGGCGTAGTTCAGACTGCCCAGGCACTCACGACCCGGTACGTTGCCCGCCACCCGGACCACGAAGATCGAGTTGCCGGCCTGGTTGAACAAGAGCTCGACCGGGGCCCGGGCATCGGAGCAGGCGAGGACCGCGGCGAACGGCTGCTGGGCGAGCCCTGCCCCCTCGGCCGGCGGCAACCCGAACGCCTCCGGGCCGACCGAGATGACCTGCTGCCCGCCCTGGTCCCCGAGCTTGGCGAAGTCGGCGTTACCGCTCTCCAGTCGCTCCCGAGCCTCGGCCGGGCTGTCGGGACGGGCCGGACGCTCCTCGCCAGGCCGGGCCTGTCGCCAGATGATCTCCCGCTGATCGGTCACGGGATCACCCTAACGAGACCCGTGTTGCGGACGGGTGACGGCGGTGACGTACGGTATTACGTAATTCCGTACAGTCATAAGGAGGTTCGAATGATTGCGGCACGCCGGGAAAGCCGCCTTCCTCACCGTCCGACAGCCCTCGTCGTGGCCGCCTGCGCTGTCCTCGCTCTCGTGCTCGGTGTCGCCTGGCGCCCCGCTCCCGCGCGACTGCCCGCCACGATCACCGGCGACGCGTCGCTCGGGCAGCTCGGTCGCGAGGTGATCGGGGACGACCGCCCGGCCCTCGCCGTCGCGTGCGTGAGCCCGGCCAGCGTCCGGACCGCGGTGATGGGCGCGGGGGCGTCCGATCGGTTCGAGATCGGGTCGATCAGCAAGGGACTCACCGGGCTCCTGCTCGCCGACATGATCGAGCGGGGTGAGGTGCGAGCGGACACCCGCCTCGGGACGCTGCTCCCCGTGAGCGGCACCCTGGCCGAGGTGACCCTGAGCCGCCTCGCCACACACACCTCCGGGCTCCCGGTCCAGCTGCCCACCCTGGCGCAGGCGGGTCGCAACTACTGGGCCGCACTGACCGCCGGTAATCCGTACGACGGCACGGTGCAGCAGCGGCTGGGTGCGCTCGCCGACGTGTCGCTGGATGCACCGGCGGGCACCTACTCCAACCTCGGCTTCGAGCTGCTCGGCGCGGCGCTCGGGTCGGCGGCCGACCGCCCCTACCGAGACCTGTTGCGGGAGCGGGTCCTGGTCCCGGTCGGCCTGTCCGGAGCCACCGTCCCGTATGCCGCCGCCGAGCTCACCGACACCGATCTGCTCGGGCAGACGGGGGGCGGGCGGACGGCCGACGCCTGGCTCGGTGAGGCGCTGGCTCCGGCTGGCGGAACCCGTGCCGACATCGGCGAGATGGCCGCACTGACCCAGCGACTGCTCACCGACGAGGCGCCGGGAATGGATG
>DATDBH010000122.1:0-12719 GCA_036524985.1 Microlunatus sp. | reverse complement strand
TTCGGGCTCGTCGGGTTCGCGTTGCCAACCGGGCGCGGGTGGTTCCGGCGCGGGTCTGGGTCTCAGGCGTTGTTGCCAGTAGTCGGGGATGTTGGGGTGATCGACCGGTGCCAGGTCGTCGGGTTCGTCGTAGTCCTCAGCAGTCCAGGCCGGCGGCTCCGAGGCTGGGTCCTGTGGTGGTTGCAGGTTCTCTGGCTGTTCGCCGGCGTCGTCGCCACCCGGCCGTGATCCAGGCTCCCCGTGGCGATCGAGGTCCCCGTCGCGAGCGGGTTCCTCGTCGACGGTCGTCGCGTCAACCGTTCCGTAGTCGTCGGTATCAGCGGCGGCGGGGTCCGGGTTCGGAGTCTCCGGACCGGCCATGCCTGATCCGGTGTTGCCCGCTGCATCGCGACCGGCGGCGCTCGGTGTCGTGTCGGGTGCCGAGCTGCCCGCTGTCCTGGCCGGTCGGGTGCCGTCGCCGGCGTGGCGGAGCAGCAGCTCCAAGATCATGGCGGGTTGGGCGAGGAGCCCGAACGCGGTCGCTCGGCGTTGATCAGCTGATTCAGGATTGCCTTCCAGTGCCAGGATGTCGGCGAGCCGGTCGACGAGGGCGTAGACCATGACCAGATCACCGGCGTCGGCGCGGACGATCATGGTGTTGATCCCGTCCTCGGACCGGCACAGCCGCACGAACCGGGCCGACTTCGCCTGCTGGCGTCTGGTCTCGGCCAGGGCCGGATCGGCGGTCATGATCGCCGCGCCCAACCGGGTGAGGATCCGGGACCACGGCAGCCCGGCCACCACCGCGGCCATCTCGACGTCGACGAGCGCGGCGGCCTGGTGGGAGAGCTCGCGGCAGGCGGCGACGATCTTGCGGGCCTGCCAGACCGGCAACCACAGTGCCTGGACCGCCGCCCACAGCTTCGGGAAGCGGTGTTCCAGGTCGGCGACGTCGGTCAGGAACGCTCGGGCGGTCGGCTCGGACTGGTGCCGCAGGGCCGCGTACTCCCGGACCGCGAACTCATCGACCAACGGGGTGCCGTCGGACCCGGACCGGCGACCGGCACCGCCGGCGACACCCTTCGCGAACGGATCGGTGGGATCGACGCTGTGCAGAGCCAGCCAGGCCTGCAGGTCCAGCACGGTGCCGAGCTCTTCGGCCCGGATCCGGGTGTCGCGGGCCACGATCCGGTCGGCCAGCACCCGGCCCGGGGTCCGGCCCCCACCACCGGACCCGCACCGCCTACCGAACCACTATCGAACATGAAGCCGATTCTAGACGGGGCTACTGACAGTCCGCTGCTTCCTAGCCGCGCAAGGGTAGGTGAGGCAGGCGCCTCAGCGCAGCCGCTTGGTGAACATGAGCTCGGGCTCGCCGGCTGTCGAGGCAGGCTGCGAGGTCAGCGTGCGATCTCGCGCGGCTCCTCGAGCCCACCGAGCTTGTCCGGGTTCAGCATGATCAGCACCTGGGCGATCCGGTCGTCGATGATCACCAGCTGCAGGGCCGCCTTGCCGGTGGGCAGAGCTTTCGAGGCGTCGAAGGAGGTCGTCATACCCATGGACACCGATCGGGCCCGCCGTGTGACACAGCATCAGCGCCGATCCAGGCGGCGCCGCAGACGCCGGGCCCGACGCATCAGCACCGGCGGCGTCAGATCACGTGCGAGGGCACCGAGCCGCCGGCGACGCGGGGTCCCCGGCGCGGGCAGGGCTCCCCGGTAGCGAGCCGTGCTGATGAAGTACGCCGACTCCCACGTCCGACGGGACGGTCGCTCGCCGGACGAGAGAAGCTTCTCCACCCTGTCCACGATCTGTGCGGCGGACGAGCCGGGACGTTCGAAGAAGTAGCTGCGCAGCCAGGTGGGATCGGGCGTGCCGATGTCGTCGTCGATGAGCTGCTCGAACGTGCGCAACAGCCCGCTGGCGAGGAAGGCGTGGTTGCCGTAGCGCTCCTGCACGCCGAGATCCATCACCAGGCCCACCCTGCAGCCTGCGCCGACGGCTTCCAGGCACGCGGTCGAGGACACGGTCAGCAGCAGATCGACCGAGGGGAGGATCTCGCTGATCGGGGTGTGGTCGATCCGGAAGTTGGACGGCCGGTCCACACCGGCCAGCAGATCCTCCGGATGGTGCTTCATCGCGTGGAAGGTGTCCTCCCCCAGCCGATGCCGAGGCTTGAGCAGCACCTCGCGCTCGGGGTGCGCGTACGCGTAGTCGATCAGCCGTCGATACAGATGGAGCCGCTCCTGCGCCGGACCCGGCACGGTCGGCTGGTCGGCGAACAGCACCCGGCGGATCGGTTCGTCGCGGGGCGGCAGCGCGGTGGATCCGAGAAAGGGCAGGCCGGACAGCAGGAGGTTGTCCGCGCCGAGATCGAGCTGCCGAGCGACGGAGGTGAAGGTCGTCAGATCGTCGACGGAGTTGACGGCCACGACGTCGAATCCGGACCGAGCGAGGTAGCCGGTGGTGATCTGCTCGAAGATCACGCCGATCCAGCCGGTGACCAGGACCGGCCCCGGCACGCCGGGATCCGACCCGGCGGCGAGGTCGATGGACAGACGGTGCAGCTGCGAACCCGCGAGCGCCGCGACGACGACATCGCTGCACGCCGACTCCGCGACCAGCACCTCCCAGGGGAGCACGTCCACGCCGTCGACCCCGACCGCCGCCAGCTGCAGGGCGGACGGGACGGAACGGCCCTGCGGGGACACGACGGCGCACTCACAACCACGTCGACGCAGCTCGTCACCGACGGCAGCCACCCACTTCAGCTGCGAGTCGAAGGTGGCGATCAGCAGGGCACGGGGGTCGGCACGACGAGGCACCGGGCGAGGCTAGGCAGGGCTGTTGAACGACTCGTGAACGTCCAGCTCCCGCACGACCATCTCCGGGGTGAGCGGGGCGAACAGGTGTGGAAAGGACTCGGTCGATCCCTCCTCGACGATCGGCCGCGCCCGATCGGGGTCGAGCTCCAGCAGCACGAGCTCCTCCGGCTCGAACCGGCTGAAGTAGCGGTCGATCACGCCCGGCACCTGCCGCCGATAGGCGAGGTGCACGAAGCCCTCCGCGTCATAGCTGGACCCGTGACTGGACCACGGGTAGCTGCCGGTGGTCCGGGCCTCCTCCCAGAGAACCCGTTCGGCGATGTGCATGATCGAACCGGCGACGGCCGGTCGCTCCGAGAGCAAGCCGGCTCTGACGAGGCGGGACCGTAGGTCGTCGGCGCCGATGAACTGGATCGCTGTCAGTCCGAGATCGCGGGCGGCCGCGCAGTTGGCCGCGTTGTCGTCCACGAAGACCGCCGAGGCGGCGTCGACCTGATATCGGTCGAGCAGCAACCGGTACAGGCGCGGGTCGGGCTTGGCCAACCGCTCTCGGCCCGACACCACGATCGCCTCCAGTCGGCGCAGGATGCCGAACCGGCGCTGGGCGACCGGGAACGTCTCGTCCGACCAGTTGGTCAGGCCGAGCAGCCGTACGCCCGCCTGGGCCAGCTCGGCGACGACCGCCGAGGTCCCGGGCACGGTGCCGGTCAACGTGCGGTCGAAGTGGCGTCGGTAGGCCGTGATCGCCTCCGCGTACTGCGGCCAGGTGTCGGCAACTTCCGCCTCCCCCTCGGCGAACCGTCGCCCGGCGTCGTTGCGGCGGTTCCAGGTGGCGAAGTCGACATCGCTCATCAGCCGCTGCGCCGCGACCGTGTCGGTCTCGGCGCTGAAGGCCCGTACGGGATCCCAGGACAGCACGACACCGCCCAGATCGAAGATCGCCGTCCGCCGGGTCACCGTGGGTCACTCCCCAAGGTCGCGACCCAGTTGGCGATCAGTCGGCCGCCGGCCACCCCGGACTTCTCCGGGTGGAACTGAGTCGACCACAGGGGTCCCTGCTCCACCGCCGCGACGAACCGGTCGCCGCCGTGTTCGGCCCAGGTGACCAGTCGCCCGTCGACGTCGTCCAGCTCCCGTACGCCGTAGGAGTGGACGAAGTAGAACCGCTCGGTCTCGATACCGGCGAACAGCTGGCTGTCCGGCGCCGGCGCGACGGTGTTCCACCCCATGTGCGGCAGCCTCTCGGCGTGCAGCCGCTCCACCGTGCCGGGCCAGATGCCGCAGCCGGCCGCCTCCACGCCGTGCTCGATGCCATTGCCGAACAGCACCTGGTGACCGACGCAGATGGCCAGCACCGGCGTGCCGGCCGCCACCCGCTCGGCGATCACGGCGGCGCCGTCGACGGCCAGCAGACCCTCCATGCAGGCCGCGAAGGCACCGACGCCCGGGACGACCAGACCGTCGGCCGCGACCGCCAGCTTCGGGTCGGCCGTCACCGTGACCCGGGCGCCGGTCCGGGCCACCGCGCGCTCCGCCGAACGGATGTTTCCCGACCCGTAGTCGAGGACGACGATCTCCGGCGCGGCCCCGGGGGCTCGGGTCACAGGGCTCCCTTGGTGCTCGGCACCCCGCCCACCCGGGGATCGAGGGCGATCGCGTCCCGCAGGGCGCGGGCCACGGCCTTGAACTGGGCCTCCACGATGTGGTGCGGATCGCGGCCGGCCATCACGGTCACGTGCAGACACAGGTGAGCGTGGAAGGCGAGGGTCTCGAACACGTGCCGGGTGAGCGAACCGGCGTAGGGCACGCCGCCCCTCCCCGACGGGTCGGTGCCGCCGCCGATCAGCGCGTACTCCTGGCCGGGCGGCTCGCCGGTGTGCACGCAGTACGGGCGTCCGGAGACGTCCACCACGGCCTGCGCCAGCGCCTCGTCCAGCGGCACCAGGGCGTCGGCGAACCGGCGGATGCCCCGCTTGTCCCCCAGGGCCTGGCGGATGGCCTGCCCCAGCACGATCGCGGTGTCCTCGACCACGTGGTGGCCGTCGATGTGGACGTCGCCGACGCTCTCCACGGTCAGGTCGAGCAGTCCGTGCCGGGCCAGCGCGGTCAGCATGTGGTCGTAGAAGCCGACCCCGGTGCTGATGGTCGACTCCCCGGTCCCGTCCAGGTCCAGGCTGATCGTGACGCTCGACTCCGACGTCGCCCGCTCGATCGTGGCCGTACGGCTCCGGTCAGAGATCACTGCAGTCGTCCTTCCTCGGTCCCCAGGACCTGGTCGAGCGCGGTGGTGAAGGCCGCCATCTCCTCGTCGGTGCCGGCGGACACGCGCAGCCAGCCCTCCGGCCCGACGACCCGGATCAGCACACCTTTGTCCAGGAGAGCCTGCCAGACGGCTCGACGGTCGGCGAACCGGCCGAAGAGCACGAAGTTGGCGTCGGAGTCGGCGACCTGCAGACCGCGCCCGCGGAGCCAGTCGGCGAGGTCGTCCCGGTTGGCCCGGAGGGTGTCCACCGCGGCCAACAGCTCGGCGGCGTTGGCCACCGCCACCCGGGCCGCGGCCTGGGTGATGGCGGACAGGTGGTACGGCAGCCGGACCACCCGCAGCGCATCGACGAACTCGGTCGAGGCGGCGAGGTAGCCGAGCCGTCCGCCCGCGAACGCGAATGCCTTGGACATGGTCCGGGTGACCGCGAGCCGCGGATGGTCCGGGAGGAGCTCGAGCGCACTCGGTGTGCCGGTGCGAGCGAACTCGTAGTAGGCCTCGTCCACCACCACGACCCCCGTGGCGGCGTCGGCGATGGCCGTCAGTGTGTCGGTCGAGACCGCCGTACCGGTGGGGTTGTTGGGGCTGGCGATGAAGATCACGTCCGGCTGCTGATCGTGGATCGCCTCCACGGCCGCCACCGGATCGATGGTGAAGTCGTCGCGGCGCGGGAAGGTCGTCCAGGTGGTGTGGGTGTCCCGCGCGTACTCCGGATACATCGAGTACGTCGGGGCGAACGACAGCACCGAGCGGTCCGGACCGCCGAACGCCATCAGCACGTGCAGCATCACCTCGTTGCTGCCGTTGGCCGCCCACACCTGATCGGCCGTCAGCCCGTGGCCGAGGTAGGCCGCGAGATCGGCCCGCAGAGCGATGGCGTCCCGTTCGGGATAGCGGTTCATCGTGGTGGCCGCGGTCGCCACGGCGGCGGCGATCTCGGCGGCCACCCGGTCGCTCGGCGGATACGGGTTCTCGTTGACGTTCAGCAGATACGGCACGTCCAGCTGTGGAGCCCCGTACGGGACCTCACCGACCAGCTCGGGACGGACCGGCAGCCCGGTCACTCGGCGAATCGCCGGGTCACGGCGGCACCGTGGGAGGGCAGGTCCTCCGACTCCGCGAACACCTCGACGTGGCGGGCCACCTCGCGCAACGCGGCCTGGTCGTAGCTGATCACGTGCACCGCCTTGAGGAAACTCTTCACGTTCAACCCCGACGAGTGACAGGCGCAGCCGGCCGTCGGCAGCACGTGGGTGCTGCCGGCGCAGTAGTCCCCCAGCGACACCGGCGACCAGGTGCCGACGAAGATCGCACCGGCGTTGGTGATCTTGGCTGCCACGACCTCCGCGTCAGCGGTGTGCAGCTCGAGGTGCTCGGCCGCGTACGCGTTCACCACGTCGATCCCCTGAGCAAGGTCATCCACCAGGACGACTGCGGACTGGTGTCCGGACAGCGCCTCGGTGATCCGCTCGGCGTGCTTGGCCTCGCGCACCTGAGCCACCAGCTCCGCCTGCACCGCGTCCGCCAGCGCCGGGGAATCGGTGACCAGCACGGCGGCGGCGACGGGATCGTGCTCGGCCTGGGAGATCAGATCGGCGGCGACGTGCACCGGCTGGGCCGCGGCGTCGGCCAGGATGGCGATCTCGGTCGGCCCGGCCTCGGAGTCGATGTTGACCTTGCCCTTGAGCAGGCGCTTGGCCGCCACCACGTAGATGTTGCCGGGTCCGGTGACCAGGTCGACCTTCGGGCAGAGGTCCTCGACCCCGTACGCGAACATGGCGATCGCCTGGGCCCCGCCGACGGCGTACACCTCCTCGATGCCGAGCAGGTGACACAGCGCCAGGATGTTGGGGTGCGGCAGCCCGTCGAAGTCCACCTGCGGCGGCGAGGCGACCGCGATCGAGGCGACGCCGGCGACCTGGGCCGGCACCACGTTCATGATCACGCTGGAGGCGAGTGCGGCCAGGCCGCCGGGCACGTAGAGCCCGACCCGTCCGACCGGGATCATCCGCTGGGTGACCACGGCACCCGGAGCCAGCTCGACCGTGGTCGCCGTCTCGCCGAGCTCGGCGGCGCTGACCCGGCGGCGGCGGTCGATGGCCACCTCGAAGGCGGCCCGGACCTCGGGATCGAGCTGCTCGACCGCGGTGGCGAGCTCGGCGACCGGGACCCGGAACTCGTCCGGCACGACGTGGTCGAACCGGTCCGACCAGTGCCGCAGGGCGCTCACCCCACGGACCGCGACGTCGTCGCAGATGGGACGCACCACCTCGACGGCGGCCTCCACGTCGAAGTCGGCCCGCGGCACGATGGCCGCGTAGTCCAGTTGCTCGCCGGCGGCGAGCCGGTCACGAAGGTCGATCACGCGTAGCACCCTCCGAGTCTACGGAGGTGGACCCATGGGGCGACCCGATAATCCAGCGACCAAGATCCCCCCAAGCTGGGTCCCGCCCACGATCTGCAAATCGTCCACAACCTGGTGATGGCTTCAGGGGACACCACCACGGTACGAGTGCGCCGCCCGGACTCCGAACGGCTCCAGGCGATGGCGCGAGACCGCAGCACCACGGTGATCGACGTGCTGCACGCCCTATCGACGCCTTGGAGTGCCAGGACTTCCTGCGTGGGCTGGATCAGGACCATGAGCAGCTCCGCACGGATCCGGTGCGGGGTCATCGCGCCCGACCAGATGCGATCGATCGAGCGGGCGTTGCGGTTCGTGCTCGACCTGTGAGGCAATGGGCCCGTGCCTCTGGTCGCGAGCATTCCGTCGGACTTTCGGATCTGCCCGCCGCTGGACTACCCCCTGCGGCTCGCCTTCGCGGGCGGGTTCTTCGGCGCTCCCCGGTTCCACGGGCAGCCCGCCGGAGACTGCTGCAGCGATCACTTCGCCTCGATCACGCCCGACGGCATCCCCGGGCTGCACCAGATCCACGAGGCCGTCGATCTCGCCTCCGGCGCGGGGGCGTGCGTCTACGCCGCCTACGCGGGAACGATCGTGGGCAAGAAACAGGGATCGCTGGTGATCGACCACCAGGGCACCGGCGAGGCCTACGCCACCCAGTACCTGCACATCGCTCCCGGCCCGAAAGAGGTCGGCGATCGGGTGATCAAGGGGGAACCGATCGCGGCGGTGCGACCCAACGAGGCGGGAGATCATCTGCACTTCGAGCTCTGGCACTGGATCACGCGCCATCCGCGGGGCGACACGGACACGGAGGCAGTTCCCGTCGATCCGACCCGACTGCTCTATCACTGGGAACAGGCGGTGGATCTCGACTACGCCGTTCTCGGCAGCATCGACGCCGCCGCGGCTGCCGAGCTCGACACCGGGACTCCGGGACCGACTATCAGCGACGCGTACGCGAGCGCGGGGATCGCCCTGCCGGCGTCGCCCGAGATCGCGGCGTTGGCTGCTGGGTGCGTCTGGCGCATCACCGGAACTGACGTCGTCCACCTGCTGCGCGCCGAGCGTGGCGCGATCACCGTGATCGACGAGGCGTACGGTCATCGGAGCATCAGCCCGAGCTCGATCGACCGCATCGGTCTCACCCGGCGCCAGTCGTACCCGACGTTCCTGGTCGAAGCAGACGGCCTCACCTACGGCGTCCCACTGCATCAGGCCCCGGATGCCGACCGGACGCTCGTCGACCTGCTCCGTTCCGCCGTCGGCGCTCGCCGCCGCGTCGAGCTGGAGATCCGCCGGTCCGCGTTCTGGCGGATGGACGGGTCGCTGGACGAGTTCGCCGGGGTGGTGACAGGAATCCGTCTCGGCTGATCCGGCACCGGAGGTGACCTTGGGCAGTCTGGGCCAGGGAGGCGATCGAAAGGAATGGCGGCGTGGACGACCAGGAGTTCGAGGCGCGCTTGCGGACACTCCGGCCCGTCGAGACGATCGCGGTGCCGGCTGGTGGGCAATGTAACGTGCGTCCGTGCTCGACGCCCATGACACCGACGCCCCTCGCACCAGCGCAGGCTGAGGGCGTCCGCTCGTGTTCCCCGGCTTCGGCACCCTCGTCAACGTCGCGACCGTCATCATCGGATCCGCGATCGGTCTGCTGCTCGGGCACCGGCTGCCGCAGCGGACCCGGGACACGGTCACCGACGCCCTCGGTCTGGTCACGCTGCTGATCGGCGGGTTGTCGGCGGTCGAGGTGACGTCGTCGGTGCTCTCCGACGCCGTCGGCGGAAGCGCGCCCGTGCTGATCGTGCTCGGGTCGCTGTTGATCGGTGGGATCGTCGGCTCGCTGGCCGACATCGAGCGTCGGTTGGAGGATCTCGGGGTCTGGCTGCAGTACCGGTTCAAGGCGCGCGGTTCGCAGACCAGGTTCGTGGAGGCGTTCGTCTCGTCGTCCCTGGTGTTCTGCGTCGGGCCGCTGACGATCCTCGGCTCGCTGTCCGACGGGCTCGGTCTCGGCGCCCAGCAGCTCCTGCTCAAAGCGACGTTGGACGGGTTCGCCGCGATCGCGTTCGCCGCCTCGTTGGGCGTCGGCGTGATGGCCTCGGCTCTGGCGGTCGGCGTCATCCAGGGCTCGCTGACCCTCGTGGGCGTGCTGATCGGCGACTTCCTGCCGGCGGCTCATCTGGCCGCCGTCACCGCCACCGGTGGTCTGCTGCTGGTGGGCGTCGGATTGCGGCTGCTGCAGATCAAGTCGGTTCCGGTCGGCAACCTGCTCCCCGCCCTGATCATCGCGCCCCTGCTCGTGCAGCTGGTCGTGGTGCTGCGGTGAGCATCGAAGAGCAGACCAGCCTGGCCCGGGCGTACCCGGCCGTCCTGCGGGCCGCGATCGGTCTGGGGATCTACGCCGGCGTGTTCGGCGCCACCTTCGGAGCCGTGTCGGTGGGCAGCGGACTCACCGTGGCGCAGACCATGGTCTTGAGCCTGGTGATGTTCTCCGGAGCGTCCCAGTTCGCCTTCGTCGGCGTCGCCGCGGCTGGATCACCCTGGGCGGCGATCCCCGCGGCGTTGCTGCTGGGAGTCCGGAACGCGTTCTACGGCGTCCCCATCTCGGAGATCCTCGCCCCGCGGGGCTGGCGCCGGCTGGTCACCGCGCACTTCGTCATCGACGAGACCACCGCCATGGCGGTGGGTCAGGAGGAACCGCGGGCCAAGCGCTACGCGTTCTGGGCGACCGGACTGATCCTGTTCACCCTCTGGCAGACCGGCAGCCTGGTCGGTGCGCTGCTGGGCGCGGCCATCGACCCGGCGAAGTTCGGCCTGGACGCTGCGGCCCCGGCGGTGTTCCTGGCACTGCTGTGGCCACAGCTGCGCAGTCGTTCGGCTCAGGTCGTGGCGGTGCTGGGCGGGCTGGTGGCATTCGGACTGATCCCGATCGCACCCGCCGGCGTGCCGGTGATCGCCGCCGCCGCGGTGGCCGTCGTGGCGGGGCTCGCGGTCCGTACGCGTCCGGCGGGCGCCGCGTGACCGCCCTGCTGGTGGCCCTGGTGATCGCCTCGGTCGGGTCGTACCTGCTCAAGCTCGCCGGCGTCTCGCTACCGGAGTCGGTGCTCGCGAACCCCACCGTGCAACGGATCGCCGGCTTCCTGCCGGTCGCCATGCTGACCGCCCTGGTGGTGGTGGGGCTCGCCGACGGCGCCGGCGACGGGGACTGGTCCTTCGACTGGCCGGTGCTGGCCGGCTTCGGAGCTGCCGTGATCGCGCTGCTGCTGCGGGCCGGCGTCCTGGTGGTGTTCATCGTGGCGGTGGCCGTCACCGCCCTGCTGCGGCTGCTGCTCTGACGCGGAGCGCAGCAGCCGCCGAGTGAAGGCGTAGGCGTACAGA
The DNA here is from genome assembly GCA_036524985.1 of Microlunatus sp. Taxonomy (GTDB): domain Bacteria; phylum Actinomycetota; class Actinomycetes; order Propionibacteriales; family Propionibacteriaceae; genus Microlunatus. Next base: position 1,870 of record DATDBH010000122.1, on the reverse strand, counting down.
CCGAGGTCGGTGTGGGCGTGCGCCACCAGCTGCAGCTGTGGCGTGGCGATCCATTCGACGTCCCGGCGCAGCAGCGACGCGTCCTGCAGCACCCGCAAGCTCGAGGTCACGAGCTGGCGGCAGCGGTCGAGGAACAGCTCACCGTCGCGCTCGGTCTCGGCGCGGGCGGGCTTGGTGAGGTAGGTGGGAAGAATCGGCCACCGCAGCGCGGCGGCGACCAGAGCAGGCCCGGCGGGACGGCCCTCGGTCACGATGTGACCGGCGAGATCCTCCAGACCGCGAAGTCCGGCCATCATGGTCCGGACGTGACTGAGGCTGATTCCCGCGGTGCCGACCGACGTGCTCAGCATGCGGCAGGGGTCGGGGCCGGCGTGCCACATCGGCAGCCCGTGATGACACAGGAACCGGGAGACGGGGTGGTGGCGCGCGTGCGCCGCAAACGCTTCGGCCGCTTCCTCCTCGTCATCGATCCGGCTCACCCGGTCCAGGTTGAGGTAGGCGTCGTCGACGGAGGTGTCCAGCACCAGGGGTCGGTTGTCCCCGGCGACGAGCACCCCACAGGGGATGACCTCCTCCCCCGGTCCGTCGAGTGTGATCAACCACCCGTGATCCGTGCGCTCCGGACGGGACAGCGGATAGCGCCAGCTGCCGCCAGCGACCAGTCGGGCCACGCCAGCCCCTCTCACCACCCGGCATCTGATTCTTGAGTGGCGATCGTACCGGTCCGGATCCCGGGTGGGTCGGGGTCCGGCCCGGATCGCTGACTCGTACAGTCGGGGACATGGTCACCACGAGGGTCGCAGTGCTCGGTGCAGGCAACGGTGGCCTGGCCACCGCCTTCGAATGGGCCCGTCACGGGCACCGGGTGGCGCTCTACTCGCACGCCGACTACGCCGACCAGATCGCACCGGTCCGCGAGCGCGGCGGGATCACCAGCTCAGGGGTGTTGAGCGGGTTCGCTGAGATCGCGCTGGCCACCACCGACATCGGCGAGGCGATGGCCGACGCCGACGTGGTCCTGGTGGTCAGTCCCGCGTACGCCACGTCCTCGGTCGCCGCCGATGCCGCCCCGCACCTGCGGGAGGGAATGACGGTGGTGGTGTGCCCGGGATCGTGTGTGGGCAGTCTCGCGTTCAAGCGCGCCGCCGGTCTCGATCTCTACGACGACGCGATCGTGGTCGGTGAGACGAGCACGTTGCCGTTCGCCGTCCGCACCACCGGCCCGGCCGAGATCCGCATCTTCCATCGCTTCGACAGCGGCCTGTTCGCGGCGGCCGCCCCTCGATCCGCCACCCCGCGGCTGCTCGAGGTCCTGCGGCTGGTGTGGCCGCACACCGAGGAGGCGGCCACGGTCTTCCAGACGGCGCTGCAGAACGGCAATCCGGTCATCCACCCGGCCGTGACGCTGTTGAACGCCGCCCTGATCGATCGCACCGGGGGCGACTTCGCCTTCTACGAGGAGGGTGTGACGACCTCGACGGGCCGGCTGATGGAGGCCGTGGACGCCGAGCGGTTCGCCATCGCGGCGGCCCTCGGAGTCACCATCTTGTCCGAGCCCGCCATCGGTGTGCTGCAGGGTTACATGACCGAGGCCGACTACACCACCGGCTACTCGAAGGCTCCCGGCTTCCTCGGGATCAAGGCGCAGGACTCCCTCGACAACCGCTACCTGACCGAGGACGTCGGCTACTCGATGGTCTTCTTCACCGATCTCGCCCGTTCGCTCGGGGTGGCCACGCCTGTGATGGACGCGGTGGTGCAGATCGCCTCCGTCGTGCTCGGGCGCGATTTCCGGTCCGAGGGTGCCCGCACCATGCAGAGCCTGGGCCTGGACGAGCTGAGTCCGGAGGAGCTGCGGCGCTACTGAGCG
>DATDBH010000121.1:0-22909 GCA_036524985.1 Microlunatus sp. | reverse complement strand
CCCGGAAGGTCCAACAATCTGATTTTGGGCGGGCGATTGCAGGCGCGAGCAGCGCGTCGGCGGGAGCCTGTGCGACGTCAGATGCGGCCGGTCTCGTGGGCCCACATGGCGACTTCGACGCGGTTTCGGGCGCCGAGCTTTCGCATGAGGCTGGCGAGGTGGGCTTTGACGGTGCTGGGGGTGATGTAGAGCTCGCCGGCGATCTCACTGTTGGTGCGGCCCTGGGCCACCGGGACCAGAACTTCCTCTTCGCGGGCGGTGAGGGGTTCTATCAGCTGCCTGGGTGGTGAGGTCTGTGCGTGGGCGAACGCTGCGAGCAATCGGACCGTCACGCTGGGCGCAATCAGTGCGTCTCCGTCGGCGGCGGCGTGGATGGCCTGGGTCAGCAGGGCGGGTCCGGCGTCCTTGAGCAGGAACCCGCGGGCGCCGGCTTTGAGCGCCCCGTGGACATACTCGTCGAGGTCGAAGGTGGTGATGACCACGATCGGCAGGGGGTCGGTGACGTCGGGGCCGGCAAGGCGTCGGGTGGCTTCGATGCCGTCCATCAACGGCATTCGGATGTCGAACAGGCCGACGTCGGGGCGCAGCTGGAGCGCCAGGCGGACTGCCTCGCGACCGTCGGCTGCCGCGCCGACCACCTCGATGTCGGGTTGTGCGTCGAGCAGCATCGTCAGCCCGCCGCGCACGATGGGCTGGTCGTCGGCGATCAGGACCCGGACGCTCATCGTGGCGTCCCGGTTCGGGGCAGGACCGCCTCTACCCGCCAGCCCCGCTCGGCGGCGGGGCCTGCGTGGAAGGTGCCGCCGAGGAGTGTGGCGCGTTCCCGCATGCCCACCAGGCCGAAGCCTGCTGCGTCGTGGCCGTCGGCGGCGGAGCCGTCGTCCTCGACGGTCAGCCGCACCTGGTCGGGGTCGCCTGTGACGGCGACGGTGACCTGGGTCGCGTGGCGGGCGTGCCGTCGAGCGTTGGTGATGGCTTCCTGGGCCAGGCGGTAGATCGCGGCCCCGATCGCCGGGCTGAGATCGTCGAGCTCGCCGAACAGCGTCACCTCGACGCCGGGACGCGTCCGGCCATCGGTGGCAAGCTGCTCGACTTCGGCCACACCGGGCTGCGGCGCGAGCTCGGTGTCCTGTGGGGTGCGGAGCACGCCGACGATGGCGCGCAGTTCGGTGAGGGTGCGGGTCGCTGCGTCCTCGATGATGGTCAGGGCCTCGATGGCACGTTCGGGGTGGGTGGCCGCGATGGCTCGTCCTGCCTGGGCTTGGATGGCGATGCCTGAGACGTGGTGGGCGACGGTGTCGTGGAGCTCACGAGCGAGCTGTTCGCGTTCACGGGCCTTGGCTTGGTCGAGGTCGCGGATGCGGACCTTCGCGCGATAGCGGACCGCGGCGCCGAGCGCGGCAGCGAACAGGAAGAGCGCGTACCCTGCGATCGTCTCCCACAGGCTCATGGGGTCGGCGACGTACGTGATGGCCAGCCAGAGCAGGATGACGCCGAGGCCGCTTGCGGCTTCCCGACCGGAGCCCCACCGGAACAGGGCGTACGCCAGGATCAGCGTCGCGGACATGCTGTTCAGCAGGCCGCCTGGCGACCCGGTGACGATTCTGACGATGTCGACGATCGTCAACGTGCCGAAGGAGACCGCAACCGCGCCGAGCGGGTGCGAGCGTCGCCACAGCAGGGGGCCGACCACCGCGAGCGCCGCGACCAGCAGCAGCGGACGTGGCGCCAAGTCTTGGCGAAGCACCTCTTCCAGCACGGACCAGCCGACCAGGACTGCGACCAAGGCCCAGTCCCGCAGCCCTCGGTCCGGGGCATTCGTGGGTCGAGGCTCGGCCCACAGCGTGCGGAGTGTGTCGGCGGCCACCTGATCAGCCTAGGCAGCCTGCGCGCTCGATGTATCCGCCGAAAGTACGAGAGCTCGGCTGTGCCAGCGGCCAGGTCGAATCAGCCTCCGGGGCTGATGTGCCCGCCGCCGGCTTCGGTGAAGGTGGAGGCACCCACCCGATCAAGCCAAGGAGCATCGTGATGAGAACGCCTCGATCCCAGACCACGCTGGAGAATCCGTCGTCCCGGAGCACGCTGGAAGATCTGCACATGCCCGTGCAGGCCAAGCTCGCAGCAGCATGGACCAGCTTCATGTTCCTCTACATCTACGTCGACTATCTCGCCCTGTACAAGCCCGGCTTCGTTGACGACCTCCTGGCCGGCATCGTCCACGAGTTCGACACCGGCCCGACCTTCGTCGCCATGGCGCTCACGCTCATGGCCGTCCCGATCCTCATGATCCTGCTCTCCACGACGCTGCCCGCCCGGGTCAACCGCATCATCAACCTCGTCGTAGCAACGCTCTACATCCCCGTCACGGTGTACAACGCAGCGGGGGAGTCCTGGACCTACTCCTACTTCTACGGCCTCTCCATCGGACTCGAGGTGCTGCTCCTGGCCTTCATCCTGCGCTCGGCCTGGACCTGGCCACGCCGTACGCAGCGGACTCGAGACCTGGGATAGCGACGGCCGTCCGAGCTGGGCCCTCCCGTCGAAGTCCCCCGCCGCTCCGTGCGTTGTCCCGAGGTGCCGCCAGCGGTCCGGGGTTCGCAGTTCTGCGTAGATTCGTGCGGGACGGGGGATCCGGCGGGAGGCTGACGCAGCGCCCCACCTGGTGGCGGCCGTGCTGCACGCGGCGGTCGACCGGCTGCCGGCCGAGCTGGAGGGGCAATGGCCCAGGTCATCCCACACTCGGCTGGGCGCCCGCGGCCCGGACTTGGTCGATGAGCTGGTTGGCAAGCAAGCCGTCGTCAAAGGTCGGATAGCCGCCGCCACCTTCTCCAGCCACGTCGGCGACGAATTCAGCGACCAGCCGATTCCAACCCGCCTGGATGCGGTCGTCGACAGCGGCCACGGGGATGTCCTCCCATCGATCGTCGCTGGCCCGCCTGAGCTGCAGACCGCTGAACCAGGGCTGATCCAGCAGGTGCAGGGTCCCCTCGGTCCCGTAGAGCGCGAGATAGCCCGGGTGGCGCCCGGCGCCGAAAGCGGAGGCGTGGAACAGAGCGCGCACCTGACGCCCGTCGGGCAGCTCGATCCCGGTGATCACCGTCGCGGCGAGATCCGCGTCGTTCTGCCGCCACTCCGCGCCCGCGGCCTCAGCCTCGGTCATGGGCGCCCAGGCCCGGAAGTCGTGCACCGGCGACCCCACCGGGACACGGTCCAGGACCCGCTCCGCCAGCCCGAACGCCCAGGCCGCCCGACCGCCGGACACGAACTGAGCCTGGGCGAGCACGTGTGGGTAGACGTTGAACAACATGCCGCCGCCTTCGGCCAGGCTGTGGAGCCACGAGTACGGCATCAGCGGCGGGAAGTCGAAGTGATCCACGACCTCGATCTCTCGAAGGTCACCGATCGCGCCGGCGGCCAGCAGGTCGCGTGCTTGAACGAGCACGTCCGCATAGCGCGTGTTGGCCCCGTAGGCGTGCCGAACGCCCGCCGACCGCACGGCCGCCAGCATCCCGGCGGCCTCGTCGGCGTCGCGGCCCAGCGGCTTCTCGCAGATGACGTGGCAGCCTCGTGCAGCGGCGTGGTCGGCGATAGCGCGGTGCGACCCTCCCGGCGTCGCGATCGCCACGATGTCGGGCCGCAGCTCGTCGATCGCGGACGCCCAGTCGAGCCGCAGCTCTGCGACGCCCAGCCGGTCCGCCGCCGCCCGAGCTGGCTCCGGCGATCGTCCGCAGAGTGCAACTTCCACGGCTGCGGCCCGTAGCGCGTTCACGTACCCCTCACCGGCCCAGCCGCAGCCGATCACCAGGGAACGAAGCACGCATATCACCCTTCCAGCCAGCTGCGAGAAAAGATAGACCCGGCTTCACGGTGCCTGTCGACTCCGATGTTCTTCGGCACCGCCGGGTCATGTCCTTTGGGCTGATGTGCCGCCATCTGGGTCGTGCACCATGCCATGCAGGCACGGCGAGACGACCAAGATCAACTGGAGTACTGCGTGAGGCCGCTCACGCCCAACCAGCTCCTGCCGGCGTGGCTGTCGCCGGAGGCGGACCCTCGTGTCCCCCGATCGGGCGACAGTCGGTCCTCCGCGCAGAGGGTCGATCGGGGGACTGGCCGGCGCTGCTCCGTCGCGGAGACTGGCGTCATCGCATCAAGACCTCGTCCATCTCGAAGGAGAGTTACCCGCCATGATCCTCAGCTCGCTCACCCTGGTTCCGATCGGAACCCCGATCTCGCTCGCCTTCATCGCGCAGGCACTGTCGTTCCTGCCGTCGATCTTCGGGTTCTAGAACTCGCCGAGTTCGATACTGCCGAGCAGCGACAGGGCTCCGGATGATCTCAGATCCCAGGAGGCACGCAAGCCGTCCTCAGAGCAGTCTGCTGAAGCCGGTGAAGGCGCCCGCGAGCCGACCGTCGTGCGAGGCACGTCGTGTTGACGACCGAGGCCCGATCAGCTCATAGTTAGGCATATGCCTAACTATTACGGCGCTCTCGACGGTGTCCTCCGCGCCCTCTCGGACCCGACACGCCGGGCCGTTGTGGAGCGGCTGGCGAAATCGCCGGCCGTGGTGTCGGAGCTGGCCGCACCGTTCTCGATGGCGTTGCCCTCGCTCCTGCAGCACTTGCGCGTCTTGGAGACTGCAGGGCTCATCACGTCGAACAAGCAGGGCCGGGTGCGGACCGTGACCTTGAAGCCCGGCGCCCTCGATGTGCTTCATCTGTGGTTGAGCGAGCAGAGAACCCCCGCAGAGCACCAGGCCGACCGGCTCGGCATCCATCTCACCCGCACCCCCTCGAAGGAGCTACCATGACCCGCGTCCGCCTTGACCTCTTCGCCTCTCTCGACGGCTACACAGCCGAGCCGTCGGCTGACAACCCGATGGGTGAGGACTGGGGGGCCCTCACCGCTGCCTACGCCGCGACCCGCACATTCCGTGCCAAGGTCTTCGGCGAGACCAGCGGCGCGGGGACTACGGGCATCGACGAGTCCTACGCCGCCGCCTTCTTCGACGGCGTCGGCGCCGAGATCATGGGCGCGGCGATGTTCGGTCTCCACGCACATCCCCACGATCCACACTGGACAGGCTGGTGGGGCGACGAACCACCCTTCGGAACACCGGTCTACGTCCTCACGCACGCCCCACCGCGGGACTCGATCCCCATGAAGGGTGGGACGACTTTCGAGTTCCGCAATGCCGCCATCGACGACGTCCTCGCCGAAGCGAGCGACGCCGCTGCCGGCCTGGACGTGCGGGTCGGTGGCGGCATCCGGACAGCGCGCGCCTTCCTGCGCGCCGGACTGGTCGACGTGCTGCACGTCGGGATCGCTCCGATCGTGCTCGACCGGGGTCACCGAGTCTGGGGTGACCTCCGCGGTCTCGAGCAGTCACATGACGTCGCCACAGAAGTCGCCGAGAGCGGCACGATCCACGTCACCTGCACCCGGAAGCGGAACGGGCGATGATCGAGCGGCGACTCGCCCGTGCGGACTTCACCCTGACCCGTGACTACCCGGTCGCCGTCCAGCAGATCTGGAACGCCTTCGCCAGGGAGGACCAGAAGCGCGAATGGTTCGGCGGCGGTACCGCCGTCACCTCCACCGAGTGGGCGTTCGACTTCCGAGTGGGAGGGCGAGATGTCGACGAGGCCGAGTTCCACGGCGGCCCGCTCTCGCGGTACGAAGCGACCTACACCGACATCGTCGAACACGTCCGCATCGTCACCACCTACGACATGTGGCTCGACGGAGCCCACATGTCCACCTCGTTGGCCACCGTCGAATTCGAGGAGATACGCGACGGAACCCGATTCACCCACGTCGAGCACGGGGTGTTCTTCGACAAGTTCTGGGCCGACGGCCCCGGCCGCGAGCACGGCACCCGAGGCCTGCTCGACGCCCTCGCAGCGTTCCTCGACTCAAATCACCGTTGACCGTCGTGGGAACGGCAGTCTGGTTTGGCTCTTCCGGCCGGCAGGTGCGAGGACCGGCAGAATGCGCGTGTGCTCCTTGCGCTGAAGCTGCTGCTCGCCCCGGCGTTGGTCGTGGCCTCGTCGCTGGCCGCCCGCCGGTGGGGCCCACGGCTCGGCGGGATCCTGGTCACCATTCCGATCGTTGCCGGGCCCATCCTGCTGATCCTCTGCCTGGAGCATGGTGCGGTGTTCGCCGCCCAGGCGGCGACAGCAGCGACGGCCGCCAACGTGGCCTTGGCTCTTTTTGCCCTGACCCTCATCCTGGCGGTGGATCGGGTGCCCTGGTGGGCGGCCATGGTGACAGCTTGGGTGGTGGTGCTGCTCGCCGATCTCGGTCTCGCCCAGATCTCCGCATCCGCCTGGGTGGCGTTGGTCGCTGCCGTCCTCGCGCTCCACGGTGTCCAGTACGTGCTCCGTCGGCTGCCGGACGTTCCGGTCGCTGGCGCTCAGCTCCCGTGGTGGGACCTGCCGGCGCGGGCGGTCGCGACGGGCGCGCTGGTCCTCACCGTGACCGGCATTGCCGCGGCGGCTGGCCCGACGCTGTCCGGGGTGCTGGCCCCGTTCCCGATTGCCTTGAGCGTGGTGTGCGCGTTCGCTGCGGCGCACACCGGCCGGGTCGGGGTGATCGGGCTGCTCCGCGGGATCGTGCCCGGGCTGGACGGGTTCGCCCTGTTCTGTTTCGTGCTGGCCGTCACCCTCGACCGGTGGCCGGTGTGGTCCAGCTTCGCATTCGCGACGGCCCTCAACGTCGCCTTCGCCCTGGCTCTGATCACCATTGGTACGCGAGGCGCCGGACAACGGCGCTCACCGCGAGCACGGTGAGGGTGACCTCGAACGCGTGCCGTCGCCCGGGATCCCATGATCACTGATCCCCGTAGTCGGCCACGGCTTCGAGAATGCTGAAGGGCGACTCCGTGGGCGTGGTTCTGAGCAGACGCAGGCCAGCCCTGGCGAGCAGATCCCCGTACTCGCGCTCGGTACGTTCGCGACCGCCGGTGAAGACCAGCATGGTGACGTCCAAGTGCTTGACCTCGGCTTCTGCGTTTCCGGCGGGCACCACCATCTCGACGATGAGAACTCTTCCGTTCGGCGCCATCGCCGCCCGACAGTTGGTCAAGATCGACAGCGCTTGCTCGTCGTCCCAGTCGTGCACGATGTACTTCAGCAGATACGCATCTCCACCAGACGGTACGTCCTCGAAGAAGCTCCCGCCGACTCGCGTCGCCCGACCCGCCGCGACATGCCGGTCGATGGCTCCGCCGGCACCTGCCACAACATCGGGGGCGTCGAAGAGCACCCCTGCGACGTCCGGATAGCGGTCCAAGATCACCGCTAGGAGTGCGCCGTGACCGCCTCCGACGTCGATGACGGTGCCGTAGTGGGAGAAGTCGTGGGCCGCGACGATGTCGGGACCCTCATCGACAGTGCTGGTCGTCATGGCGTCGTTGAAGACCTGTGCGAACTCCGAGTCGTCGGCGAGATGGTCGAAGAAGGGTCTGCCGAACGTGTAGTCGAACGCGGTCTGTCCGGTGCGCACACTGTGGCTGAGGTTCTCCCAACTACGCCGAATGACCTCACTGCCGTTCCACCGAACGTCCGCCATGATGCTGTTGGCCGAGTCGGCCTGTAATGGCTGGGCACCGGCCGTGATCGAAAATCGACTGTCAGAATCCTCGGCGAAAAGGCCCTGGCTCGCCACGTAGCGGAGTACGCGGTACAGCGATGGCTCGTGCGTATTCGTGAGCTGGGCGAGCTCCGTTATATGCCGAGGGCCGTCTTTCACCAGGTCGGCGATGCCGAGCTGTGCCACGACGAGCACGGCCTGGCCGAACTCCCGATCACGGCCGATCAGCCGTCGAAGGTACTCTGCCCAATCCGTGCCCTGCGGTCCGTCCACGACATTGACCCCCAACGGCTGAATTCCTCCGGACAGCGTATCGCTGCCCGCCGGACAAGAGCCCGTCCTCCGTGAGCGAGATGATTCAGACCCGTGGCTCGCACGAACGATTCCACCGAGTCTCGTCGGCAGGCCGTCGACCCGGGCCATCCCGGCCCGGATGATCTTGATGGCGTCTCGTGGTCAGCTGGCTACGTGACGGTCGACGGATACCAGGCCGTCCAGAAATCGATCCAGCTCGCACGATGCGCGTCGACGCTCGAGCGGGGCAGCCCGGCCGGACCGGTGCAGTGCTGGTCGATGGCCGTGTCGAGGGCGATGGTCTGATGGAAGGCGAATCCGTCCGGCTCGTGATCCAGCCAGTCTCGGACCCGGACGATGACGCTGCCGTAGACCCGGAGACATCCGTCCTCGGCCCGGACCAGCAGCCGAGGGTACGCGACGGGACCGACGAACGGTGCGTCGTCGCTCGGGGTGATCTGCCACCAGGCGTTGGCGGTGATCGGTGCCTTCGGAGCCAGTGTGGAGCCGCCCTGCTCGAACGCCAGGACCAGCTGTTGGGGTGCGGTGGCCTGCTGCAGCCAGCCGCCCGCCTTCGACGGCAGGGAGAACAGTGGCGCACTACCCTGCTGGGCGTCGTACACCCAGAGCGTTCCGGCTGGTCTGGTGACGCGGTACGCAGCGGGTGCGGTCGGATCCGAGCAGGCCGAGTTGTCCAGCAGCCACGACCCGTCCGTGGTGAGGCCGGGTGAGGCGCCCAGCGGATGACCGGCTGCTGCGAACGCCGGACGCAGAGAGGCGACACCGGACGGTGTGAGGTGCGGCTCGTCGGCGATCGGCAGCGTGAACAGCGGCACACCGTCGGCAAGGGCGACACCAGCGTCGACCAGGTTGGCGGCAATCAGGGTCGTCCCGCCGAAGTCCGCCCCCTGCAGCTGTGCGCGGTCGAACGCGGTCACCCGACCGTCGGAGCCAGGGTGGACCAGACACCCGCGCAGCACGGCCAGGACCAGGACGGCTTCACTGAGGTCGGCGCCATCGAGATACGCCTGCGACAGGTCGAGCTGGGCCAGCAGGGCGCCCACCAACGATGCACCGCTGAGATCGGCGTGGTCGAGGGTGGCGCCGCTGCCGTGCCAGCTGGCCCGGCGAAGATCGGCGCCGCCCAGCGAGGCGCGCGACCCGATCGTCGCCTGACCGGTCGTGCCGGCCAGGCAGGCTGGCACCAGGTCGGAGCCAGCGGCGAAGACGTCGATCTGTTGCCCACCTGGAGCCAGCGCCAGCCGGTACGGCCCGGTCGGATCGGCGATCGACCATGCCTTCCCCGGCATCTCGGTGCTGACCGGGTCCTGGTCGGAGACCGTGACCCCGTGCTGCCGGAACTCTGCGACCAGTTCCGCCGGCACGTACAGCGCCTTGTCCAGCTGCGCGGCGTACGTCGCCGCAATCGCGAACAGGTATGCGCGAGAACCCATTCGGACCCGGGTGAGATCGCCGAATGACAGGTCGGCATGGGCGAGATCGGCGCCCTGGGCGTCGCAACCCCGCAGGGTGGCGAATCTGAACGACGCGCGGGGAGCGACCACGTTCCTGAGCCGGGCGCCGTCGAGCGTGACGTGATCGAGAACCGCGCCGCGCAGGGTTGCGCCTGACAGGTCGGCCTTGGTCAGGTTCCAGCGGCTCAGGTCCGCCCCGGTGAAGTCGGCGGTGGACAGGCTCGCGCCCGAGCAGTCGAGCACCCGATCACTGCCCAGCTTGGCGCCTCGCGCACTGCAGCCCGTCAGCACGAGACCCGGCGCGCACTTCGGTCGGCCCCAGGTGAGGCCGTCGAGGTCGGCCCCGGTGAAGTCCGCGTGGCTGAGGTCGGCCCCGTCGAACGTCGCCCCGGTCAGCGTCGCGCCGGCGAACGCCGCGCGCTCGAGAACGGCGTCTGTGAAACGGCACATGGTCAGGTCCGCGCGGCTGAGGTCAGCGCGGGTCAGATCGAGCCCGGTGAGGGCGCCCCCGGTGAGCGAGACCCCGGAGAGGTCTGCGCCCGGACAGCCGTGTGCTGCGACGATCGCCGCCAGGGAAGGGGTGGTCACGCTCGGGGTGAACACCGACGTGCCGACGCCGTTGATGGTGAGCAGCGGATCCACCTCGTCGGTGGTGTAGCTGACCGTCGCGAGCTTCCCGTCCGCGGTGCGCGCCTGCCAGGTCGCGCCGAGCGCGCCCCGCGGATCGGTTGTCAGCACGAGCGGTACGGCGGCTGCTTCGGTCTCGACGAGGATCAGCCAGCCCAGATCCTCCCGCAGTCCGATCCAGGATCCGTTGCCCAGCTGGATTCTGGTCGACCCGTCCGGCCAGGCGTACATGACACAGCGCTCGGTCGGCCCCGCCGCGCTCGCGGTCATCGCCGGCAGCGACACCGGTTTGGCACCACCCCGCCAGGTCGACGCGCTCAGATACCGGCGGTCGCCGGCTCCGGTCGATGCGAAGACGGACTTGCCCGCGAACACGCCCATGCGGTGGCGTCCTAGCTGGAGAAGTCGACGCCGGCCAGGATGGACAGATAGCCCTCCTGGATGCTCAGCACGGCGTCACCGAACCGGAAGGTGAACCCGCTCATGATCGGCAGTGGCACCCCGGCACCCTTGCCCATCGCTGCCAGCGCCTCGTCGTACCTCGGCTCCCCGGCCACCGGCCAGATCAGGTCGCCGAAGTTGGCGCCGCCGGGGAAGTGCGGCACCGTGCTCGACACGAACGTCGCGGCGGCGTCGACCCGGGTGAAGGTGTACGTCATCGTCTGAGCGGCCCCGGTCTTGCCGAGGCCGAGCAGCTGCAGGATGTCGTGCCGCTTGATGTCGAACACGATCACGGGTGGCTGCTGGGCACCGTTCTGCACGGTGATGGTGAACTCGAGATCCTGGGTGAGGGCCATCCCGATGCTCTTGGCGATCGACTCGATCTGCGGGAAGTAGGTGGTGGTGACACCTGCCGCAGTGAGGTCGGACTCCAACGCCGCCGTGTCGACGTACGCGTTGCCGTCCAGGCCGCTGAGCTGCAGATAGACCGAGCCGGGCAGCGTCGCCTTCAGGGTCGTCATCACCTGCGAGGTGAGGATCCAGACATCTTCGAAGGCGACCTCGGGTGCCGCCTTCGGCTTGACTGTCGCCGACATCGCGTCCGCCGCGTACGGCTTCAGCTCCGGGATGATCGCGACATAGGTCTTCACCTTCAGCACGTCCGGGTCGGGCAGGTCGCTCGGTTGGACGGTCACGTCGAGCAGGCCGGCCCGGAAGTACGCCCAGTGCAGCGCATTGACCTCGTAGCCGGAGACGTAGATCCTGACGTCGTGGGTGTCGGCGGGCGGGACCGGAACCGGTAGGGCCGCCGGCTTGGCGCCGGGATACTCCGTGCCCTGAAAGGTGACCGTCCCGGTCACGCCGACGGCGACGCCGGTGTCGGAGGGGTACGTCAGCCCCGAGTCGCCGACGGCGAACTGGTACACGATGTCGGAGGTCAGGTGGCCACTCGCCGGGATCGAACCGAACAGGCTGTTGCAGCTGCCGGCCACCAGGCCGCCGAAGTCGACGGCGGACACCATGGTCGCGGTGGCGTCGCTGACATGGGCGCTGAAGCATCCCGAGTCCTCGTTCTGCACGACGCTCCCGGCCGGGATGCTCGGCGTCACCGTCCCCGCCGTCGCCTTCGACGACTGGACCGTCATCCGGTAGGCCTTCGCGGTGTCGACGTAGGAGAAGCCGAGGGTGAAGGTGGCGTCGAGCTTGGTGACGGCTGCGGAGTAGCCGAACCAGCGGTCGCCGTGGCTGGGCGTGCAGAAGGACCCGTGACTGGAGTTCGAGCAGAACGTCTCGTCGTAGACCTCGTGCCAGGAGTAGGCGACCGAGAACGCCGGTGCCGCGAGCGAAACGTCGAACGTGCCGGCCGGATGCTGCACCGCGCTGCCGAACGCCGGCTTGAAGCCCGGTAGCGAACCACCGGACAGGGCGACCCCGATGTGGGAGAAGCTGTCGGAGTATCCGGCGCCCATGTTGCCGAAGTCCGGCACGGGGAACTGCCGGTCCGGCGGCCGAATGCCCGTCATCCCGTCGATGAGCACCCCGCCGAGATAGCGGCTCAGGAACTTGGTGATCCCGGTCTTGCCGATGGCGATCGTCATGGCTTGCATCGCTGCCTCCCTCTCCTCAGGCCGGCACGCTGTAGACCTGCAGGCCGTCGCCGCTGCGATAGACGTGGTACTCGGTCTGGCCGTCGCGGACCGTCCAGGCGCCATCGGGGTCCGTGACGGAGATGAACGCGGCGCCGGACAGCACGACGTGGTGATCGGCGAAGTCCTGTTGCACGGCAGAGATGTTCTTGTCCGCGAAGTGCGGCTGACTGGTCAGGGGAAGCGTGAAGACCGGTGGGGTCGGCATCCAGTGGGCGAGGCCCGGTTGCGGTGCGCCGCTGGGCGCGGTCAGGGTCTCGTACGTCAGCCCGTACAGGTTGCGGAAGAGGTCGACGGTGATCTTGCCGGCGACCACGTTGGTGGGGTGGGCGGTGACGCTCGGGTCCGGTGTCCGCGAGACGAACCGGCCATCCGGCCCGTAGATGTCGAGCAGGTAGTCCGTCGACGCGCTGCCCTCGTTCTGGTAGCCGAGTACGTACACGTAGCCCTGAGCTTCGACGGCCATGTCGATGTAGGTGACCTCACCGATGCGCATGCCGCGCAAGGGGAAGAACGACAGCGCACGGCGGAGGTCGGTGGATCCGGCGGACCCGGTGGATGGCGACAACCGCCAGGAGTCGCCGAAGAACTGGTCGACAACGAGCCAGCGCTGTCCCGCCTGCTCGACGTGGATCTGCGCCGACGAGATGTCTGCATAGACGTCGACCCCGTCGTCGGACAGCTCGAGGTGCCAGTCGTGCCCGCGTGGGTCTTTGATGGTCCAGGCGTGACCTGCTGTGAGCACAGTGATCTGTGCGCTGAGGGCAGGATCGCTCATCGCCTCGGGGTCGTAGGCGAGGTCGACGCCCTCCGCAGCCAGCACTTTCAGCAGCGGGTCGCCGATCGCGCGGAAGTGGCCGCTGTCGAGGTTGGTCGTGTACGTCGCCGCGATCGTGGCGTGCAGGAGGGCGCCGCTGGTTCGGAGCGCCTGCTCCAGCGCGGCGGGCACCCGGCCGGCGTCGAGGTCGGCGCTCACCGCGGAGGTGCTGAGCGACACGATGGACGGACCCGGGCTGAAGGCGGGCACCGGGTTACCCAGGCCGTCGAACGACTGGACTCGCCGGTTGATCGACTCGAGCACCAGGATGCGGCCGTCGGGGGCCACGGTGATCGCGCGCGGCCCTTGCACCAGGCCCTCACGCAGGCCCTTTCCCGAGACCATCAGCGCGGTCGGAGCGTCGGCGTCCGGGCTGCTCGATGCGGGCAGCTTCAGCAGCATCAGCTTCTGCTGCTGCCAGGAGCAGGCGATGACCTGATCATCGTGCACGGCGGCCGCGTCGACGTTCTCCAGCGGGAGTCGACCCCAGCTCGGCAGAGCAGGGTCACCCAGGCCGAAGTCGTGGCTGCCGTCGAGCCGGACCTGGCGCAGGTGCATGCCGCCGCCGCGCGGGTCCACGATGAAGTTCCTCTCGTCGATCTCGGTGCCCGGACCGGTGGAGGGGGCGTAGGCGATGGCCGGCTGGTTGGTGAACCCGATCGTCGAGGTCTTCAGCTGCGCCCCGGGATCGGCGAGCACGGACAGGTTCTGCACCGCGAACAGCTGCTCGTCGCTGATCGGGGCGTCCGCCGTGTCGGGGTGAAGGTGCTGTCCAGACGATCGCCAGGCATAACCGACCTGCTCCGCCCCGTTGTTCATGGTGATTCCGACCAACTCGCAGATCGAGTTCGACCCACTGCAGTCCAGCGCCGTCCGTGTCCGGTTGGGCGGATCCCCGGCTTGCCAGGCGTACGCACCGGCGGTGAGCGCCATCCGCTCCTTGAAGACGTACTGGGTGTCCCCGGAGAGTGGGACCAGGAGCTCGGTGATGTGCTGGCTCTTCAGGTCGAGCAGGGTGCCGTCGGTCGCGACGGCCGGCAGCCAATCGCTTTGCCAGGAGCCGGCCAGCCAGCCGTTCGCGCTGTAGACCCCGGCGATGATCCGGAGCTTGCCACCGGCCGGGACGTCGTCGAACCGGAGCTCCAGTGGGGTCCCGCCGGTCGTCGCCGGAAACTGACCGACCAGTTGGTGCGGCGCCGCCCCGCCCTGGAGCTGGAGGGTGACCACGTAGTTGCTGGCGACGGCCGGCCAGACGGCGGACGACGTGTCCCCGCGCCGACCGTGCCGAGGATCGGGGGTGAGAGCGAGCTTGACGTCGATCGCCCGGCTGACCGTGATCGTGCTGCCGGCCGGCGACGCCAGGCACTCGCCCGTGGTGATCGCCATCGCCTCGATGTCGAGGGCGGCCGCGGCGACCCGCATCACCCAGCCCACCGGACCGAGCGCGGAGGCGATCGCGCCCTCCGCGGCCTCCTCGACCAGCCAGGTGCCGAGTTTCTCCAGACCCTTCTGGAGGATCAGTCCGAGGACGACGTCACCGAAGGAGAACAGCACCGTCTTGGTGTTGAGCAGGGCGGCCGCGGTCGGCACGGCCCCCCCGACGACACCGATGCCGAGGGCGACGGCGATGGCGGTCAGGTCACGGTCGTTGACGATCTTGTTGAAGAGCTTGGTGCTGGTCAGCGCCTTGCCGGCGGCCAGGAAGATGACCGGGATGCCGAACTGCCACAGCCCGGTCAAGAGGGCGCC
Source organism: Microlunatus sp. (assembly GCA_036524985.1). Classification (GTDB taxonomy): domain Bacteria; phylum Actinomycetota; class Actinomycetes; order Propionibacteriales; family Propionibacteriaceae; genus Microlunatus. Next base: position 8,266 of record DATDBH010000121.1, on the reverse strand, counting down.
CTCGAGGCTGACGTCTGGGTCCCAGGCCGTCACACCGAGGCTGCCGAACCGGAGTTCGACGGCGGAGGCGCTGCCCAGGTTGAACGCCAGACTGGTCGGATCGGTTGGACACGGGATGCCCAGGATCGAGTTGGTGGCCGAGATCGAGCACAGCTTGGTGGTGGGGCCGATGGGTATCCGGGCATCGTCGAGGAGCCGGTAGCCGGCGTAGAGGGTCCGCAGATAGCCGTTGGACGCGTCGATGCTGAAGGTCCCGTCAGCCCCCAGCTTGATCGAGCTCGGATCGACGCCGATGCCGTGGTGCACCGTCGGATCGCTGACCGTCCACTTGAACGCCTGGGCGGCGTTGTCGGCTGCGACGGTCAACGGTCGAGCCGACGCGTCGCGACGTATGGTCGCCGTGCCGATCGTCGGGTTCCAGGTCTTGGTGGCCAGCTTCAGGTCGTTCGAGGCCGTCTGCCGGGCACGGGCGGTGACCGGGACCGTCAGCGCCTGGACGTCGTCGCGAAGGCCGTACGTCTGAAGCTGCTGGCCTTCGGCGATCCCGTCGAGCGCGTAGCCCGCGACCAGCGGCTTGCCGGTGTGGTCCTGGCAATCCACCACCGGCGACCACGGCGGCTGCCCGTCAGCGGCGATGGCTCGAGCGAGGGCCTTGACGTTCTCGTGTTGGTCTGAGTCGTGCGCCGCATCGGGGAACAGGTGATCGTGCAACACGATCGTGGTGGCGTAGCCGTCGGTGGAGGCAAGCTCGGGATGGTGCCCAGCCAGGGCTGCGGCGGTGTCCTCGATAGTGATCAGGGTCTGGGCCTGGACCAGCAGGTCACCGAGCAGGGCCGGGTCTGAAGGCGCCGTCGTGAGGCCCAGCGCGGCGAGTTTGCCGGAGTGCACCTTCGGTCGGGCCTCCATCCCGGCGCGGTGGAAGGCCTGGAGCCGACTGAGCGGTGTGCTGGCCACCGTGATCAGGCGACGGGCGTGTGCACGCAGCTGGTGCTCGGGAAGGTAGTGCGAGATGAGGACGACTTCGGGCAGATGACTGCCCTCCGCCGGCGGCCGGATCACCCGGACCCAGCGGACGCAGTTGCCCTCGTCCGCGAGGGTCGTCTCGTCCACGTCGGCGAAGTGGGTGAACCGCTGCCGTTGATCGCTCGGCATCGCCGCGAGCACGGGATGGGTGTCCGTCGCCGTCAGCAGGGAACTGCCGCTGTGGGAGGACAGGGCGAACGTCGCGCCGTGCACCTCCAGCATCAGATCCGCCGTGTCCTGGACATGACTGAGCTCTAGGTGAACCTGAACCACTGGTGCCTCCGCCGGTTTGGCGGTCCGGCCGGGGGATGACGGACTGACCACCAGATCACCCCTGAGTTTCGGGGACTATACAAATGCTGGCGGAAGCCCGGTGAACTCCACAAGGGGAGATCGCGGATCTGGTCGTTTCTTGGTCGGGGCAGCGCCGAAGGGAATGCACTGGTTGTCTCGGTGGCAGAGATGGCGGGTGGGTGGATGGTTGCTGCCGACAGTGGGCGGAGGATGGGGGCCGCAAGTGGGAGCGGACCGGGGTCGACCCGGCGTCATGGACGCTCACTGCGTCGGTTCAGGACGCTCCAGGTCAATTGCGCGACGGCGACGACCGCCAGTGCACCAGCGCCACCGAGCAGCGCGACTGGACCGAAGCGGTCCACGGCAATCCCACCCCACAACTGGCCGACCATGCCGCCCAGGGTGAAGGCCATGGTTGTGAGGGCCTGGAGCCGTGCCTGGTAGCCCGGTTCGGCCTGCAGCCGAACTCGGCTCGTATTCCAGACGGCTTCGGCGAAGATCACGAACCCCAAGGCGGCCAGAGGGATCGATGTGGCGTAGCCGATCGGCAAGATCGCGAAGATGGCCAGGGCGCCGGCTGCCGCGAGGCCGTACAGTCCGTAGCGGGCCCGCATGTCGGGCCGTACCCTGCTGACCCCCGCGTAGGCTGCGCCGATCAGCCCGCCCAAGCTGCCGGCAGCTGACAGCAGACCGAGTTGCACCAACGAACCGCCGTCCTGGTACACGATCGCCGCGAGCAGCCCGAAGGCGGGCATGACCGCGATCAACAGCGCGAGCGTCGACAACACGGGTACCAGGAGTAGCGGTTGGCCTGCCAGGTAGCGCAGCCCATCGCGCAGGTCGGGCACAATGCGAGGGGCCGAGAGGCCGCGAGATCGGACGGCGTGCCGCTTTCGCGCGCCTCGGTCGCGCAACGTGAGGCCGGCCAGCAGGTAGGTCACGCTGTTGAGCAGGAAGGCGACCGGCAGCCCCAGCACAGCCAGCAGGGCGCTCCCGAGACTGTTCACCGCCACCATGGCGGAGGTCTCCGTCATGGAGTTGAGGCCGGTCGCCGCCGGCACCTCATCACGCGGCACGGACTCCGTCAGCATCACTTTGAACGCTGGCCGCGAGACCAGCCAGATCAGTCCGGCTACGAACGCCCAGCCGTAGATGTGCCACAGCGCCAGCCGCCCGGTGAACACCAGGATCCCCACGATCAAGGCCGCTCCGGCGCCGACCAGCTGTCCGGTAACCAGCAGGCGGCGGCGGTCGACCTGATCGGCTATCACCCCGCCAAGGGGCATGAACAGCTGCGGGATCGCGGCAACGACACTGATCGCGCCGACGGCAAGCGCCGACTGCGAGATCGTCGCGACGAGCCAGGCTTGGGCGAGCTCTTGCAGCCGATCACCGGCGTAGGACAGGCCCATCGCCGCCCAGAGTCGACGGAAGGCCGGACGTTTCAGCGGCGCGGTCCCTCTGGCGACCGCCGACCGGCTCACACGCCAAGCTCGTCCGCCAGCGCGCGGGCACGCGCACCAAGGGGCAGGACGTCTCGAAAGGTCGCCGCCCAGCCATCGCAGGCATCGCCGATGGATCGCCGGAAGATCTGCTCCGCCCACGGGTGCAACTGCTCGTCGGACAGGACTGCCAAGATGACGTCGAGTTCGCCCAGGTTGAAGCGCAGGACAGACGCGGCGGCATATCCCAGCTGCGCCAGCTGAGGATCGCCGCGCCACCCGGCAGCGCGGAGGCCGTCGACGTAACCAGCGAGAACGACTCGCTCCAGGTCGCGGACCGAGTCCAGCCCGACCTCGAAGAACAGCCGGCTGCCCTGGACCAGGGGGACGAGCTCCTGGCCGATCGCGCCCTCGCCGACGAAGGCCCAGTCGATCAACACGCAGGAGTCCGCGTCACGCCGGATCAGTACATTGCGCCTGAAGACGTCGGCGTGGCAGAGCGTCCGAGGTAGCCGGTCGAGAATCCGAAGGTAGTGATCGCGATCTTCCCAGGTCTGCAGTATCCAGTCCGCCACGTCTGGCGGTAACGCCCGTCGCACCATCGGATGTTGCACTGCGGTGGGCAGCGAGGCGACGGCACTCGCCGCGTTCACGATCTTGCTGCGCAGCCATCCGCGGCTCAGCCAGGGGTGTTCTGGGATCGGTTCCCCACACAGAAAAGGCGTGTTGAAGCCGGCGATCCGGTAGGCGACCCGGCCGTAGTCGTCCAGCGTCCATCCGGTGATGCGCTCCTCGATGTCCTCCAACCACAACCAGAGCTGGTCGCCCGGACGCTCCGCGACGCCGAAGCAGCGGGGTCGCTCGAGTCCCGGGGGAAGATCGGCAGCCAGGTCGGACTGGTAGAACAACGCCTCGCGACGCCAGTAGTTCCAATCGATCAGCGCGCCGCCCCGTTCCGGCCGACCGATCACCTTGAGAATGACCGACCAGGGAACTGCCGTCCCATCCTGCACGACCTCGCCGACGATCCGGTAGACACCCAGAGTGTCGCCAGCACCCCCGTGAATCGGTTCGATCGCCCAATCACTGAGCGCGGAGACAGGGCGACCTATGGCGCGCGACACCTGCGGAGTCAGCAGCTCGGCCTCGATGACAGGGATATACACCGTTTCGGACATGAACTTCCCCCGAGTCCCCGAACACCGAAAGTCGGGCTTCGAAAGCCCGATCAATTCGGACTACTTCCTCCAGTCACCATAGCGACGCTCACCGGCAGCGTCGACGGCATTGACCTGCTGAACCGCCACCGATCAACCAGATGGTGGAGGTCGCCATTGCCGGCGAAGATGCCGACCGAGCTCGTGATCATCGACCTGATCGATGCCTGAACATTCTCCTCCGGTTGCCCACTTCGATGATCGTCCCTAGCACGGTGCGCGTCGTTGTCGTCCATGAACGTCGCCCCGCTGCTGGGGATTGAACCAATGACGGTAGCCGCCCTTGTCTTGGGCTAGCTCGAGGAGCTTGCGGCGCCCTATCTGGCGGGCGTAGATCGCCAGCGGAGCGTGGCGTCGTTTGCCCGATTGAGACTGGAGTAGCCCTGGAAGCGTGCCGTACCGACGCGTGCCAGGGGTACTGGTCGCGGCGCTCGGGCCGGTGGCGTCCGGTTGATGGATGGTCGCGCTGGTGGGACAGCAGGCCCCCTGATCGGCGGACAGTCGATTCAGCCGGCGAGCCGGCCAACGGGGGGATTATCGCGGGGCGGCGATGCAGGCACCGTGGGTGATGTCAAACATCCCGCATCCCGAAGTGGATGACCTGCAGTGAGGAACCCCTGATGAAGCTCGGCACCAAGATCGTAGGCATCACAGTCGCCGCCACCGCATTGTGCGGGGTCGGCATCGGCACCGCCTCGGCCGCGACTCCGACCGTGGCAGCCCATCACAGCAGCGTCTCCGGCAAGACCGACGGGCCGACCAGGGTCGTGGCCTACCAGGCGTCCCTGGACATGTGGCAGAGCGTGACCCTGCCGGCTTTCGCCTGCCCCGCCGACCAGCCGTGGCTGGTCAACACGGAGCTGGTCCACAATCGGGTGGTTCCCAACGGCGTCATTGTCGACGAGCCCGGGGGCGTCGGCGTCACGATCCTCGAGGCCGCCCCCGGCCCTGACGGTCTGGCCAGCGGCTGGCGATCGGGATCAGGCACTGCGACGAACTGGGGCACGCGGAACACGGTGACCATCTCCGCCGTCTGCACTAGCACTGCTGCGGACGCCTACCCGGCCTGACCGAATCCCTCCCCTTCGCGGTGTGAGGTCCCGATATCGGCTCCGCGCTCATCGGGGCGGGGTTCGCGCTGCTTCAGCTCACTGGCCGCATCGACGATGAGGGCCGCCAATCCACCACCGAAGCGCTCGGGCGGGCGTGGACGGAGTACGAAGATCCGGTGACGGCTCGGCTGCTGAAGGACTTGAAGTCTTTCGCCTGAATGACAGCCGGCGCCCACCGGATGTGACAGCAAAGACGTCGAATCGCGCGGAGCACTCAGCTCGGAATGACCGTTCACCGGGCATTCTGGTCGCGCGGTCGAGGTCTCACGGGTCGTGATCAGCGCCCATCTTGTGCGAACACAGTGCAGCTCTGCGGCTGCGGTCCTGGGCTGTTGGGCAGGCGATGCTTCGGTAGCAGATGCCGCCGATCAAGTCCTGTTCTTGCTCTTCTTCTGTTGCTTTGCTGGCGGCGTTGCCGTACCGGCTGGTTTCGGCTTGAACAGCCTTCGGAGGGCCTCTTTGGCCTGGCTTGAAAAGGCAAGTACGGCCAGGAATGCGGCACCGACGACGGCCGCGATTCCGGCTAGCAACTTCCACTGTGTACTGAACCAGTAGGATAGCTTTTCAAGTACCGTGGCATCGACTCTGACGTTCGTGATGTAGTTCGCGCTGCTGTTCACTGCGATGGATCGAGAGACTGACTCGACTTTCACCGCCGGCACCAGCTCGAGCCGTAGTTGTTGATCGACGGGATCCACAGGTCTGACCGTCCACGACCACTCGACAACACCGTTGGGTGTGAACATCAGAGTCCGCCAGCCGTCACCATCTGCGCCAGTAGATGGCACTACTACGATCCCGTCACCAACCGGGACGAGTCGAGCCGACAAGACGCACTGCACCTTGATGCGCTCCGAGCGTGGGTTGGGATTGTCGATCTGCGTATCTGGTGGTCCAGGTTCTGCTTGGACGTCCACGGCTGCGCTGTACGTGTGACTCTGCCCTACGCGCAACTGCATTTCTTTCGGCAAGCTGAGCTGTCCTTGACGAAAGGTCGTCGACTCCTCACAGTCGCGGACGAAGTCATCCAGCTCATCCGATGGATTCGTCGTTGCGGAGTTAGAGGGTGATGGAGGAGCCGAGGCTTCGTCAGTAGCCGATCGAGTCGGGGTCGCACCCGGACCTGTGCTCCAGCGGCTGGGATAGTACGTCGGGGTGCGCGATCGGGAATCGCCGGAGTTGCCATTGCCGGCCATGAATAGGAAATTGGTCGTTAAGAAGAGGACTGTGATGATCGAGACCACAGCGGCGACTCCGACCGCGAGCCATCTTCGCTGCTTCGATGGCACAGGTCACCCCCGATCAACTGACAACACAGTAGTCCTCGCTAGACGAGGTGCCTAGGCACTCGGTAATTCATTGTGTTGCCATGCAATCGGGCATCCGAACAGCCAGCCTGTCGGTCGTGCGATGCATCGTGAGGGGTGGCGCCCCTTCGTGCCAAGTGCGCATTAGCCAACCGTCGTGCGCACGCAGAGTGACCCTCCTGCGGGACGACTGTCGCCGTGGCGTTCGGTGAAGAGGGTGGTGAGATCAGAATTCGTAGCGGCGGTTGAGTTCGGCCATCACCGGCCATGCGGCGCCGTCGGTGTTCGAGAGCACGACGGCATCGACGTCAGCCTCGCTGTACCGGGTGAGCAGGGCGCTGACGCCGGCGTTGCTGCCTTCCTTGTAGAGCGTTGATCGGCGGAACTCCAGGCCGAAGCCGTACCGGATCTGGTCGTCGCGGGTGACCTGGGGGGTCAGGTATGCCTGCGTGAGCTCGGGCGTCAGGAGCCGCCCGGCACGGACCGCATCGAGGAAGTGAAAGAGATCAGCGGCAGAGGCGTGGGCCCCACCGTCGGGCGATCCGATCGGCGGATAGCTGAAGATGTTCGAGCGCCACGCGCCGTCGACCAGGTCCCAGCCCTCGGCGACCCCCGGCACGGCGTCTCGGCGGTCGAAGAAGCCGGCCGTGGTCATGCCTGCCCGCTGGAAGACCTCCCTGGTCACGTAGGACCTGTAGGACTCGTCGACGACCCGTTCCAGCGCCAGCCCGGCCAGGACGTAGCTGGCGTTGCAGTACCGGGCTTGCGCGCCGGGCTCGGCCAGGGCCGCCTTGTGGGCGAACTGCGGGAGGAAGTCAGTGGTCTCCATGATCGCGTAGCACGGCCTGTTCACGAACAGGTCGGCGTAGATTTCACCGGCTTCTTCGTCGGCGTCGTCGGCGATCCCGCTGGTGTGGGTGAGCAGGTGTCGCAGGGTGACGGTGTCGGAGATAGTTGTTCCCGACAGGTCGACGTAGGAGTGGATCGAGGCGTCCAGGTCGAGGCGGCCGGCACCGACCTGTTGGAGCACGGCCACGCTGGTGAACAGCTTGGTGATCGACGCCGTGTCGAAGCGGGTGTCGACGGTGTTGGGGATCTGCCAGCGTGGAGTGGCGTACCCGTAGGCCTCACCGAAGACGATGGCGCCGGCGTGACGGACAACCACGACACCGGTGAAACCCGACCCTCGGACAGCCGCGTCGAGCCCATCGGCGTCCATCAACGCCACCCAGAGGCAAAGTCGTCCACCGTGACCGTGATCAAGAGGTCTCGCCGCGATGATGCGTCGGTCGGGTCATCTCGAAGTTCCTCGCTCATGCTGCGCTGGCCTTGTGGGCGATCCCGGCGGTCATGGGACCGGCGAGGGGCAGGATGTCGACCCGTTCGAACCCGATCGTGGTGCACCAGTCGGTGAAGTCGGCGGCGGTGAAGCCGAAGGCGTCACCGAACTCGATCAACATGTTCAACGACATCGACAGCGCGAAGGCGTCGGCGCGGCGGGCGTCGTCGATCAGCGGCTCGATGCAGATGAACACGCCTCCGGGTGGCAGGGCGTCGTAGGCGGCCTGGATCAGGTGCAGCTTCTGTTCCAGGTTCCAGTCGTGCAGGATCATGCCCATCGTGATCACCTCCGCCGCGGGAAGCGGGTCGGTGAAGAAGTTCCCGGAGGCGGCAATCACCCGGTCGGTCAGCCCGGCAGCTGCGATGGTGTCCCGGGCCAGCGGTTCGACCACCGGGAGGTCGAAGGTGGTGCAGCGCAGGTGTCGATGCCGGCGGGCGAGGATCACCGCCAGCTGACCGGTCGCACCACCCACATCGCACAACGTCTGATGCTGGGAGAAGTCGAAGGCCTCAGCCAGGGCGTAGAAGCC
>DATDBH010000120.1:0-31743 GCA_036524985.1 Microlunatus sp. | reverse complement strand
GGTACCGACCAGCAGCCGGTGCACGCCGTGGCCGAGTCCTGGATGCACCTGGAGATCCTGCCGCCGAGCGGCCAGGGCCACCCCGACCAGCTGACCGCCGCCCTCGAGCAGGGTCTGCGCGAGGTGCTCCGGCTGGTCGAGGAGGCGGTCGAGGACTGGGTGAAGATGCAGCAGCGGGCGCAGGAGAGCGTCGCGATGCTCAGAGATCTCGATCTGCCCGCCGATCGCCGCACCGAAGCCGACACCGCCGCCGAGCTGATGGCCTGGCTCGCGCAGAATCACTTCACCTTCCTGGGCTACCGCGAATACCGCTACCAGCCCGCCGCCCCCGCCTCGGACACGCCCTCCCGATACGTCAGCGTGGCGGCGACCGGGCTCGGCATCCTGCGCGCCGACGTCGATCAGCCCGGTTCGTTCCATGCCCTACCGGTGCTGGAGCGTCCGCAGCTGATGGTGATCACCAAGGACAACCACAAGTCCCGGGTGCATCGGCCGGCCTATCTCGACTACCTCGGCATCCGGGTGCTCGACGGCGAGGGCAACGTCGTCGGCGAGCGGCGGTTCCTCGGGCTGTTCGCGTCGACCGCGTACTCGGAGGCGGTCGGCCGGATCCCGCTGCTACGGCAGAAGGCGCAGGAGGTGCTGCGCCGGTCCCGCTACGACGAGTCCAGCCACGGTGGCAAGGCCATCATGGACGTGCTGGACACCTACCCGCGCGACGAGCTGTTCCAGGCTCCGATCGACGAGCTCGCCCCGGCGGTGGAGAAGGTGGCCCACCTCAAGGAGCGCCGCCAGGTCCGGCTGTTCGTCCGGCGTGATGCGTACGGGCGGTACCTGTCCTGTCTGGTCTACCTGCCGCGGGACCGCTACACCACCGCCGTGCGCAACAAGATGCAGGACATCCTGCTCGAACGGGTCGGTGGTTCCACGATCGACTTCACCGCGCGAGTGACCGAGTCGGTGCTGGCCCGACTGCACTTCGTGGTCGCCATGCCGGAGGGCATCGCGGTCGGCGAGGTCGACGTACGGGCACTGGAGCGGGAGCTGACGCTGGCCACCCGGTCGTGGGACGACGGCTTCGCGGAGCTGCTGTCCGGGGCGCCGAGCCCCGATGTGCTGGCCGCGATGATGGGGTCGCTGCCCGAGGGCTACAAGGAGGACTACCAGCCCCACCAGGGGATCCTGGATCTGCAGGCGCTGATGGGTCTGTCCGGGCCGGACGACATGGCGATGGCCATGTACCGCCCCGATCGGGCCGACGACGATGCCGACCTGCGGTTCAAGATCTTCCGCTGGTCGGAGACGCTGTCGCTCTCCAAGGTCCTGCCCCACCTGTCCCTGCTCGGGGTCGACGTCGTCGACGAGCGCCCGTACGAGCTCGCCGTCGGCGAGGACAAGCGGGCTTTCGTGTACGACTTCGGGGTCGTCGTGCCCGGTGGTCGTGCGGAGGTCGAGAAGCGCTGGGACACTGCTGCCCGCACGCAGTTCATGGAGGCCTTCGCCGCCTCCTACGGCGGCCGCAGCGAGCCCGACCGCTTCAACGCCTTGGTGATGGGCGCCGACCTGGGCTGGCGTCAGGTCGGTGTCCTGAGAGCCATCGGTCGCTATCTCCGTCAGACGGGCTCGACGTACTCCCAGACCTACGTCGCCCAGGCTCTCAACAGCAACGTGGAGATCGCCCGGCTGCTGGTCGAGCTGTTCGACACCAAGTTCAATCCCGAGCTGGACCTGAGCAGGGCCGATCGGGCCGACGAGGTCGAGGACCTCCGCGACAAGGTGAAGCTCGCCCTGGACTCGGTCGCCAGCCTCGACCACGACAAGATCATCCGCTCCTACCTGGCGATCATCGACGCGGTGATCAGGACCAGCTTCTACCAGCCCGGACGGGACACCATCGCGCTCAAGCTGCTGCCCCGCAAGATCCCCGATCTTCCGCAGCCGCGTCCGGCGTACGAGATCTTCGTCTACTCCCCGCGGGTCGAGGGCGTGCACCTGCGGTTCGGATCGGTGGCCCGGGGTGGACTGCGGTGGTCGGACCGGGCGGAGGACTTCCGCACCGAGATCCTGGGTCTGGTCAAGGCGCAGATGGTGAAGAACACCGTGATCGTCCCGGTCGGCGCCAAGGGCGGCTTCTACTGCAAGCAGCTGCCCGACCCCAGCGTCGATCGGGAAGCCTGGATGGCGGAGGGCAAGGCCTGCTACCGGCTGTTCATCGCCAGTCTGCTCGAGCTGACCGACAACATCGTCGACGGGACGGTGGTGCCGCCCGAGCACGTGGTGCGCTACGACGGCGACGACCCGTACCTGGTGGTGGCGGCCGACAAGGGCACTGCGACCTTCTCCGACATCGCCAACGGCATCTCCATCGATCACGGGTTCTGGTTGGGCGACGCCTTCGCGTCCGGTGGTTCGGCCGGCTACGACCACAAGGGCATGGGCATCACCGCCAAGGGGGCGTGGACCTCGGTCCAGCGCCACTTCCGGGAGATGGGCATCGACACCCAGACGCAGGACTTCACCTGCGTGGGCATCGGTGACATGAGCGGTGACGTGTTCGGCAACGGCATGCTGCTCAGCCAGCACATCAAGCTGGTGGCCGCCTTCGACCACCGGCACCTGATCATCGACCCCGATCCCGATCCGGCGGCCAGCTGGGCGGAGCGGAAGCGGCTGTTCGATCTGCCGCGCTCGAGCTGGGCCGACTACGACACCGGCCTGATCTCCGCCGGGGGTGGGGTGTTCCCTCGCACACTGAAGTCGATCACCATCACGCCCCAGATGCGCACCGCGCTCGGCATCGCCGCCGGCGTGGTCGAGCTGTCGCCGGCGGAGCTGATCAGCGCCTGCCTGCGGGCGCCGGTCGGGCTGCTGTGGAACGGCGGTATCGGCACCTACATCAAGGCGACCGCCGAGAGCCACGCGCAGGTCGGGGACAAGGCCAACGACGGGCTCCGGGTCAACGGCTCGGAGGTCCGGGCTCGCTGCGTCGGCGAAGGCGGCAACCTCGGCCTGACCCAGCTCGGCCGGATCGAGTATGCGATCAAGGGTGGCGAGTCCGGCCACGGTGGGCGGATCAACACCGACTTCATCGACAACTCCGCCGGCGTCGACACCTCCGACCACGAGGTGAACATCAAGATCCTGCTGGCCGGTGAGGTGGCCGCCGGACGGCTGACCGGGTCGGATCGCGACGACCTGCTGGCCTCGATGACCGACGAGGTCGGCCGGCTGGTGCTCCGGCACAACTACGACCAGAACCTCGCGCTGGCCAGCGCCGTCTTCCAGTCGGCGTCCATGGCCAACGTGCACGAGGACTGGATGGTGAGCCTCGAAGAGCGCGGCATCCTCGATCGTGAGATCGAGTTCCTGCCGACCGGCGAAGAGCTGGCGGCACGTCGGCGCGAGCACCAGGGCCTGTCCTCCCCGGAGCTGTCGACCCTGATGTCGTACACCAAGATCATGTTGGCCCGCGAGGTGCTGAGCTCGGACCTGCCCGACGATCCCGACCTGGCCGACCGGCTGGTGCGCTACTTCCCGACGCCGCTGCGGACCCGCTACGCCGACCAGATCCGCGAGCACCGACTGAGTCGGGAGATCATCACCACGGTGTTGGTCAACGACTTCGTGAACAAGGCCGGGATCACCTCCTACCACCGGCTGTCGTCGGAGACCGGAGCCTCGGTCGCCGATCTCATCCGGGCCAACGTGGCCGCCCGGCTGATCTTCGGTGCGGCCGACTCCGAGGCCGCCATCATGGCCCTGGACCACCAGATCCCGGCCGCCGTGCAGACCGATCAGCGACTGGAGGTCCGGACGCTGATCGAGCGGGCCAGCCGTTGGCTCGTGAACAACCGACGGCGACCGATCGACATCAAGGCGACCGTCGACTTCTACGCCGCTCCGGTCTCCGCGCTGTTCGGTGTGCTTCCCGACCTGCTGTCCGGGCGGGATGCCGAGGCGTACGCGAAGGCGCTCAAGGCCTATGCGGACAAGGGAGTTCCGGACGAGCTGGCCAGCCGGACCGCGGTGCAGCCGTACCTGTTCCCGGCCCTGACGATCGTGCAGACCGCGGCGCAGGGTGGCTTCGACGTCGAGGACGTGGCCAACGTGCACTTCTCTCTGGGCCAGCGACTGGGTCTCGACCGGCTGCTCCGCCGCATCATCGAGCTGCCCCGCGCGGACCGCTGGGAGATCATGGCGCGAGCCGCGCTGCGCGACGACCTGCACGCCGTGCAGGCCGAGCTGGCCGCGGAGGCCATGGCCGGGAGCCAGGGCGGTTCGACCAAGCAGCGGATCGGTGCCTGGGAGAAAGCGACCCCGGGGGTGTCGGAGTCGATCAAGACCTTGCGTTCGATCTGCGACGGCACACCGGATCTGGCCAAGGCCTCCGTCGGGCTGCGGGTCGCCCGGGGGTTGCTGCCGCGGATCAGCTGAACCGGTCACGGCGGGGTCGCCGTCGAGCGGCGTGGTAGGTGTGGAGGCATGACCATAGATCTCCACACCCACTCGTCGGTGTCCGACGGCACCGACACCCCGGCGGAGCTGGTGGCCAACGCGGCCGCGGCCGGGCTGTCGGTGGTGGCCCTCACCGACCACGACACGTTCGACGGGCTGACCGAGGCACGGGCGGCGGGGGAGCGGATCGGGGTCGAGGTGCTACCGGGGATGGAGCTGTCCTGCTCGCTGGAGCACCAGAGCGTGCACCTGCTGGCGTACGGTGCCGATCCGGAGGACTCGGCGCTGGCCGCGGAGATGGTCTTGGTCCGGGACGGACGGGCCGGACGGTTGCGACCGGTGCTGGCCAAGCTGGCCGAGCTCGGGGTCCCGGTGTCGGAGGAGCAGGTGCTGGCGTTCGTCGGCTCCAGCCCGTCGGTGGGCCGCCCGCACATCGCCGACGCCCTCGTGGCCGCCGGCCACGTCGAGAACCGAACGGAGGCGTTCGACAAGTTCCTCGCCGACGGTGGTCCCGCCCACGTGGCCCGGTACGCGATCGACATCGGCCACGGTATCGACCTGGTGCACGGTGCGGGCGGGGTCGCGGTGATCGCCCATCCCTGGGGGCGCGGACGTGAGCAGCTGCTGCCGCCGCCGGTCCTCGCGCGGCTGGTCGCCGAGCACGGTCTGGACGGCATCGAGGTGGATCACCAAGATCACGACGCCGACGCCCGGGCCGGGTTGCGGCAGCTCGCCGACCGGCTGTCGGTGGTGGCGACCGGCTCGAGTGACTACCACGGCACCGGCAAGGTGAACCACGATCTCGGCGTCAACACGACCGATCCGCAGACGTACGCCCGACTGCGCGAGCTCATCGCCCAGCGTGCCGCTGCGCCGGGTCGTTGAGGTGCCTGGGCACAATGTCGGGGTGAGTGCGCAGAAGGCCTGGGTCGTGGCGGTCGCCAACCAGAAGGGCGGCGTGGCCAAGACGACGTCGGTCGGCTCACTGGGCACGGCGTTCGCCGAGCAGGGGCTGTCGGTGCTGCTGGTCGACCTCGATCCCCAGGCGTGCCTCACGTTCTCCCTGGGCATCGACCCGGAGGCCGTCGAGGGATCCGTCCACCAGGTGCTGCTCGGTGAGGTGAGAGCCGCGGACGTGGTGGTGGAGACCGAGGACGGGGTGGATCTGCTGCCGGCCACCATCGAGCTCGCGACCGCCGAGCAGCTGCTGCTGATGAGAACCGGGCGCGAGCAGCTGCTGAAGACCGCTCTCGCCCCGCTGCTCAAGCGGTACGACGTGATCCTGCTCGACTGCCCGCCGTCGCTGGGGGTTCTCACCACCGTCGCCCTGACGGCAGCGCACGGTGTCCTGATCCCCCTGCAGTGCGAGACCCTGAGTCATCGAGGGGTGGGCCAGCTGCTGGACACCATCCACGACGTGAAGCGGATGACGAACCGGCGGCTGAAGGTGATCGGGGTGCTGCCGACGCTGTTCGACGGCCGGACCAGCCACGGGCGGCTGGTGCTGGAGCGGATCGGGGAGGACTACGGCGTGACCGTGTGGGAGCCACCGATTCCCAAGTCGGTGCGCTTCGCCGAGGCGCCGGCCGCAGGTCGCTCGATCCTGGCCACCGCGCGCGCCAGCAAGGGAGCCGAGGCCTACCGCCAGGTGGCGGGTTCACTGCTTTCCGCACGACCCTGAGTCCGCTCGTTTACAGTGTTGGGGTGATAGGGCGCAGAGTCGGATTCGGGGCTATCGGGCTGTCGGTGCTGCTGGCGGGGGCCTTCCTGGCCACCCCCAGCCAGGCCGCGGACAGCACGGAGATCTACGTCGTGCAGGGGCTGCCGAACCGCAGCGTGGACGTCGAGATCGACGGCAGGTCCGTGGCGGACGGGGTGCCGGCGACCAAGGTGGCCGGCCCCTTCGACGTCAAGGCGGGGTCGCACACCGTGAAGGTCAGCCAGGACGGCAAGACCGTGGTCGAGAAGACCGTGAAGGTGAAGCCCGATCGCAGCACCGACGTCGTGGTGCACCTGCCGGGGCCGGGCAAGACCGCCCCGACCATGACCGCGTACGAGAACGACCTGTCCGCGTTGCCGTCCGACAAGGCCAACCTGACCGTCGCCCACACAGCGACCGTCCCGGCGGCCGACGTGACCGTCAACGGCAAGGTGCTGTTCGCCGACATCGCCAACGGGGAGGCCCTCAGCCTGGTCGTGCCGGTGGGCACCTACTCGACCGCGATCGTGCCCCACGACGAGGACTCACCCGTCTACCTCGGGCCGCTGAAGCTGACCGTCAAGGGCGGTGCGCTGAACCGCGTGTATGCGGTGGGTGATCCGGAGAAGAAGACGATGAACGTCGCGCTGCACATCATCGACGTGCCGAAGTCAGGGTCGAAGAAGCCGAAGAAGGTCGACACCGGCACCGGGGGCCAGGCCGCCGGGCTCGCGTCGGGCCGGGAGCCCGTGCTGTGGGTCGATCTGACGCGCTGATTCGGCCTACCCTGATCCGTCCGGCCCTCACCCGACTGGGTCTGCTCGGCGCCATCGCGGCCCTGGTGGCGGGATGCGCCGTTTCCGGCGAACCCGTGACCGGTGCCCGATCTGCTCCGCGGCCGACCGTGGGTACGGGATCGCCCAGCGCCGCCTCGGGGACCTCTCCGACCGAGCGGCCGACCCCGGGAGCCGCCGGCGAGGGGACGCGCGCGCCCTCCCAGGTGAAGCGGTTCGTGCCGGTCGAGCTGATCCTGCCGGGCCGGGAGAAGGCCGAGGTCGTCCCGGTGTCCACCGTCGATGGCGAGCTGCAGGTGCCCAAGCACGTCGACCACCTCGGCTGGTGGGACGGCAGCTCCTGGCTGGGCGACCCGTTCGGCTCGACCGTCATCGCCGGTCACGTGGATTCCGCCACCGAGGGCCTCGGCTTCTTCGCCCAGCTGCTGGACATCCGCCGCGACGATCGGGTGCAGGTGCTCGGTTCCTCCGGTCAGCGGCAGACCTTCCGGGTCACCTCGGTGCGCACCGTCGACCAGAACGCCCTGGCCGGCGACAGCTCGGCGCTGGCCCAGACCGGTGACCACCGGCTGGTTCTCATCACCTGTACCGGCGCGTACCGGCCCGGACGGGGCTATGAGTCCAATCTGGTGGTCACCGCCGAACGCGTCTCCGGCGGCAGCTGACGCAGCCCGCCGGTCAGGCGGAAGCGGCCGTGTCCTGCGGACTCGACTCGGTCGGATCGCTGGCCTCCGACTTCGTGGCTCCCCCACGCCGCCGGCGCCTGCGGCGCTTCGGCGCCTCGCCGTCGGTCCGGGGGGCCTCGTGGTCGGCGGGCCCGGTCTCCTCGGGGGCGGCAACCTCGTCGATCGTGCCCGAAGGAGCGTCAGCAGCGTCGGCGCCGGCCTCGATCGGCACACCGTTGCGCAGCCGACGACGGGTGCGGTCCCGCTTCGGGCGCTCCTTGCGGCGCTGCTCGCGCTCCGCGTCCTCGGTGGCCTCATCCGGCACCGGACGATCGGACCGCCCAGCGCGGGTGTCGCGACTCCCGCGGTCGTCGCGGCCCGTACGGCCGGACGGCTCCCGCGGCGGCAACGGCACCAGGCGTCCGGTGACCGTGCGGTCGATGCCCTGGTCGTGGAACAGGTGCTCCGAGGTGGAGTAGGTCTCCTGCGGCTCCGGGAACGGCAGTCCGAGGGTGTTGTTGATGACCTTCCAGCGGGTCATGTCGGCCCAGTCCACGAAGGTGATCGCCACCCCCGAGGCGCCAGCCCGACCGGTGCGCCCGATCCTGTGCACATAGGTCTTGTCGTCGTCGGTGCACTCGTAGTTGATCACGTGCGTGACCCCGTCGACGTCGATGCCGCGCGCGGCCACGTCGGTGGCGACCAGCACGTCGACAGCACCGGTCCGGAACCGTTTCAGGGCCTTCTCGCGCAGCACCTGGCTCAGGTCGCCGTGGATGGCCGCCGTAGAGAAGCCCCGCTCGACCAGGTCGTCGGCCAGCCGCTGGGCCGCCCGCTTGGTGCGACAGAAGATCATCACCCGGTTGCGGTTCTCGGCCTGCAGGACGCGGGCGACGATCTCGGGCTTGTCCAGGTCGTGCACCTGGTAGACGAACTGCGCCGTCGTCGGGACGGTCATCTCCTCACCCGCGGACTCCGCCCGGATGTTCACCGGATGGCGCAGGTGGCGACGCGCCAGCGCCACGATCGCCGCCGGCATGGTCGCGGAGAACAGCATCGTCTGACGCAGCTCGGGGGTCTTGGCCAGGATCCGCTCGACGTCGGGCAGGAAGCCCAGGTCCAGCATCTCGTCGGCCTCGTCCAGGACCAGCACCTTGATGTGGCTCAGGTCCAGTGACCTGCGGTTGGCCAGGTCGAGCAGTCGACCGGGGGTGCCGACGACGACCTCGACGCCCTCGGCCAGGGCGTCCAGCTGGGTGTCGTAGCCGACACCGCCGTAGACGGTCAGCACCCGCGCCTGCCGGATCTTGGCCGCCACGGTGAGGTCCTTGCTCACCTGGAGTGCCAGCTCACGGGTCGGGGCGACGATGAGGGCCTGCGGGGCGCCGGGCTTGGCCTGCAGCTCGAACTCCGGGTCGTGCCGGACGATGATGCGCTGCAGGGCGGTGATGCCGAAGGCGAGCGTCTTGCCGGTGCCGGTGCGGGCCTGCCCGATCATGTCGGTGCCGGTCAGCGCGATGGGGATGGACATCTGCTGGATCGGGAAGGGGTGGACGATGTTCACCTCGGCAAGGGCGTCCACGATCTCGGGCAGCACTCCGATGCTGGCGAATGTCGCCAGCTCGGCGGGAGTCGTCTCGACCGGGGCTGCGGTGGTGGTCTCGGTAGTCAGGATCTCGTACTTTCGTGGGCGACAGAGTCGGGACACACAGCAGTGCGCCACCGGCGAGTCTATCGCGCCGTGCCCACTAGGCTGCCCGCATGATCTCCGGGACGCGCACCCCATGACGGCGGACGACGGCTACCACGCCGGAGCGGTCGACCTGTTGGGCATCCTGGCGTACGGCGCGCTGACCGCCTTCGAGCGACTCGCCGAGGACGCCCAGATCGCTCCGACCCTCGCGGACAAGGTCCAGCTGGCGACCGTCGCCGCCCGGCAGATCGACCACTTCAACTCCGTCTCCGCGCGCCTGGCCGCGATGGACACCGAGGTGATGGTGGCGATGGAGCCGTTCCACAGCCCCTTCGACGCGTTCCACGACTACACCAAGCCGAAGGACTGGTACGAGGGTCTGGTCAAGGCCTACGTCGGGGACGGCTTCGCGGCTGACTTCTACCGGGAGATCGCCGCGTTCGTCGACGTCGACACCCGCAACCTGGTGCACGAGGTCTTGGCCGCCGAGGACCTGCACGCCTTCATCGTCGCCCAGGTGCGCCAGGGTACGCAGAACGACGCGAAGCTGGCCGGACGGCTCTCGCTGTGGGGCCGACGGCTCGTCGGCGAAGCCCTCAGCCAGGCCCAGCGGGTCGCCGCGGACCGCGACTCCCTGACCGGCCTGCTCACCGGCACGGTGGATCGACCGGGGATGGATCTGGCCGCGATCAGCCGGATGTTCTCCCGACTCGTGGCCAACCACACCAAGCGGATGGCCGAGCTCGGTCTGCAGGCCTGACGGGCCAGAACCAACCGTGATCTAGCCGGACCCGAAGCCGACGCGGCGGGCGGTCTCCTCGCCGATGTCGACATAGCCGATGCTGGCTGCGGGAACCAGCACCTTGCGCCCGTGGGCGTCGGTCAGCACCAACACGCTGTCCTTGTCGAGGGCGGTGGCGACGGCCTTCTCGACCTCCGCGGCGGTCTGGTTGGACTCCACCACGATCTCGCGGCTGACCTGCTTGACGCCGACCTTGATATCCACGGAACTCCCTCGTCGAAATGTCACTGATGCGGCCTCTACCGTGCCACACCCCACCTAGGACGCGACCCGCGTCTTGTCGGCCCGACGACCAGCTCGAACCGCGCGACACTATGCGTGACTGGCGATCTCGTCCTCGGTCGCCTCGCGGATGACCAGTCGGGTCCAGGCCCCCAGGTAGATCCGATCGTCCGGGTCGAGCTCGCGCTTCACCCCGACCGGGATCGGGTCCTCGGGCAGAGTGGCGCTGGCCCGCCCGATGAAGGTGCCGTTCGCCGACTCCAGGTCTTCCACGAACCAGCGGCTGCCGTCGGTGGTCAGCTGTGCCTGCCGGCGACTCACCCCCGAGTCGTGGCCGCAGTCGATGTCGGGCGCGATGTTGCGGCTGCGCGACGCACGCCCCACGAGCACGGAGGCGCGCCGCAGCGGGATGGTGGCCGGCAGCCCGGGGGAAGGAAGTGGGTCCGGGCTGTCCTGCGCCTCGTACCAGGCCGGGTCGATCCACAGCTCGGCCACCCAGCTGAACTCCGCCCCGCTCGGGACCGGAACCGGCGACTCCGGTGCGGTCGGCTGGACCGTGAGATCGGCGGAGGGCTGCGGCGGCGCCAGCGGCCGCGGCATGCTCCCGGTGGTGAAGTCGTAGCCGCAGCTCTCGCAGAACAACGCCTCCGCCACGTTGGCGGTGCCACAGTGCGGGCAGGCCTGCCCGGTGGCGGCCGGTGTCGCGGCGACCGCCGACGATGGCGCACCTCCTGCCGCGGCCGGCAAGACCGCGGTGGCATCGATCGGCATCCCGCAGACGTCGCAGTAGTCGTCGGCGGTGGAGTCGTGTCCGGCCGGGCAGACCGACGTCATGCGCGTCCTCCTCAGTAGCGGGCCGAGCCCGGCGGCGGGCTCAGGTGCGGACTCGGGTGGTCTTGGTCGAAGCGGTGTCCAGGGCCATCTCGTCGGCCTTGTCGACGCTGCGCTTCAGGCGCACCGTACCGGTTTCGATGTCGTCGATGTCCACCACCTTGCGCAGCCGGGTGGTGGCTTCCACGTTTCCCGTCTGCGCGGCCAACTGTACGGCCCGGCCGAGCTTGGTCGTCGCACCGGCTTCGTCACCGGCCGCCTTCGCCGCCAGACCGTCCTGGATCGCCTCGGCGAGCTCGGTCTGGCCCGTGTAGTGCGCGACCTCCGGGTTGATCCGCGTCGTCAGACCCTCGTCGTCGGACCACTTCGCCTTGACCAGGCTCTGGGCCACGACCTCACCCCCGACCGCGAGCTGGACCCGCGCCGCGAGCTGCTCCTGACCGATGCCCTTGGCCGACAACCGGACGCTGACGTGGTAGTCGCGGGACTCGTCCGACCAGGCACCTGTCGGATAGCCGCCGGTCAGCGGGTTCACCTCGACCCGGCGGTTGGTCAGGTCGGCGACCGTGGGGGAGACCTGTCGGACGAACTGCACCTGAGCGCCCTGCGGCGCCCACACGCGCAGCTGCGCGTCGGCCACTCCGCGGCTCATCGCGTTGCGCATCAGGTCGGCGAACACGGCCGCCATGTCCTCTGGCTGCGGGATGATGTCGACGGTGCCGAGCAGGGCCTGCGCGATCCGGCGCACCTCCGCGACCTGCCAGTCGACGCCGACCCCACGGCAGTCGCACTGGAACCGGCCCGTGACGGCGGCGATCGAGCTGGTCAGCTGTTCCGGTGACTCGTTGTGGTTCTCGCCGTCGGTGAGCAGGATGGCGTGTCGCTGCGCCAGCAGCGGCACCGAGTCGAACAACCGGCCGGCCAGCAGCAGCCAGGCGCCCATCGCGGTGCCGCCGTCGGAGCGGAAGCTGCGCACGGCCTGCTGTGATTCGTACCGGGTCTGCGGGTTCATCTGCACCATGCCCGCCCCACTGCGCGCCGGGGGGAAGGCCAGATACGCCAGATGGGTGCCGGCCACGACCGCGAACCAGGTCCCGTCCAGGATCTGGTCGATGGCCGCCGACGCCGCGATCTTGGCCGACTCGATCTTCGTCCGGCCCATCGATCCGGAGGTGTCCACGATGATGATCTCGCCGGCCTGTCCGCCCGCACCGCGGCCGGCCTCGCCGGCACCGGTGCAGGTGAGGGTGACGATGGCGTTCACGTCGGTGCCGCCGTCCGGCAGGAACTCGTTCTGGTAGACGGTGGCGGTGAACTCCGGCATGGTCGAACTCCTCTTCGCGGAGGCGCCCGTGGCCTCGCTGTCGACGTTGGTCGTCACAGTATCTCGACCCCGGTCAGGCCCCACGGCGACCGCGGGCCATCGGCAGGGGCCCGCGTACGCTGCGCGGGTGCTGGCGGCCTGCTGCTTCTCGGCGATCGCCCACCTGCTTCGTACGGGGGGTGTCTCCCTAAGCCCGGGTGAAGGTGAGCGACGGCTGACCGTCGGCGTCGTTGATCACCAGGGTGTCCCCGTCGACCCGGTAGGAGGTCGCGGCCTGGAGTCGCTGAAGATACGACCTCTCCGCCGCCATCGCATCCTCCGGCCCGGCCATCTTGGTCGAGATCGGCGCGTCGATGGCGAACGAGCCGTCCGTGCCGGAGGTGACCGCCGCGTTGTAGCGGTTCACTCCCGACGTTCCCGCAACCCGCCCGTCGGCGAACTCCGCGGTGATGGAGGCGGACTCGGGGATCGGGTCGGGCTCGGCCCAGCTGGTCAGTGTCCAGCTGGTGCCGTCCAGTGCCGGCTCGGCGCTGGACGGGCTGCTGCTGCCACAGCCGGCGCCGAGCACGAGCAGGGAGATCAGCACCACGGTGAGACCCAGGACGCGCCTCGTACGCTTCGTCACGCTCGCATGATGGCAGTCGCGCCTGCGTTCCGCGGTCCACGACGCGCGTCCGAGACCCTTGCGTGACGGGCGCGCGCGAGCGACAGTGGGCATGAGGCGGTGGAGCTGATGGGGGTCGCGGTCGACCTGGTCATCATCGCGATCCTGTTCGTGATCGCGGTGACGCTGACCTACGACCGCCCACGGAGCTGGTTGCTGGCCCAGGCCGGCGAGATCGCCGGCCGCTACGGCCGTCCGGAGCACACCCCGGAGTGGGAGCTCGAGCACGCCGAACTGTGGCTGATGGCCCGCCGCAAGTCGCTGACCGAGGACCTGCACCGCGTCGAGCAGCTGTTGCGGCACGACGCAGGTATGTCGGCCACCCGTCAGCTCGGCAACCGACTGGCCCGCGAGCAGCTGCTGGTGTCGCTGGCGCGGATCCCGGACGTGCTGCCGGGACGCGACCGGTCCTTCGCGTACGAGCCGATGCCGTACGAGATGGCCGCACCCTCGCCCGCCCTCGCACGTCGCGGTTCGAGCGTGGAGGTGCTGGACGTGAGTGGCTGGCGCCGCTGACCGCCCGTCCGTGCCGGCGGGTATCAGCCGAGAAGTAGCTCCGGCACTCGATCTCCCGATCTGAGGTGCCGTACCTACTTTCTCCGCGCGCCATCAGACTGGGAAGCCGAAGAGCCCTCCGGCTCGTCCAGAGTCCAGCGGTCGCGGGAGCGGTCTCGCCGAAGTCCGTCGCGATGAGCGGCGCCGTCGCATTGGGTCAGCTGCCTCCGATGCCTGACCAGGTCGTTCTTCTCCGCGCGGACCACGATCAGTCCCGCCCTTTCGAGCCGTTCCCCGGTACGCCCAGCAGGTTGCCGGCGAGGTCGAAGACCCCGATCCACAGGGCCGTCGAGCACCTCGGTCATCGAGAAGTAGCCTCGGCACCCAGATGTCGCTCCTCGTGGTCCCGGGGCTACTTCTTGCGGGGGCGACGAGCTCGCCGACCTCAGCCCGCCGTACGCCGAGCCAGTGCCACCGAGATGTTGTCCTTGCCGCCCTGGTCGCAGGCCCAGCGCACCATCGCCTCCGCCAGCGACAGCGGATCGGTGCCGGCCGTGGCGCTCAGCTGGGCCATCAAGGCTTGCAGCTCCTGGGCCTCGGAGGCGTAGTTCCACAACCCGTCGGAGCAGACGAGCACCCAGCCCGACCCGTTGAGCAGCACCGAGCCGGTGGTCGGCCGGAAGTCCTGGGAGTCGCGGCCGAGCCACTTCAGGATCGCGTGCGCCTGCGGGCCGGCCTCCGCCTCCTCCTTCGACACCCCGGCCGCGATCCGCAGCTGGGCGACCGAGTCGTCGCGGGTGAGCTGGACGGGATCGCCGGACCCCGGATCGGTGATCCAGTAGGCGCGGCTGTCGCCGATGTTGCCGAAGACGCACAGATCGTCCTCGAGCACCACCGCCACGAACGTGCAGGACGACGGGTTCGCGGTGTCGGCGGAGGTGCTGGCGATGACGGCCGCATTGCCGCGCTCCGCCGAGGTCACCAGAGCAGCCTCGATGGCGGCGGCCCGGCTCTCCGGCACTCCGAGACCGGCTGGTCGGCTGGCCGTGAGGACATCCCTGGCGGCTCGGGCGGCGGCCATGCTGCCCACGTCGGACTCGTCGGCGGTCGAGACCCCGTCGCAGACCACCAGCACGGCCCGCTTGCCCGGTTCGGCGGACGCGGCCACCGCCGTGGCGTCCTCGTTGCGGTGATGACGGATGCCCCGGTCGCAGCAGGCGGCCACCCAGGAGGCGGGCCGCTCCACGTAGTGGTCGCGTTCGCTGGGCGCCTTGGTGCCGCAGACCTCGCAGTAGCCGTCGGACCCGACCACGCCACCGCAGCTGGCGCACGGTCGCGGCAGCACCAGGGTCGGCTCAGCCGCGGAAGGCTCCGGCTGGACCACCGAAGCGGTCAGCTCGACCGGCAGCTCGGCGACGGTCTGCTCGATCGCGGCCTCGGTCGGGGTCAGCGGAGCCCCGCAGCTCTCACAGAAGCGCGCCGTGGGCTCGACCGGCGCCCCGCAGCTGGGACACCGGCCCGGCTCCGCGTTGACCGCCTGGTCGGTGCCTTGCTCAGCACTCACGCCTACCCGCTCTCGCGTTCGTTCGTCACGTCAAGGTCCATCGCCGGACCTCGTTGGCCTTGTCCACCAGGGCATAGCGTTCCCGATCGTCGTCGGCGGCCGACGCCAGGGTCCGGTACGTCGCCTCCAGACCGTCCCGCAGGTCCGGGTCGTCCGCCGGGATGCCACCGATCGTCAGTCGCCGGTTCGGCCCCTTGCTCTGCACCGTGGCCAGCGCCCGCTCCAGGATCTTCGCGCTCAGCTCGCCCTTCTCCACCGGATCCATTCGCACCCGCGTGATGCTGTCCATCGCCTGCGCCAGCATCGGCAGGCCGTCGGCGGCGGCGTACAGCAGCTCGGCCTTCTGCCGCTGCGACTCGGGATAGTTGCGCGACGTGGACGGGACCAGATCCAGCGCCTGGACCGCCCCGGCCACGTCCTTGCGTCCGGCGCGCACCCGGGAGAGCCCGAAGGCGGCCGGGGCGACGTAGTTGGCGTCGGTCGACGCACAGATCCGGTAGAGCCGTTCCGACAGGTCCGGCTCACCCCCGAGCTCGCAGGCCAGGGCCAGGGCCAGCTTCGGGGCCAGCTCGCCCGGCACCTGCCCGTACACGGCGTTGAAGGCCGACTGGGCGGTCTTGACGTCCTTGCGCTGCAGGGCGAGCAGCCCGCTCATCCAGACCGCGCGCCACTCCCACGGGTCGAGGGTGAGCATCTGGTTGACCACCTCGTGCACGGTCTTGTCCCAGCCGGCCTGTAGGGCGGCCCGGGCCCGAGCCAGCTGGATCTCCGGCGTGACGGTCGGGGCCTGCTTGAGCTCGCTGAGGCGTTCCTTCGGGTCGTCGGCGGTGATGTTGGACAGCCATGCGTACTGGCCGTCGGTGGTGTCCACCCGCAGGGCCGGCAGCTGGTCCCAGGCGAGGGCGTCGCTGACCACCGCCGGCGCCTCGAAGAGCACCGAGGCCGCCGAGGTCAGGGCAGTTCCCGCCTGCTTCTCGGCCACCACCTCCCGGAGCACCCCCAGCAGCTGGACTCGCAGCTCGTCGACCGAGGCGAACCGATCGGCGGGGTCCGGGGCACACATCTTGGCGACCAGCCGGTAGAGGGAGTCGTGGGCGACGAAGGCCGGGACGTCCTCGATCGGTGGCAACCGGTCGACGTAGGTGGTCTGGTAGCCCCGGAACTCCGCCATCAGCACCAGCAGCGTCCGGCCGATGGTGTAGATGTCGGAGGCGACGGTGGTGCCGACCTGTGGCACCTCCGGTGCCTGGTAGCCGATGGTCCCGTAGATGGCGGACTCGTCGTCGTCGACCCGCCGCACCCCGCCGAGGTCGATCAGCTTGACCGCGTCGCCGATCTGGATCAGGTTGTCGGGCTTGAAGTCGCAGTAGATCAGGCCGAGGTCGTGCAGGTACTGGAAGGCCGGCAGCACCTCGAGGATGTAGGCGAGCGCCTGGTCCACGGGCAGCGGGTTGTAGCTGCCCCCGGCCTCCCGCATCCGGCTCTTCAGGATGTCCTTGAGCGAGATGCCGCCGACGTACTCCATCACGATGTAGCCGGCTCCGTCGTGGCTGACGAAGTTGTAGATCTCCACGATCAGCGGGTGCTCGACCTGGGCCAGGAACTGCTTCTCGATGATGGCCACGGCGAGGGCGTCGGCGTCGCCGGTGTTCAGCAGGCCCTTCAGGACCACCCAGCGGTCGGACACGTTCTTGTCCCTGGCCAGGTAGATCCAACCCAGACCGCCGTGGGCGAGGCAGCCCGCCACCTCGTACTGGTGCGCCACCAGGTCACCGGGCTGCAGCTTCGGGGTGAAGGAGAACTGGCTGCCGCACTTGGGACAGAAGCCCTCGGCCCGTCCCGGCTGACCGTCGCGACCCCGGCCCACCGGGGAGCCGCAGGTCGGGCAGACCCGCTTGTTCTCCGGCACCACCGGACTGACCATGATGGCTTTGGCCGCGTCGATCGACGGGGCCGGCGGCACCCGGGTCAAGCCGGCCCCCAGGCGCGCGGAGCGCAGCCGTTGGGAGCCGGAGCTGATGCGCTTGGTAGACGTGGTGCCCGCACCGCCGGCTCGCTGGGAGCCGATGGCCGCCGAGCCGAGCCGACTGGAGCCGCGGGTCATGGTGGACACCGGACCGGTCTGCTCCTCGCCCGCCGGCGTCGACCGACCGGAGCCCGCCACCGGCGAGGTCGGCGAGGCCTCACCCGGGGTCCCGCACACGTCGCAGTAGCCGTCGACGACGGTGCCCGAGCAGCCGGGCTGACGGCAGTCGCCGGCCCGCTGGCCCACCGCCGCCGAGACCGTACCCGCTGAGGGCGCGGCACCCGGGGCGAGGGCCGATGTTCCCGACGTCGCTCCCGGTGACCCGCAGACGTCGCAGTAGCCGTCCACGATCGAACCGGTGCAGCCGGGCTGTGTGCACGTCATCGGATACCCCTTCGGCGCTGACGGTTCATGACACTTCCGTACGGGTCGTCACGGTCTGGAGATAGGTCTGGTAGAGGCTGACCAGCTGGCTCGCCAGGGCCATCTTGGTCGGTCGCTCGGCCAGCGCGGCCGTCGCCAGCCCGTACGCGTTCGCGATCGCCGCCTGATCGGCGACGCCGGTCGCGGTGGCCAGCAGATGATAGGCGTCGAGCCGCGCGAGCAGATCGGCGTGCTGGCGCAGGGCCTGGCTGTAGGCGTCGTTCGCCAGCAGCAGGGCCCGGTCCACCAGCGTCAGCCGGTGCCGGTACGCGGCCAGCGCCTCGAGCGTGTTCGGCACGGGACCCAGCGCGTCCACGTCCGGCACGGCGTACCGGGGAGCGGGATCGACCGTGGCCACGCAGCTGGCCGCCAGGCTGCGGAGCTGCTCCTCGCGAGTTTCCAGGCTGTCCCGTAGCCGCCGGACCTGCTCCACCTCGACCCGCGCCTGCCGGCGCTGCGCCTCCCCGACGATCAGGTCCCGCTCGAACCGGGCGGCGTCGATCTCCAGGGCCGGCAGCAACCCACCCACGTCGCCGCCCCGCCCGGCCTTCTCGGCCACGTCCCGCAGCCGGCGGGCGAGCCTGGACTGGGTCTCGGCGGACTGCTGCTGACGGACGCCGGGCGGTTCCAGACCGATCTGGTCGCGGATCCGCTCCAGCTGAGCGCGCAGATCGGCGATCCGGTCGGTGGTCTCCAGGGCCGACACGTCCAGGCCGAGCCGGACCCGCAGCTGGCTCACCAGCGCGTCGGAGAGGCGGCAGGCCTCCGGCAGCGAGACGGCGAGCCCGCTCGTGTCGTACGCGGCGTCGAGGCGCCCCCAGATCAGACTCGACAGCTTCTCCCGCTCGGTGACGCCGACCCGGCCGGAGTCCCAGACCCGGATCAGCTGCTCGTAGCGGTCGGCGACGGCCTTCCAGAGCGCCAGCGACAAGGCGATGTCCGAGGTCGCCGAGGCGCCGGTGGGTGAGGACAGGGCTGCCCGATCCAGCTCGCCGAGCTCGGCCCGTCGGGCGTCCCGCCACCGACCGAGCTGGTCGAGGTAGCCGAGCAGGACGGTCGGATCGGCCGCGACGCCCATCCGCCCCGGTGCGGCCGGTGCCTGGGTCGACCCGGCCGTCACGACGCCCCGCCGAAGGCGATCACGACGCCCCGCCGTAGGCGATCACGACGCCCCGCCGTAGGCGATCACGAGGCCCTGCCGTAGACCGCCTTGGGTGGCGCCGGGGCCGGGCCGAGCGCCCCGGCGAGCCAACGGTCGTAGATCCGCTTCCACTCGCCGTCGCTGCGCAGCTCCGCCAGCACGCCGTTGGCGAACCGGATCAGGTCGACGTCACGGCTGTTGAATCCCAGTCCGTACGGCTCCGCGGTGAACGCCTTCTGCACCGGTACGACCGCGTAGGGGTCCTGGGCCGCGAGCCCGGCGAGCACGGTGTCGTCGCCGGTGATCGCGTCGACCTCCCCGTTCTGGAAGAGCGCGAGGCAGCCCGTGTGGGTGTCCGCTCCGACCGCGATGGCCTCCGGCGCCAGCTTCATCAGGTTGGTCATGCTCGAGGTGCCCTTCGGTGCGCAGACCCGCTGGCCGGCCAGATCGGCCAACGTGGTGGCCTTGGCGCCTCGCCGGACCAGGATCTTCTGGCCCGCCCGGTAGTACTCGGTGGAGAAGCCGATCTGGGTCCACCGGTCACAGGTGATGGTCATGTTGCGGGCGACCAGGTCGACCGTGCCGTCCTGCAACGACGGGATCCGCTGGGCCGCGGTGATCACCTTCAGCTCGTACGCGTTCTCGTTGCCCAAGATCGCCTTGGCCATGGCCTTGACCATGTCGATGTCGAAGCCCTCGATCGTGCCCGTGAACGGGTTGCGGGAACCGAGCAGGTAGGTGTCGGCGGACACGCCCGCGATGATCCGACCGCGCTTCTGGATCCGCTTGACCGCGGTCCCAGCGCTGTCGCTGGGATCGTAGGACGCCAGCGGGTCGGCGCACTGGGCGGGTGCCGTGCTGGGGGCGGTGGTCGGTGCCGGGGTCGGGGCCGCGGACTCGCCCGCCGGAAGCGGGGTGGGCGCGTAGCCCGCCAGTCCGCAGCCGGCGAGGACCGCGAGCAGCAGGGTCAGCAGCACCGGCCCTAACAGGCGCCGGTGGAGCACGTCATCCGGGCGTCTCATCGGTACTCCTTCAGGCGCTGGGCGAGACCTCGGCGCCCGAGCACCGCCATCGCGATGCCGGCGATCAGGCAGAGGATCGCCCCGACGACCATCCACGGGACGGTGGCGGCCAGCCCGCCGGTGGTCTCGGCGCTGGCGCTGCCGACCTCGCGGGCAACAGTCTCGTCGAAGGTGGTGAAGGCGGTGTTCGACGACGTGGTCGCCAGCGCGACCGCTTTGTCCCATTGGCCGCCGTCGTCGAGCGTGCGGATCTCGGTGTGCACGTCGACGTACGGCTGCCAGACGACCTCGACGTCGCGGCCGAACCGGGAGATGCGGTCCTCCACGATCGCCGCCGACGTCTTCCAGGCCTCTTCGAACGAGCCACCGCTGCCGCGGGCGATCAGGGTGAGGCTCTCGTTGGACTTCGCGTTGTTGCCCTCGATCCGCGCGGTCGCCGCGTCACGGACGTCGGTGAAGGAGCCGTCCCGGATGCCGCCGATGGTCGCCGCGGCCCAGCCGAGCGCGACCAACCCGAGGATCAGGGTGACGGCTCCGACCGCCGTGGCGACCGTCAGGCCGACGTTGAAGCGTCGTTTGAAGCGTCGGGCGAGACCGACCTGAACCCAGAGCAGATAGCCCAGCACGACCACTCCGGCCACCGCGAACAAGATCGCGATCCGGGCGTTCATCTGGCTCTCCGCCCGGTCGGCGTTGGCCGTCACGAGGTTGTCCAGAATGGGCATCGCGTCGGCCCGCAGCCCGCCGCTCGCGTTGCGGAGGTACTGGGCGCCCACCGGGAACCCTTGTCGGTTGTTGGCCCGCGCCAGCTCGATGTTCTCGGTGTAGTCGACGAGCTCGACGTTGAGGGACGACAGGGCGTCCTGATCGGCCGGCTCCGCATCGGCGGCCTCCGCGATCAGTCGGGAGGTCTCGGTGATCGCGTCGTCGTACGCCGTGCGCTGGTCGGCCCGCTCGAGTCCGCCGACCAGGAACGCGTTGGTGGCGTTGGCGTCCGCGCGCAGCAGGTTGGTCTGGATCTGCTGGACCCGGATCAGCTGGGCGGTCGAGGACTCGGCGCGCAACAGGGCGGACGTCAGCAGCAGGAAGGTCGCCAGACCGGCGACCCCGAAGACGAGCCCGGCGACGATCACCAGGGTGGTCAGCCGGCGCAGCTCGCGCGGGGTGTCTCGTGGCTTCGGCGTGGCCGTCGCCTGGACCGGCAGCGGCGACGGCGTCACGGCCGCCGCGTTCTGGGCGGCGGGTGGGGTGACGGGGGCCGGCGCCGTCGCGGCGGACCCGGTGGGTTGCGTCACGGCGTCTCCTCGCTGTCGTCGGGTTCGGGCGGACTCGGCTCGCTGGGCTCGCTGAGTTCGGCGGGCTCGAACGGATCTGTCGACGGGGCGGCCGGCTCGTCGTCCAGATCCTCCGGCAGCAGCTCGCGGAGCTGCTCGATCGTCGGCTCGGTCACGTCCCGGAGTCGCCAGGCGTGCCGACCGATGGCACCCTCCAGCAGGTTGCGGGCGAACCGGCCGTTGCCGAACGAGGGGCCTCGCGGGGTGGCCGCCAGCAATGTGGCGAACCGGGTCCGGGTGGCTTCGGGCACGTCGTAGTCGGCCCCCTCCGCCAACCGCCGGAAGATGGCCAGCAGCTCGTCGTCGGCGTAGTCGGCGAACTCGATCGTCGTCCGGAACCGGCTGGCGAGGCCGGGGTTCTGGGCGATGAAGGCGACCATCGGGTCGGGGTAGCCGGCGACGATCAGCACCAGGTCGTCCCGCCGGTCCTCCATCTCCTTGACCAGCGTGTCGACGGCCTCGGCGCCGTACTGGTCGCCGGCCAGGCTGTAGGCCTCGTCGATGAACAAGACCCCACCCACCGCACTGGTGACCACCTCGGCGGTCTTGATCGCGGTCTGGCCGAGGTAGCCGGCCACCAGCTCGGAGCGGTCGACCTCGATCAGCTGGCCCTTGCTGAGCAGCCCCAGGGCCCGGTAGATGCCGCCGACCAGGCGGGCCACGGTGGTCTTGCCGGTGCCCGGGTTGCCGACGAAGACGAGGTGCCGGGTGATGGTGGCCGAGCGCAGACCCGCCTTCGTCCGCAGACCCTCGACCCGCAGCACGGCGACCTGACGGTGGATCTCGGCCTTGACGTCGGCCAGCCCGATCAGCGCGTCGAGCTCGGCCAGGAGCTCCTCCAGTGACTTCTCCGGCTCGGGTTCCTGCTCCGGTACGGACGCGTTCGGGGGAGCGGCCGCGGTGGCCGCCGGGGCCGGCGAGTCGGCCCCGGAGGCGGCGGATCCGGCCGTCGGCCCGCCGGGGGCCGTCCGTCCGGACGGCCGAGGCCCGGCCACGCCGGCGCCACCGACACCGCTGAACTTGCCGGGAGCCTCGGGATCGAGGTGGCCCAGATCGAACCAATCTTGCGCCCGCGCGTCGGCCACCTCGATGCCTGGTGTGGACTCGCGGCTGCGGACGACCTTGTCGAAGGCATCGCCGAGGGCCCGGAGCGCGTCATCGCCCCAGGTGCGCAGGTCGGGATCGATGGGTCGCTCGTCACTCATGGCAGGTCCAGACTGCTACGTGGGGTGTCCGACTCCGGGCTCATCGTGGGTGGGGCGGTCGGCGTGTTGCCGGGGTGACCGAACTTCTCCTGCAGGAACCGACCGTGCGCGATGAGCGCGGCGGCATCGACCCTGAGGACGGCGTCGAAGATCTTGTCCATGGTGGAGGCCAGCAGGTCGAGCTGGTCGATCAGCAGCATCAGGGAGGTCTTGCCCGCCTCGATCGGCCGCGAATCGGCCCAGTCGCGGGGCAGCCGCAGATAGCCGCTGATCGCCTCCGGCAGGTAGTCGGTGGCGGTGGCCATCACGGAGTACGCCTCCGGGCTGCCGAGACCGAGGTTGCGCAGCCGCGGCATGGTCTGCCGGACCGTCGAGGTGATCCGCTTGACCCGCGACTGCACCGGGGCCGGCACCACCCCGCCGGTGACCATCGCCTCGGCCCGGTCGAGCGCGTTCATGATGTCCTGCTCGGTGGGCGCGGACGGGCTCGGCGTGACCGGCAACGGCTCCGGTTCGAGCCGTCCGGTGACCTTGGCCACCCAGTCCTTGAAGCCCATGGTCAGCTCAGATCGGTCGTCGGCAGGTCAGCAGGTGTCGGCACGTCGTCTCGGCAGTGGCTCAGCGCAGGCCGCCGGGGCCGCCGCCCTCGATGTCCAGGGCGCCGGAGGCCAGCCGCTGATCGGCGGTCGAGACCCGGTCCAGGTACTCCCGCGACTTGTCCACCTCGGTCTCCAGCGTGGAGATGGTCGTCGCCATCGAGTCCAGGGCCTTCAGCTTGAACGCGTCGATGGAGTCCATGGTGGCGTAGATGTTGGCGAACGCGGCCTGCAGCTGGGGGAGTCCGACGGTCGCCGAGGCGGCCTGCTGCTGGATGGCCGCGGAGTTGTCCTTCATCATCTCCGAGGTCCGCTGGATCAGGTCGGACGTGGTGGTGTTGAGGGCCGTGATCTGGTCCAGCACCAGCTTCTGGTTGCCGAGGGCCTGGGCCACGATCACCGCCGTGCGCAACGCCGACACCGTGGTGGTCGACGCCCGGTCGACGCCCTTGATCAGCTCGATGTTGTTCTTGATGATGATGTCGATCGCCAGGTAGCTCTGGATGGAGACGGCCAGCTGGGTGAGCAGGTCCTGGTGCTTCTGGCGGACGTAGAACAGCACGTCCTGCTGCAGCGCCTTAGCCCGGTCCGGGTCGGACAGCTCGAGGGCGGTGATCTGCTCGGTCAGCTTCGTGTCCAGGCGCTCGGCGACGTACACGTACTGGTTCAGCCGTCCCATCGCGGCCCACAGGTTCTGCTTCTCCATGTTGAGCGACGCGTTGTCCTTGGCCAGCTCGTCCTGGCCGTTGCGGAGGCTGTGCAGGATGCCGTTCAGGTGGGACTGGGCATCCTGGTACTTGCGGAAGTAGTCGACGACCTTGTCGCCGAACGGCAGGAAGCCCAGCAGCTTGCGGGTGCCGGTCGCCTGGCTGGGGTCGAGGTCCTCGACCGTACGCCGCAGCTCGAGCAGGGTGGTGCCGACCTTGGAGCCCTCGGCGATGCCGCCCTCCTTCAGCGCCTTGACGGGGGTGTTGAGCAGGCGGTTGGAGGTCTCGGCCGCCCTGCGGACGTCGGCGTCGCCCATGCTGCGGACGTTGGCCGCCTGCGCGGCGAACTCGGGGGACCGGGTCTGCGCCTTGGTCAGGGCGTCGAGGAACCCGTCGACACGGGCATCCAGAGCCGGGACCTGCGTGGCGTCGACCTGAGGGGCGATCGACGGCGCCTGGGTCGCGACGACGGGCTTCGGCGGCTCGGGGGCGGTCAGGGTCAGGGTGGCGACCTGATCCGGGGGCGTCAGGGGCGACGGTGCGGCTCCGGCATCGGTCATGGACCCATCCTCTCTCGATTGCGGCCCGCCCAATCTACTCGGCTGAGGGTCGGCGAGGGGAGCGTCTGCGTCATGGATGCCGATGCGGCCAAGGACCTCTACTTCGCACTGTGGGCGTTTCTGATCTACGGCTTCTACGGAGTGCTCGTGGAGATGACGTTCTGCTACGCCAAGAGGTACAAGGGAGTGATCGAGTCGCGCTGCGGCCTGCAGTTGGTCGCCTACCTGAAGGCCCGGCGCGACGGAGCGCCGCTGCCGCCGATCGACACCGCGCTCGGACGCCTGGTCGACCGGCTGGTGCCGGACGCGGTGATGATCAACACCTTCCCGCGGATGAGCCACTTCGTGGAGTACATGGAGCTGACCGGGGAACTCCGCTTGCTGATCGTGGCCGACCTGCATCTCGGGACGCCGTCGGATCGGCACCTGCGGCACAAGGCGGCCTGGCCCGCGCCGAGGCCACCGAAGGCATCGCCGGCTGACGGCGCGCCCGCGTCGGCGACGAAACAGCCGTGTGACGACGGGGCCCCTGCTACTGACACTTGGGGAATTCTTAGGACAGACTGACCCAGGCGCGCGCTCGCGCGTCACGTGATCGGAGGCCCATGAGCGTCGAACCGTTGTCTCCCGCCCAGGCCGGCGGCCTCTTCCGGCGCAAGCCGGTCGGTGACCGGCACGGCCCGCAGCTGAACCGGACCATGGGCACGTTTCAGCTGATGATGTTCGGCGTCGGCGCCACGGTGGGCACGGGCATCTTCTTCGTGCTCTCCTCGGCGGTGCCGGAGGCCGGACCCGCGGTGATCGTGTCGTTCCTGCTGGCCGGTCTGGCGGCGGGTCTGGCGGCGATCTGCTACGCGGAGAT
This sequence comes from Microlunatus sp., assembly GCA_036524985.1. Taxonomy (GTDB): domain Bacteria; phylum Actinomycetota; class Actinomycetes; order Propionibacteriales; family Propionibacteriaceae; genus Microlunatus. The sequence goes on along the minus strand of DATDBH010000120.1, from coordinate 6,659 downwards.
GGCGTCGGCGGTCCCGGTCTCGGGCTCCACCTACTCCTACGCGTACGCGACCCTCGGCGAGATCATCGCCATGGGTGTCGCCGCCTGCCTGCTGCTGGAGTACGGCGTGTCCACCGCCGCCGTCGCGGTGGGGTGGAGCGGCTACGTCAACGAGGCGCTGGTCAACATCACCGGGCTGGAGCTGCCGCAGGCGATCCTGGCGGCGCCGTTCGGGGTGCCGGGTCAAACCACCGGGATCATCAACCTGCCGGCGGTGATCCTGACCATCCTCTGCATGTTCCTGCTGATCCGCGGGGCCAGCGAGTCCGCCAAGGTCAACGCGATCATGGTGATCATCAAGCTGACGGTGCTGGTGATGTTCTCGATCATCGCCTTCACCGCGTTCGAGTCCGACCACTTCGCCGACTTCGCCCCGCTGGGCGCGGCCGGGGTCGCCACCGCGGCCGGCACCATCTTCTTCTCCTTCATCGGACTGGACGCGGTGTCTACGGCCGGCGACGAGGTGAAGGACCCCCAGAAGACGATGCCGCGGGCCCTGATCGGCGCCCTGTTCATCGTCATCGCGGTCTACCTGCTGGTGGCCATCTCGGCCATCGGCGCCCAGCCGTGGACCGACTTCGAGGGCCAGTCCGAGGCCGGTCTGTCGAAGATCCTGGAGATCATCACCGGCAACACGGTCTGGGCCACCATCCTCGCTCTCGGCGCGGTGATCTCGATCTTCTCGGTCACCCTCGTCACCATGTACGGCCAGACCCGCATCCTGTTCGCCATGGGACGGGACGGCATGCTGCCGAAGATCTTCGCCAAGGTCAGCTCGCGGACCCAGACCCCGGTGAACAACACCATCATCGTCGCCATCGTGGTGTCCCTGCTGGCGGCCTTCGTGCCGCTGGACTACCTGATCGACGTGGTGTCGATCGGCACCCTGACCGCGTTCATCGTGGTCTCGCTGGGCGTCATCATCCTGCGCTACCGGCAGCCCGACCTGCCCCGCGGCTTCAAGGTGCCGTTCTTCCCGGTCACGCCGATCCTGTCGATCATCGCCTGCGGCTACATCCTGGCCAACCTGCACTGGTACACCTGGCTGGTGTTCGCGCTCTGGGTGGGCATCTTCATCGTCTTCTACCTCCTGTACGGGAGGAAGCACTCGGTGCTGGGTCGGATGCTCGCCGGCGAGGACGTCGACGCCGACGACGCGGAAGTGGGTCACTGATGACGGTTCTGGTCGGCTACGTGCCGCACAAGGGCGGGCGCGGCTCACTCGATCTCGGCATGCAGCTCGCCCACGCGCTGGGCATCTCGCTCAGCGTGGTCACCGTCGTCCCGCGCCAGTGGTCGACACCGTCGCTGGCCCGGGTCGACGCCGAGTACGCCGAGTTCGCCCAGCAGCTGGGCGAGCAGGCCGAGGCCAAGGCGCGGGAGTACCTGGTCGACCTCAGCGTCGACGTCCCCATCGACTACCACGCGGTCACCGGACGCTCGGTCACGTCCGCCCTGCTGCACGCCGCCGTTGAGTGCCGGGCGTCGGTGCTGGTGCTCGGCTCGAGCACCGACGGAGCGGTGGGTCGCATCTTCGTCGGCTCCACCACGGACAAGCTGCTGCACTCCTCGCCGATCCCGCTGGCCCTCAGTCCCCGGGGCTACCGGTCGACCGCGGCCGACGGCTTCAGTCGGGTGACCTGCGCCTTCTCCGACGGTGAGGAGTCGGAGAAGGTGGTGGAGCACGCGGTGTCGTTCGCCCGGCGTCTCGGCACGCCCGCCCGGGTGGCCAGCTTCGGTGTCCGCGGCGCGACCATGTATCCCCCGGAGGTCGGGTTGTCCGCCGAGGACTCGGTGCTGGACTCCTGGCGGGAGCAGGCGTCCCGCGCCCAGAGCCGGCTGCGGATCGACGAGGTGATCGACGACGACACCGAGACCGTGATCGCCACCGGCGCGGGCTGGGGCGAGTCGATGGCGGGTGTCGACTGGCAGCCGAACGAGCTGCTGGTGCTGGGTTCCTCGACCCTCGGTCCGATCGCCCGGGTCTTCCTGGGCTCCCGCGCGACCAAGCTCATCCGGCACTCCCCGGTGCCGGTGCTCGTGGTACCGCGGGGGTACCACGAGCACCGCGGAGGCTGAGAGAGGCCGCTTCAGCCGAAGATCAAGGCGGCGGTGAAGATCCCCCAGTCGATCATCAGGTGGGCCCCGAAGGAGACGAGGATGTTCTTGGTCCGCAGGTAGGCCAGGGTCAGCACCAGCCGGGCGAGACCGATCACCAGGAAGCACTGCAGGACGTTCCAGTCGTACGTCGGCAGGTGCGCGGCCCCGAACCAGACGGCGGTCAGCAGCCAGGCGATGATCAGCGACGTCTTGCGGGACAGCTTGAACCGCTGGTACGCCACGGCCGCGATCGCCAGGAACGGGATGATGCTGAACAGCTCCTCGCCGAACAGCTGGATGAAGGTGCCGAGGTAGAAGAAGATCACCTCACTCGCCGAGGTCACGCTGTCGGTGGCCCGGTTGGCCGTGGTGTGACCGGGATCCGCATTCCGGATGACGAGGGTGACGACGCTGCTGAGCACCATGTAGATCGCGAAGAAGGCGAGCATGGTCAGCACGTCCTTCCCCTTGAGCGGGCGGAAGATCGCCTTCCAGGCCCCGCCGGTGAGCGCGATGAAGGCGACCGCCGGGATGGCGACGAACAGGATCCGGGTGCCGAGCAGCTGGAGGTTGCCGGTCGCCGGGATCAGCGTCAACGCGAGGAACCCGGCCGCCGCCGCTAGCACCATGACCAGCCACTTCCAACTGGCGACCTGGACCGGTTGTCCGTCGTAGAAGGGGACGTCGGCGCCGTCGGCGCGTTCGATGAGCTTGCCGAACCGGTCCTGACGACCGGCGGTGTCGGTGAGGGAGTCGGTCATGGGTGTTCTCCGTTCAGGAGGCGGTGGGCTCGATGTGCTTGCGTCGGGCGAAGACGATGATGGCGAGGACGACCATGGTCAGGATCGCCACCAGGGACAGCCGGTAGACCTCGCCGGGGATGACCTGGCCGGACAGCAGGGAGAAGTCCCACAGGGCGTGCAGCAGGGCCGGCAGCAGCAGGCCGCCGCTGCGACGCCGGATCAGGTAGAAGAAGTAGCCGGCGATGATGGTCGCGATCACCTGCAGGAACGCGCTCGGTCCTTCGGTGATGAGGTTGCTGGCGTGGGACACCCCGAAGATCACCGTGCTCCACAGGGCGACCTTGCCCTCGGTGAAGCCGCGACGACGGAAGACGGTGACGCCGAGCCCGCGATACATGCCCTCCTCGGCGAACCCCACCATCAGGGTGCCCAGCAGGAGCAGCGACGAGTACGCGAAGCCCTTCGCGACCAGCGCACCGTAGTCGATGACGACCAGGATCGAGACCGCCATCAGGATCGGGACGATGATCACCCAGCGAGCAACGGGCTTCGGTTCGATCCAGACCGGTCGCCACCAGCCCAGCCAGGCGACGACGGCGTAGACCAGCACCAGGGATGCACCGACCGGCACGAGCAGCGTGCGCCAGAGCAGGTCGATGGTCGACATGTCGCTGTAGCCGACGTCGCGACCGATGGTCAGCAGCAGGGCGCCGCCCTGGATGATGGCGAGGTAGATCACCACCAGCACGACGAAACCCACGATGCCGAGGTTCCGGCCGGTGGTGTCCGTCGTGGGGAGGTTCGAGTTCGGCAGACCGGGGGGAGTCCGTCACGGTTCTCCTGGGGTGGGGGAAGGCGGCCACGCGGATCGGCCGCCGGCAGGTGTCGGGACCGGGTCGGACCCCGAGCCGACGTCATCACCGACCTCGTCTCTTCCCGCACGCTACCTGTCTGCGCGACAGAATTGAATGTCTCTTCTCAGGTGTCGAGAGCCGATCGGGCGGATAGTGGCTGACGGATACGCCGGCGGGCGGCTCAGGTGCGGTAGGGGGTGCTGGATGCGGTCGAGTGCGGACCTGGTGATCGCGGCGGACCTGCTGGCACACTTCAGCGCCGGCTTCACCGCCCTCGTCGATCTCCACCTCGGCACGGACTGGGCGGAGAACCGGGAGATCCTGGCCCTGCTGTCGCTGCGGCGCCTGCCGATGCCGACAACCCGAGAAGTGACCGAGTCGAGCGGGTGCAACCGCCGAGCGGTCAACCGGTTGGTGCATCGCCTGGAGCGCGACGGGATCGTGGTCACGCGGCCGGGGCTCACCGACCGACGCGCCGTGGGCGTCGAGCTCACCGCAGCCGGGCGACTCCGCTTCGAGCGGCTGGCGGCGGACCTCGCCGGCTACTTCGTCGCGTCGCGCGTCCTCGCCGCCGACATCGTCACCCGGCTCGGCGGTCCGTTCCCCGAACCGGACTCCTCGGCCACCGACGCCCTCTCTCTGCTCGAGGAGCTCGCCACAGTGGGGAAGTCTCTTGCTGCCGTGCCGCTGCGTCCGGCCGAGGCAGCCCCGCCCTCCGGTCGCCAGCTGGTGGCGCTGCTCCAGATCGCCCATCGCGAAGCGGTCCGACCGGTCGACCTGACGGCGACGCTCGGCGCCAGCCGAACCGTGGTGGCCTACGTGCTCGACCAGCTCGTCGCGAAGGGCCTGATCATCCGCCGCCCCGGGCCGGCCGGCACCGACCGTCGCGCCGTCCTGCTGAGTGCGACCCCGGCCGGGCAGGCCGCCGCCGACGTCGTCCACGCCTCGATCGAGGCCCGTGGCCCGGAGCTGCGCCGGGTCTTCGCCGCGATCGGACGAGCCGATGCCGGTCGCGACGAGCGTGTCCTCACCACGGCCGGCAGCAGCCGGGTGCGGTCAGACCGAGAAGCCGGCGAGGAACTTCTTGATCCCGAGGTTGCCGACGTTCTGCGCCTCGACCCGGAGCTTCGCGCCGGTGGTGGTGTCGAGGGCGTAGACCGCCGTCGGTGACGCCGCGAGCACGATCGACAGCGGCAGGCCGGCCTTCGTGGCGGCCATCCGCTCACCGACCACCATGCCCATCGGCACCCAGGCACCGTTGGTCCCGCCGGTGCCCTGGGTGATCGATCCGCCGACGGCGGCGCCCAGGACGGAGGCCATGGTGGCGCCGTGGGGCACCGTCAAGGCCACGTCGGTGATCGTGTCGTCCGGGATGAGAGCCTGGGCTCCGGCGCGGGCCTTCTTCTCGCGGGACATCTCAGATCCTCTCTGGGGCGGTCTGCTGCTCGGTCGACGCCCGTACGCGGACGGGCTCGTCGGGTTCGGCGCGGCCCTGGCCTCCTCGGATCCGTACCGACAGGCACGTCACGCAACCCTCGAGCTTCTCGAACTCGGTGATCGGGACGGTCACCACCTCCAGCCCGCGACCCGCGTACAGCTCGGCTGTGCGCGGGGCGTCGGCGGACATGATCACGGCCCGGCGCCCGTGGGCGGAGACACCGAGGTCGACCACCGCGGTGCCGTGCTCTTCGGGCACGGCCAGGAAGCTGGGGTAGGCGCCGGTGTCGTCGACCAGTGGGGGGAACCCGACGACCGTCCCGTCCGGCAGGGCGGTCACCCCGGACTTCAGGTGCAGCACCTTGGTCACCGGCACCGCGACCACCTGCCAGCCGCGGGGCTCCAGCAGGCCGGCGAGCTGGGCGATGCCGGCCTCGTCGGTCCGTCCGGTCAGCCCGACGTACGCGGTCCTGTCGATCTTGAGCACGTCCCCGCCGTCCAGGTGACCCGGCTCCTCGATCCGGGTCACCTCCAGCCGATGGGTGGCGGGCAACGCCGACAAGGCCGCCTCGGTGGTGACCACCTCACCGCGGCGCGACGCCGCACCGGGCGACGTGAGCACCGCGAGATCGTCGAACACCACCACGGTGTCCTCCACGAACACCCCGTCCGGGTGGTGGTCCGCCGGCTCGATCTCCTGCACCGTCCAGCCGTACGCGGTGAACGCGTCCACGTAGCCCCGCCACTGCCGCAGCGCGAGCTCGGCATCGACCGGGGCGCGGTCGAGGTGGGTGAGCTCACCGTCGGCCAGGGCGGGCGAGGGGCGTCGGACCAGCAGATGACCGGTCATCAGGGGGCCTCATCGGGGTGCGGGTGCTCGGTCTTGGGGAAGCCACCGATGCCCCGCCAGACCAGGCTGCTGACCAGCTGCTTGGCCTCGTCCAGGGCGATCCGCTGGGTGCCACCGGAGACCCAGTAGCGGGCGCTCACCTGGGCGATGCCGACCAGGGAGATGGCCAGCAGCTTGGACTGCTCGTACGGCAGCCCGGTGTCGTCACCGATCACCACCGCGATGGCGTCGGCGATGTCGTTGTTGACCTTCCACAGCCGCTGCTGCACCTGACCGTCGCCGGTGAGGTCGGACTCGAACACGAACCGGAACTGGCCGCTGGCCGAGGACACGAACTCGTAGAACGCGCCCATGGTGGCGACCACCCGGTCAGCGTTCTCCTCGGTCGAGTCGAGGGCCTCCTCGACCACCTCCACCAGGCGGTCGCAGCTCGCGTCCAGGAGAGCGAGATACAGATCGAGCTTGGAGCCGAAGTGCTGGTAGAGAACCGGCTTGGACACCCCGGCGGCCTCGGCGATGTCGTCCATCGCGGCCGCGTGGTAGCCGTTGGTGGTGAACACGTCGTTGGCGGCGTCGAGCAGCTGCGCGCGGCGTTGGTCGCGCGGCATCCGGGTCGGACTCTTCTTGGCGGCGACG
>DATDBH010000119.1:0-4995 GCA_036524985.1 Microlunatus sp. | reverse complement strand
TCCACTGCCAGGGCACTGGCGATGGAGAGGGCCGCGACAACCTCATAGCTCCAGGCAACGTCCCCGCGTGGGTTCTCCGCGGCAAAAGCCTGCGCCTCGACGGGTAGGCGTCAAGGACCTCCGGCCGCTCCGCGGTCGGCCACCGGCCGATCCTTGACCCCGACCCTTAATCGAGGCGCGCTCAGATACCGCCGGCGCACCCAAAACAACGAGGTAGTCGGGGGTTGACACGGCCCCACTCCTTCAGGAATGACGCACTGCTCCGTGCACTCACGCAACCTCTGCACCCTCCACGTGCGTGAGTGCACGAAGGAGTGCGTCAGCAGTCAGGGAAGGGTGAGGATCTCGGCGCCGGTGGCGGTGACCACCAGGGTGTGCTCGAACTGGGCGCAGCGGGAGCCGTCCCGCGTCAGCACGGTCCAGCCGTCGTCCCACAGCTCCCACTCGTGGGTGCCCAGGGCGAGCATCGGCTCGATGGTGAACGTCATGCCCGGTCGGATCACGGTGTCGTGGACCGGGCTGTCGTAGTGCGGGATCACCAGCCCGGAGTGGAAGCTGCTGTGCACCCCGTGACCGGTGTAGTCACGGATCACGTGATAGCCGAACCGCTTCGCGTAGCTCTCGATCACCCGCCCGATCACATTCACCTGGCGCCCGGGCTTGACCGCGGCGATCGCCCGCCGCAGCGCCTCCTCGGTGCGTTCGCTGAGCAGTCGCGACTCGGTGTCGATGTCCCCGCACGCGACGGTGAGGCAGGTGTCGCCGTGCACCCGGTCCACGAAGGCCGTGACGTCGATCTTGACCAGGTCGCCGTCCTCGAGCGGCCGGGCGTCCGGGATGCCGTGACAGATGACCTCGTTCACCGAGGTGCAACAGGACTTCGGGAACCCGCGGTAACCCAGCGTCGACGGGTAGGCGCCCTGCTCGACCAGGAAGTCGTGGACGACCGCATCGATCGCATCAGTGGTCACCCCCGGTGCCACCGCGGCTGCCCCGGCCCGCGCCGCCTGCGCCGCGATCCGTCCGGCCACCCGCATCCGGTCGACCGTCTCGGCGGTCTGCACGTGCGAACCCCGGTACGGTTCGGGCGCCGGTCGTCCGACGTAGTGCGGCCTGGGTATCCACCCGGGCACCGACCGAGTGGGCGAGAGCGGGGCGGGTCGGATGCCGGTCACAGCCACAGATGGTACGGAGTAGCGTCTCGGCCATGTCCGACAAGCACTACTGGTACGACCTCACCACGAAGTCCGTGATCACGGACGACAACGACACCAAGGCGACGGACCGGCTCGGACCGTACGCCACCCGGGAGGAGGCCGAGAACGCCCTCGCGAAGGTCGAGGAGAACAACAAGTCCTGGGACAGCGACGACGAGTGGGGCGAGGATTGACCTACCGACTCCGCTCGGGTTCGAACCCGAGCGGAGTTGGCCAGCTGGGGGCCCCGCCCGACTTCGCTCGGGTTCGAACCCGAGCGGAGTTGGTCGGCCGGAGCCCCGGCCAGCGGCTGCTCGCGACGGGCTCGCAGTCGCCTGCCAGGAAAGATCCCGCCGGCGTCTCGTCTCCGTAAGCGCTTGAGTAGGATCTCGCGGGTGCCGCTCTTCGATCTACCGCTGCCCGAGCTCGAGTCCTATGCGCCGAAGCTCCCGATCCCTTCTGACCTGGTGCCGTTCTGGACCGACACACTCGCCGAGGCGCGCCGCCACGACCTCGCGCTGAGCCGCACACCGTACGAGAACAAGCTCGCCCTGATCGACACCGAGGACCTCAGCTACGCCGGCTTCGGAGGCACCCCGGTCAGGGCCTGGCTGCATCGGCCGGCCGGGGCCACCGGTCCCCTGCCCGCGGTCGTGCAGTACCACGGGTACTCGGGCGGCCGCGGGTTCCCGCACGCCACCACCACCTGGGCCCAGGCCGGCTACGCCCACCTGGTGATGGACACCCGCGGGCAGGGGTGGAGCGCGGGCGGTCCGAGCGGCACCGCCGACTGGGCGCCCGCCGCGGGACTCAACCGCGCTCCCGGATTCATGACGTCCGGGATCACCGACCCGCGGGACTACTACTACCGGCGGGTCTACACCGATGCCGTGCGGCTGCTGGACGTCGCTCTCGCGTTGCCCGAGGTCGACTCGACCAGGATCATCGTCACCGGCGGCAGCCAGGGCGGCGGCATCGCCATCGCCACGGCTGCCCTCGCCGCCCTCTCCGGCATCACCTTGGTCGGTTCCGCCCCGGACGTGCCGTTCCTGTGTCACTTCCAGCGCGGGGTCGAGCTCACCGACCGGCTGCCGTACGGGGAGATCACCCAATACCTGGCCGCCTGGCGGGATCACGCCGAGCAGGCGTACGCGACCCTGGCCTACTTCGACGGTGCCGTCCTCGGCCGGCTCGCGAGCGCACCGACCCTGTTCTCGGTGGCGCTGATGGATCCGATCTGCCCGGCCTCGACGGTCTTCGCGGCCTATCACGCGTACGGGGCCGACGCCCCGGAACCCGTGTCGGACAAGGAGATCCGGGTCTACGGACACAACGGGCACGAGGGTGGCGGACCGTACCAGGTCGACGCGCAGCTGGACTGGTTCGCCGACCGCTTCCACTGAGAGCGTCGGCTCACCTACACGGCGGGCGCAGCGACCACCACGATCCCGCCGCCGGTGACCGTGAGCGACTCTCCCGGGTAGCCGAACACCGACCCACCACGGGCGAGTCGAAGCGTCGTCGTGCCGTCGGTGAGCTCGACCTCGCCCTCCACCACGAGCACCACCCGCCCGCTGACCGCCGCCGGCACCACGACACCGGTCGGGTCGGCGTCGAGCCGCCACAGCGCGAACTCCGGGGCCGGGGTGCGATAGCGCCAGACCCCGACCCCGTCGGCGACGACCTCGACCAGATCCGGCACCCCGGGGGTGAAGTCCAGGATCGCCATCAGCTCCTGCACGTCGACGTGCTTGGGCGTCAGGCCACCACGCATCACGTTGTCGGAGTTGGCCATGATCTCCACACCGATCCCGTGCAGGTACGCATGCAGGTTGCCGGCCGGGAGGAACAGGCCCTCGAATCGGGAGATCCCCATCCGGTTCATCAGCAGCGCGGCCAGGACACCGGGGTCTCCCGGGTAGTGCTGGTGCAGCTCGACGGCGGTGCGAGCGAACCGTTCGAGCTCGGCGTCCGGTCCGCCGCCGGCGGCCAGCAGCTCCGCCGCCGCAGCGACGACCTCGGTGACCACGTCGCGCTCGCCGTCGGTCAGTCCGAGCACCCGTGCGAACACCTCGGCCAGGTGGTCCGCCCCTCCGCCGTGCAACGGCGCCATCAACGCCGTGGCCGTGGGCACACCCAGCCGGCTGAAGAGCGCGAACGTCGCGTCCGGGTCCCGAAAGCCGCACAGCGCTTCGACGTCGTCCAGCGCCACCAGCATCTCCGGCTTCGGCCAGTCGTCGCGATAGAGACGGGTCGGTGATCCCAGATCGATCCCGGCGTCGTCCTCGCGAGCGAAGCCGATCTCGGCGCCGGTTCGGGAGGGATGGGCCTGGAGGGACAGCGGCTGCGCCGCGGCGAGCACCTTCAGCAGGTACGGCAGCCGTGGCCCGAAAGACTCCACCGCGGCGCGGCCGACGACGCCGGTCGAGTCTGCGCTGATCAGCTCGGCCAGGGAACGTCCACCGATCCGGGAAGGGGCCGACGGATGTGCGCCCAACCACAGCTCGGCCTGCGGGCGGCCGTCGGGTTCGACGCCCAAGAACGCGGGGATGGCGGTGGTCGAGCCCCAGGCGTAGTGCTGCACGGAACCGGTGAGGGGATCCATCGGGTCAGGTCCTTCCGGAGCGAGAGTCGTCGGCTCAGGCTGGAGGGGGCGGCGCTGCCGGTGTCCAGGGCACCAACGGTACGACGGGCCGGACCAACGCGTTGATCACTTGGCAGGTGACCTCCGACATGTCCACGGAGTCGGGATCGTACAACCACTGGATCTGCAGCCCGTCCATCACCGCGATGATCGCCGTCGCGGTCGCCTCGACATCCATCGGAGCCTCGACGTCGCCGTCGGCCGCTCCGTCCAGGATGGCGGTCACGAGCAGCGCCCGCAGCCGTTGGTAGCGGTCCAGGAACCAGGGCCCTGCGGGGTGTGCTTCGGTGACGCCCTCGGCGGACAGCACCGCGTACACCTGCGTGGTGACCGGCCTCGTCATGTTGCGACCCATGGTGTCCACCGAGTGCTGCAGGAGTGCCCGGCCCCGCGGCAGCTCCCCGTCGGCCGACTCCTGCAGGCCCGCGAGATCGCGTTCCTGCAGCAGCTCGACGAGCAGGGCTTCCTTGGTCTTGAAGTGGTGCAACAGGCCGGCCGCAGTGATCCCGGCCGCGCTGGCCACATCCGCCAGGGTGGCCTTGTAGAACCCTTTCTGACCGAAGGCGACCAGTGCGGAGTCGAGGATCTCCTGCTTGCGGATCCTGGTGCGCCGCGCATAGACGCCCTCGGGTTTGCCCGAATCCGGATCTCCCGCCGACAGTCCATCGGCGCTCCGGGCCCAGGGCACCGCGCCTTCGTCGACCGTCATGGGTCGCCATGCTAGACCGCTGCGCGTCGCGGCTCCGGACGGCACCGCCATCACTGTCGGTTTTCGTGGGATCGCTCCCACTCCGCCGCGGTTCACCGATCCCTCACCGACGACGATGGGCGAGACGCCTTCCGTCGCGACCGGACCGGTACGCTGTCCGCGGACGAGTCGGCCGGGCGGTCGCGGTGTCACCAGGCATCGAGGAAAGTCCGGACTCCACCGAGCAGGGTGGTGGGCAACACCCACCCGGGGCGACCCGCGGTACAGTGCCACAGAGAACAGACCGCCCCGGATCCCGCGAGGGAGTCGGGGTAAGGGTGAAACGGTGGTGTAAGAGACCACCAGCACCCCGGGTGACCGGGGTGGCTAGGCAAACCCCACCCGGAGCAAGATCAAGAAGGGTGCCTCCGGGCACTCGCGGAAGCGTTCGAGGGCTGCTCGCCCGA
>DATDBH010000118.1:0-13576 GCA_036524985.1 Microlunatus sp. | reverse complement strand
TTGGAGAACGGGCTGGCCGCCGAGCTGGGTCTCGGCCGCGACCTGGTGGCGATCCGGCCGACCCGGGAGGTGAGCAAGGCGGACATGGTCAACAACGACGCGCTGCCGGCCATCGAGATCGACCCGGAGACGCACGCCATCACCATCGACGGCGACCTGATCGCCCCCGCGCCGGCCGCGGAGCTCCCGCTCGCCCAGCTCTACAAGCTGTTCTGAGCGTGATGGTCCCGAGTTGTCGGCACCCGTGGTCCCCATGACGACCACAGGTTCTGACAACTCGGCGTACGTGAGTCTGCTGCTGGCCGACGGCCGGTTGCCGACCGGTGCCCACACCCAGTCGGCCGGTCTCGAACCGGCCCTGAACCACGGGCTCCGGCTGGACCAGGTGCCGGACTACCTGCGGGCGCGGCTGACCACGGTGACCGAGGTGGAGGCGGCGGCCGCGGTCGTCGCCCGCCGGTGCTGGCTGCCCGATCGAGCGGTGCCGATGCTGACCGACGTGGACCGGGCCTGGCGGGTGCGGACAGCCTCCGGTGCTCTCCGGGACGCCTCGGATCTGCTCGGACGCAGCTATCTGCGGCTGGCGTCGACCGTGTGGCCGGCTCTGACAGCGTTGACGAGCGACCGTACGCCGTCGGGCACCCCGACCAGGTGGTGCCGGGCGGTGGTGATCGGGGCGACGGCGGCCGAAGCGGGCCTGGACGGTGAGCAGACGGCCCGCCTGGTCGGCTTCGAGGACGTCCAGACGGTGATCGCCGCCGCCGTGAAGCTGCAGCCGTTCGACCCGACCATCGCGGTGGCCTGGGCGGTGGCAGCGGGCCGCGAGGTGGAGGCGATGGTCGCCCGGGTCGCCGATCTGCGCACCCTGGAGCAGATCCCCGCCGACGCCGCACCGCAGATCGAGCACTGGGCCGAGCTGCATACCCGAACCGAGAGGCGCCTGTTCCGTGCCTGACCACATCCACACGACCGTTCGGCGCTCCCTGCGGTTGGGGGTGGCGGGCCCGGTCGGCACGGGCAAGAGCTCGCTGATCGCCCTGCTGTGCCGCGAGCTCGGCGGCGAGCTGAGCCTCGGCGTCATCACCAACGACATCTACACCGACGAGGACGCCCGCTTCCTCCGCTCGGCCGGGGTGCTCGCGCCGGAGCGGATCCGGGCGGTGGAGACCGGGGCCTGCCCGCACACCGCGATCCGGGACGACGTCAGTCAGAACCTGCTGGCCGTGGAGGACCTCGAGGACGACTTCGCGCCCGTGGATGTGGTGCTGGTGGAGTCCGGCGGAGACAACCTGACGGCGACGTTCTCCCCGGCCCTGGTCGATGCCCAGTTCTTCGTCCTCGACGTGGCCGGCGGGGGAGACGTCGCCCGCAAGGGCGGTCCGGGGATCGCCGGGGCCGATGTCCTGATCGTCAACAAGACCGACCTGGCCCCCTACGTCGGGGTCGACGTCGAGCAGATGGTGGCCGACGCCTCCGCGGCCCGCGGCGGTCGGCCGGTGATCGCCTTGTCGCGGACCGATCCGGCGTCGATCGCTCGGGTGCGGCAGTGGGTGCTGGACACCCTGACGACGTTCCGGGCGGGGTCGCTCCAACCCCGTGATCCCGGTCCGATGGCTCCGCACGCGCACGCCGACGGTGTGACGCACGCCCACACCGATGGGGCGAGCGATCACACCCACTGATCCGCGTACGCGCATCGCGGTCGAGGTTCGCAACGGCCGCCATGTCGTGCGGACCAGTGGGGGACTGCTGCGCGCCCAACGGCTGCACGGACCGGACGATCGCGCCCGGGTGGCTCTGGTGGGCCAGACCGCGCTGCTGCTGGGCGGCGACCGGGTCGAGCTGGAGGTCGAGGTCGGGCCGGGCGCCACGCTCGAGCTCTCCGACATCGCCGGGACCGTGGCCTACCACGGTCGGGGCAGGCCCGCGGCGTGGCACACGACGATCCGGCTCGGTCTGGGGGCGCGGCTGGCGTACGCGGGTGAGCCGTTGATCCTGAGCGACGGGGCCGACGTCACCCGGACCCTGACCGTCGACCTGGCCGAGGGCGCCGCGGCACGTCTGCGGGAGACGCTGGTCTTCGGTCGGGCCGGCGAGGTCGGTGGCCGTCTCGACGCGAGCACGCTGCTGCGTCGTGACGGAGAGGAGTTCCACCGAGAGCGCCTCGTCCTGGACCCCGACCTCCGCCGCCGCCCGGGCATCCTGGCGGACGTCCGGGTGCTCGACTCGGTCCTGGAGCTGGGCGCGGAAGCTCGTGCGAAGGGCCCGGATCATGAGGCGAGAACGGGGGCTGGGCGTGCGACCTTGAATCCGGAAGACAGCCGAACCGCCCGCTCGGCCCGCACCGACGTGGTCACGTACACGCTGCTGGACCCGGGCAGCACCCTCATCCGGTTCCTCGGCGCAGGTCTCGCCGAGTCTCCCGTGACCTGAACCGCTGACGCACTCCCTCACCTCACTCACGCACGTGAGGGGCAGAGCGTGCGTGAGGGGCTTCAGGAGTGCGTCAGCGGGTTCCGAGCGAGCGGCGGACCGCACAGGCGTGTGTCGTTCAGCCGCCCGTCGTGGTGCCGTTGCTGCCGACCTGCGGCACCTCGGTGCCGGCCGTGGACGGTGTCGTGCTGGCGCTGGGCTCGGTGCTGGCAGACGGCTCCGTGCTCTGGCTCGGCTCCGGCGTGGGCTCGGCCGCCTGGCTGGGCTCGGCCGACGGCTCTGTGCCGGTGCCCGTGCTCGGCTCGGCCGACGGCTCGGTGCTCGGCGCCGGCGAGGTGTCGCTCGACGGCACCTGCGTCGGCTTGTCCGTGCCGGCGGAGCGGCCCTCGCTCACCTGGGTGATCGTGGTTCCTTCTCCGCCGGAGACCGACTGTCCGCTGATCAGCTCGAAGGCCGTGATACCGGCGATGGCGAGCAGGAAGACGGCCGCCGCGCTGACGAAGATCGGCTTCCACGGCCATCGCGACGCCGGGCGACCCGCACCATCGACCTCGGCGGCCGTGGCCACCGGGTCAGGGGAGGGAGGGGCAATGGCGGCTGTGGGCTGGGTGACGGTGGCCCAGCCGTCGAGCTCGGTGGTGGTCGACACGGTGGTCAGCTCGACGTCGGTCTCTCCGACGCGGCCGACGAACGCGGAAGCGAGCTTGTCCTTGGTGTGCTTCAGCGACGCCGTGTAGAGGGAACCGGCGGCTCCCGCCACGACACTGCCGATGGCGGCACCGAGCACGGTTCCGGCCACGCCGAGCTGAGCGCCGATGACGGCGGCGGTCATCGCGGCCAGAGCGCCACCGATGAGCTGAGTGGCCGACATCTCCAGACGCGGGGTCTTCGGTTCGGGCGGCTGCTCGCTAGGAGGTCGGATCAAGGTCTTGGTGTCAGTCATGGTGAGGGCGATTCCTGGTGGGCTGGGTTCGGGCATCGGTCATGCCGTTGGGCATGGGGACGCCCCTGTCCATCTCGCCCAACGCAAGGCATCGGCCGATCGTTACCCGAGACCCGGTCGGGGTGACCAAACCCACACACCGTCTCGCGGGCCTTCGCCTCGTGTGCCGACTCCGCGGACGCTGCGGCACCCGCGGAGCCTGCGAGGCCCCGGCCGCCTCCGGCCCACCAACGCAGCAACGCCCCGCCCGAACGGGCGAGGCGTTGCTGAGGAGGTGCTCGGGGGATCAGTCCTGAGCGCGACGGGGCCCGGAACCGACCCCGATCTCACGGGTGTGGCCGTTCCCGTGTCCGTTGCCGATCTCGTCGTGGCCGTTGCCGTCGCCATGGTCGTCGTCATGGTGGTGCGCCGCCTCATCGAGCTCGGCGCGGGTCGGCTTGCGGAGGGCGTCGAGATACCAGAAGCGAGTCGCCTTGCGGCGACGCTGCTCCTTCTTCAGCTCCTTGTCCGAGAGGTCGCCCTGCTCGGACACCGGAGCCAGCGCCAGTGGCTCGACGTGCTGGGTGAGCGTGTACGCCTCCTCCTGGCTGATCGGCACGTGCGCCTCGGAGTAGCCACCCGAGGGATCCCGTTCGATGATGGCGCTCTCCGAGCCGTGCAGCAGCCGCTCCTGGTCGGCCCGCTGCAAGGCGATGCAGATCCGTTTGGTCACGATGAAGGCGATCACCGGGCCGACGAAGACGGCGATCCGCATGAAGTACGTCACGGAGTTCAGCGAGAGGTGGAACTGCGTGGCGACCAGGTCGTTGCCGCCGGCGATGAAGAACAGCCCGTAGCAGGTCATCGCCGCGACCCCGAACGCAGTCCTGGTCGGGGCGTTGCGCGGACGGTCCAGGACGTGATGCTCGGACTTGTCCCCGGTCACCCACTGCTCGACGAACGGGTAGAGGGCCATCGACATGGCCATCAGTCCCATCAGGCCCAGACCAGGAATGGCCACGTTCCAGGACCAGGTCGTGTTGCCGATGTGCGACTCCCAGTTCGGCATGATGCGGATGGCGCCCTCGACGAAGCCCATGTACCAGTCGGGTTGGCTGCCCGCAGTCACCTGCGCGGGGTTGTACGGACCGTACGTCCACAGCGGGTTGATCTGCATCAGCCCGCCCATCAAGGTGATGACGCCGAACACGATGAAGAAGAAGCCGCCGGCCTTGGCCATGTAGACCGGGAAGATCGGGTAGCCGACGACGTTGCCGTCGTTGCGACCGGGACCCGGGTACTGGGTGTGCTTGTGGTAGACCACGAGCGCCAGGTGCGCGGCGATCAGACCGAGCAGCACGGCCGGGATGAGCAGGATGTGGGCCATGTAGAGGCGAGCCACGATGAGTGATCCCGGGAACTCACCGGCGAACACGAACATCTCGACCCAGGTCCCGATGATGGGGATGGCTCGGACCAGACCGTCCACGAAGCGCAGACCCGTACCGGAGAGCAGGTCATCGGGGAGCGAGTAGCCCGCGAAGCCCTCGATCAAGCCGATGAACAGGAGGCTGACGCCGATCAGCCAGTTGATCTCGCGCGGCTTGCGGAAGGCACCCGTGAAGAAGATCCGCAGGCTGTGAGCCAGCATCGCGGCCAGGAACAACATGGCGGCCCAGTGGTGCATCTGCCGGACCAGCAGTCCGCCCCGGATGTCGAAGGAGATGGCCAGGGTCGACTCGAACGCCTCCGACATCTGCAGCCCGCGCAGCAGCTGGTAGGTGCCCTCGTACTCGACCTCGGCCATCGACGGCTTGAACCACAGGGTCAAGAAGACGCCGGTGATCAGCAGGATGATGAACGAGTAGAGCGCGACCTCACCCAGCAGGAACGACCAGTGGTCCGGGAACACCTTGCGGATGAACGGGCGGCTGAGCTTGGCCACGCCGATCCGGTCGTCGGCCCAGGTGGCGGGACCGGAGGCGACCTTGAAGACGGGTCCGAGCTGCTTGGGTGGGGTCTCCGCCGCGACCGAGCGACTGGACGTGACGGTGGGGACGGGCTTGGCCATCAGTTATCACCCTGCTGGAAGTCGTTGCGGGAATCCCGCTCGAAGTAGCTCGGCCCGGTGGGCACGGTGAAACCGCTCCGGGCGATGAGATATCCCTCGGCGTCGACGGTGATCGGGAGCTGAGGCAGCGACCGTGCGGCAGGTCCGAAGACCACCACCCCGGAGTCACCCAGATCGAACGTCGACTGGTGGCAGGGGCACAGCAGGTGATGTGTCTGCTGTTCCCACAGGCTGATCGGGCACCCGACGTGGGTGCAGATCTTGGAGTAGCAGAGGATGCCACCGACCTGCCAGTCCTGGCGTGACGGCGGGATCTTGATCGAGTTCGGATTCATCCGGACGACGATGATGGAGGCCTTGGCCTTCTCCACCAGGAAATCGGTCCCGTGGAATTCGAGCAGGTTCTCCGGCTGGGCGTTGACCAGCTGACCGATCTGGACCTGCTCGGCCTTGATCGGGACGTACGTGACGTCGTTGACGAGCCGCACGCCTTCTTCCCAGATGGTGGTCGCGATGGTGCCCGAGATCCACTTCCGGGTGGGCCACGGCCCGAGATCGGCCAGCAGCACCACACCGGGGAGCGCGATCAGCCCGAGGGCTCCGAGCAGACTCCGTCCCAGGACCTTCCGCCGGGTGATCCCGGACTCGTCGATGCCCTGCTCGAGCAGCGCCACGGTCTCCTGGCGCTCCTCATCACTCGACGCCGCCCCGTGCCGGTAGTCGACCGCCTCGTGGTCATCCATCAGCTGCCGCGCCCACTGGATGGCGCCGGTGCCGATCAGCACCAGGGCCACGCCGAGGGTGAGGCCCAAGATCACGTGCTGCAGGTTGGAGTGCATCGGGCCGAAGTCGACGTAGGCCGTGTTCGGGATGGCGAAGTAGGTCACCACGAAGATCAGGGCCAGGATCGGGACGATGCCGAACATCGTCGCCACCTGCCGGGTGGCCCGATCGGCGGCGTCCTCGTCGACGTCGGTCAGCCGGGGCAGGTGCTCGGGCTCTCCCGGGTCCGGAACGGGGAACCGGACGTCATCGACCGGGGCGAGCTCGTGGCTCGGCCCTCCGCTGCCGTGGCCCTGGCCGGTGCGGTGCTCGAGATCGGTCATCGCGCCTTGACTCCCTTCGCTGCGATCCAGACCGCGACCAGCATGAGGACCCCGAGCCCGGCCACCCACGCCCACAGACCCTCGGCCACCGGGCCGAGTCCGCCGAGGGCGAGTCCGCCGCGGTTGGGCTGCTCGTGCAGCTCGTTGAGGTAGCCGATGATGGCCCGCTTGTCATCGGTGGTCAGCACGCCGTTGGAGAACACCGGCATCTGCTGCGGACCGGTCAGCATCGCCGTGTAGAGGTGCAGGTTGCTGACCCCGAACAGGGCCGGAGCGTACTTGCCGTTCGGCAGTGCGCCACCGGCGCCTTCGAAGTTGTGGCAGGCCGAGCAGTTGGTACGGAACAGCTCGCCACCACGGGCGATCTCCTCCTCGCTCAGACCGGCCGGGTCGTACTGCTCCGGCTCGGGGATCGCCGGACCAGGGCCGAGGGTGGCCACGTACGCGGCCAGGGCCAGGACCTCGTCCTCGCTGAACTCGCTCGGCTTGCTCTGCGCCTGCGGTCCGGGGTGCGCCATCGGCATCCGTCCGGTGGCCACCTGGAACTCCACCGCCGCGGCGCCGACGCCGTTCAGCGGGGGACCCTGGATGCTGCCGGAGACCTGACCCTCACCGTTCAGTCCGTGGCACGAGGCGCAGGAGACGGCGAACAGCGCCTTGCCCTCGGCCACCTGCTGGCTGGTGCCGGTATCGGCGGCCGACTTCGTGCTCGGCGCGAGTGCCGAGTAGAGAGCGCCCATGACAAGCAGGGCGAACACCAGGATCAGCCCTTTGGCTGCCGGGTGCCGTCGTCTTGCGGTCAGGAATCGCACGTGGGGGTCCCTCTCGGTTGTGCGGTCGAGGCGGTTTCCGTGGATGGGAAGTTCGCCCATCTGGCTATTCAGTTGTGTGGTCGGGCGCGGATGCGCCCGCGTTCAGCGAAGCAGGTAGATGACCCCGAACAGGGCGATCCAGACGACGTCGACGAAGTGCCAGTAGTACGACACGACGACGGCGCTGACGGCCTGCTCGTGGGTGAAGGTGCGAGCCAGATAGGTCCGGCCGAGGAGCAGCACGAAGGCGACCAGTCCGCCGGTCACGTGCAGTCCGTGGAAGCCGGTGGCCAGGAAGAAGGCCGACCAGTAGACGTCGGTCGAGATGGTGGCGCCCTCGGAGAACAGGGCCGCGTACTCGTACACCTGGCCGCCGATGAAGAAGGCGCCCATCAGGAAAGTCAGGATGTACCACTCGCGGAGCCCCCAGGTCTTGATCGCGGCGAGGGAACCGGTCCGCTTGACCTGCCCGCGCTCGGCGGCGAAGACCCCCATCTGACAGGTGAAGGAGCTGGCCACCAGGACCGAGGTGTTGATGACGGCGAACGGGATGTTGAGCATCTCGGTCGAGGTGTGCCACAGCGAGTCGGTGCCGGCGGCGGCGGCCTGGGCGTTGGTCACGTTGCGGATCGTGAAGTACGCCGCGAACAGCGCGGCGAAGAACATCAGCTCCGAGGCCAGCCACACGATGGTGCCGACGGCGACCATGTCGGGGCGCCCCTCGTGTCCCCGCAGGCGCGACTGGGGCATGCGGTGCAGCGCGCCGTGCGGCTTGATCATCGAGCCGCTGATCTCGTGTGTATGCAGAGCCACGGGGTCATTATTGCCGTACGACACCGCCAGGTCACCCCGGGGCACGCAAACGGGTTGCCCTCGATGGGTCCGGGGCCTGTCAGGCCCGGATCACCGGGCCCTCAGACGCCACCGTAGGTGTCGATCCGCAACCGGGCACGGAAGGTGAAGACGAGCACCAGCGCGCCGGCCAGCAGCAGCGGGAGCCAGCCGGGTCCGAGCCGCAGCGCGACCCCGAGACGACCGAGCTGCACCGCACCCAGCCAGAGCGGGACAGTCGACAGCACCAGCACCCAGCCGGCCACGTGCAGGGGCCAGAAGAAGAACTTGTTGATCTCGTCCATCAGCAACGCGACCAGCGTGACCAGCCCCACCACGACGCCGACCTGCTGGAGCGTCAACGCGATGCTGAAGGTGTTCAGCCACCGTCCCAACGCATCCGGGTCGGACCCGGTGTAGAAGCTGGGCACGTCCGTCGGGTCGAGGGAGCGGGCGAGGTCGGCGGCCCCCCAGAGCCGCTGGGTCAGGGTGACCGGTTCGATCTGAGCGTTGAGCGACGTGATGGTCAGGTACGTCAGCAGGCAGCCCAGCGCCCCGACGACGAGTGGCAGGGCGACCTGAACCAGTCGCGAGCGGTCGAGCGTGAGGTTGGCGATGGCCATTCCGCTACGATCCCATGGCACACCGGTGGAGGAGGAGGACATGGACGCGATGACCGATGAGGTCCAGCACACCGACCCGACCGTGGCGGGAGCGACCCGCGAGCTGGTGATCCTGCTCTACGCCTCGGACCGGACCGTGCGAGAGAACGTCCGCTTCACCCTCGGCCGCAAGGTGGCGGCGGATCTGCCGCCCGTCCGCGTGCAGGAGGTGGCCACCCAGCCGGCGGTGTTGACGGCGATGGATCGCGGCGGCATCGACCTGGCGATCCTGGACGGCGAGGCCGTTCCCGGCGGCCTCGGGTTGTGTCGCCAGCTCAAGGACGAGGTCTTCCCCTGTCCGCCGATCCTGGTGCTCACCGCCCGCCGGGACGACGCGTGGCTCGCGACCTGGTCCCGGGCCGACGGCGTGGTCCCGCACCCCGTCGATCCGCTCCGGCTGCCGGAGGCCGTCGCCGCGCTGCTGCGGTCGAGCAGTGACATCGCCGTCGGTCCCGCCTGACATGCCGGTGGCAGGTGCCCGCTCGACCGACCGCCCCTGGTCGGAGGTCCTCGGGCCACTGGTGGCCGGTCAGGACCTGCCGCACGGGGCCACGGCCTGGGCGATGGAACGGCTCCTCAGCGGTGAGGCCACCCCGGCCCAGCAGGCGGCGTTCGTGGTGGCCCTGCGCTGCAAGGGCGAGACGGTGGAGGAGCTGTCCGGGCTGGCCGACACGATGCTCGACTTCGCCACCCCGATCGAGGTGCCGGGCCCAGCCGTGGACGTCGTCGGCTCGGGCGGCGACCGGGCCAACACCGTCAACATCTCCACCATGGCCGCGATCGTCGCGGCCGCGGCCGGTGCGCGGGTCGTCAAGCACGGCAACCGGGCCGCATCCTCTGCCTGTGGTGCCGCCGACGTGCTCGAGGCGCTGGGGATCGTGCTGGACCTGCCGCCGGAGCGGCAGGCCGGCGTCGTGGCCGAGATCGGCATCGGGTTCTTGTTCGCTCCGCTCTACCACCCGGCGTTGCGGCACGCAGTGTGGCGCCGTGAGCTGGGCATCCCGACGACCTTCAACTTCCTCGGCCCGCTGGCCAACCCGGCTCAGCCGGTCGCCCAGGCGGTCGGCGTGGCAGATGCGCGGATGGCCGGGCTGATGGCGGGCGTGTTCGCCGCCCGTGGTCAGCGCGGGCTGGTGGTGCACGGCGGCGACGGCCTGGACGAGCTGACCACGACCACCACGTCGACGGTCTGGGTCTACGCGGAGGGGGAGGTCAGGCAACGGGAGCTCGACCCGGCCGATCTCGGCATCCCGCGGGCGGAGGTCGCCGACCTGGTCGGTGGGGACGCGGCAGCGAACGCCGGGGTGGTCCGCGACCTGCTGGACGGACGGAGCGGACCCGTCCGCGACATCGTCACGCTGAACGCGGCGGCTGCCCTGGTGGCGTACGACGGCCCGGTGGCCGACGACCTGGAGACACAGTTGGCCGGAGCGCTGGAGCGCGCCCGTGACGCGATCGACTCCGGCGCCGGCAAGGCGAAGCTCGAGGCCTGGGTGGCAGCCACTGCGTAGTCGGTGCTCGAGCCTGCGTGAAACCCAGCCTGCACCGGATCGCGCGCCGACGGATGGAGGAGCGATGAGCGAAACACGCTCTTCCGTTTCGCGAAGAGCGACGACACCGTCGTGTTCGAGCGCGATCCGCGTGCGAGCGGAGCGAGCACCATCAGCACTGCACCAACAACTCAGTTGATGCGGAGGGAGTCCAGGGAGGCGGCGGCCAGGGTGCGGATCTGTGCGCTGGCGTCGTCGGGGACGGAGCTGAAGGCGACCACGACCGAGCCGTCGTCCAGGCGAACCAGGATCGCGGTGACGTCGTCGTACTGGCTCGGTAGTCCGGCGATCTGGTAGGCGACCCGCGCGGTGACACGCATCCCGCTGTGTCCGTCGACGGCATGGTCGGAGACGTCGACGTGGCCGACCTCGGTGGGTCCGTTGCCGTAGACCCTGCCGGCGAGCTTCCGGATCGTGGTGACCGAGTCCTCACCGAGATCGAAGTCGTCGGCCAGCCTCTCGTCGACCGAGGCGAGGCAGGTCATGGCCGTCCACCCGGTGTGCTGGGTGGTGCGTGGATGCACGGTCGCCTCGGCCAGGAAGACCACGTCCAGCACTCCCGGCACCTGGTGGGTGCTGCTGGACACCTTGTACGGCGACGGGGGCAGATCCATGGTGACCGGACCGATGCTCGCTCGACGGGCGCGCTCGTCCAGCTGACCGCCGACCGAGGCCGCGGCTTCGTCGGGCTGGCGGCCGGCCCCGGACGGCGGTCCGGACCAGAGCAGCAGCAAGGCGCCCGCCGACGTCGTCAGCACCAGCGCGACGACGACCGTCCAGGCGACCGCCCGCACCATCCGCGACTGGCGACGGGGCGGGCCGGCCCCGACGACGTCGTCGGGGGAGGGGGCGTAGGCGTGGTCGGCGGTGTGATCGGTCCAGGTGGTGCCGTCCCACCAGCGGAAACCGGCGTCGGCCGGGGCGTCGTCGGCGGGGTCGGGATACCAACCCGGTCGCGGCGTCGTGGTCACGAGATCGAGATTAGTTGGCCGGTGGCAAGCCCCTGCCCGTCGCTGACTCGCCGTCGGCTGATCGTGGGCTGATTAGGCTCGGTCCATGATCTCTCGTGAGCTTGCCCGTGAGCTGGCGGCGTACCTGCACTGGCAGCCGCAGAACGGCGACCAGTTCTTCATCCCGCGTCCCGAGATCGCCGACTCCGTGTTCTTGATGAGCGACATGGTGGTCGAGCTGGTCACCCGCAACGGCGACACCCGGTTCCACTTCAACGGCACGGTGGAGTGGGCGCTCGACTCGGTGGAGCTCGGCGATGTCGTCTGGTTGCCGCGGGAGGACCAGCTCCGCGAGCGGTTGGGCGAGTACTTCTTGTCGATGGACCTCGGTCCGCACGGGTACGTGGTGGGGCTGAGCGGGCCCGGTCGCGCGCACCACACGGCGCCGGAGGTGTCGGCCGCGGACGCGTACGGTCGCGCGCTGCTCTACGTCGTCAGCCATGTGACGGCGGCCGCCAGGTAGGCACCGGCCAGGATGGACGGCGCGTACGCGAACGCGCCCCGCCGTCTGAGCGCCAGCCGGACGAGACCCACCACGGCCCCGGCCAGGCTGCCGAGCACCAGCGCCCAGGCGAGCAACGACCACGAGCTGGTCGCGGTGGCGGCACCCACCAGCGGGGCGAAGCGCACGTCGCCGAACCCGATACCGCCGCGAGTGAGCAGCCAGACCGCGCCGAACACCGTCCCGGCCACGAGGAACCCGCCCAGTCCGCGCAGCAGCGGGGTCCAGCCGCCGAGGATCCCGGTGGTGCCGACGGCGATGGCCATCGCGACCCAGGCCGCGCGGGTCAACGGCAGCGGCAGCCAGGTCGTGGCCGCGTCGATCCCGGCGAGCAGCAGGCCGAGGGTGGCCAGCACCATCCAGCCGGGTAGCGCCGCGGGGGACAGCGTGAGGGCGGGCGTCGCGACGGCCGCCGCCGACAGCACCCCGATGACGGCGGCGAACCGTCGCGTGGCGAGAGCGCCGTAGCGGACCTTGCCGTCGACCGCGTCGTCGCCGTCGACGAGCGGCTCGGGGAGCCGGCGCAGGATCGCGGGGGTCGTCAGGAACACGGCCAGGCCGGTCGCGGCGGACAGCACCAGAGCGGTCGAGAGCGTCATCACGCCCGACCCGGGCCACGGGGCGAGCACCGGCTCACGCCACCGCGGCGTAGCCGGCGGCGAGCTCGTGCTCGGTCTCCCACATCTCGTACGCCGCCGAGATCTTGAGCGCCGCGAGCTGCGAGCAGGTGGCGGCTCCGCGATCGAGGATCTGATCCACGTCCCTGATGCTCACGCCGATGCTCGCCGCCAGCCGCGGGCGGGTCCAGCCGGCCTCGACCATCGCTCGCAGCCGGTAGCGACTCGGCCGCACCGGGACGGGGCGGAAGCGGATGGCCCTGGCCTCCATGGTCGTGATCCGCAACAGCCTCCGACCGGTGTCGCCACAGATCCGGCGGACGGGTCGGCCCCGACGGCCGTGGGCCAGATGGTTGATCGATCGCACGCTCACCCCGGTGAGGCGGGCGATGACCGGCTCGGTCAGACCCGTGGCC
Organism: Microlunatus sp.; assembly: GCA_036524985.1. GTDB lineage: Bacteria > Actinomycetota > Actinomycetes > Propionibacteriales > Propionibacteriaceae > Microlunatus. The sequence goes on along the minus strand of DATDBH010000118.1, from coordinate 644 downwards.
AGCAGATGCGTGAGATGAGCTCGGAAAGGGGTGGCGTCGACCCACACACCCTCCTGCTCGGGGTCGTAGGAATACAGAATCGGCTGCAGCGCCTGGATCACGGTTCCTCCTCGTAGGGCCTCTACGAAGAGAAGGCCTTTCCGAAGTGGCCGCTGTGAGCGCTGCAGCCGATGTTTTCTGCGTCAGGTGTCGTCGGTTTCCGGAACGGTGTGGTCCCGAGCGCCGACGTGTCGTCCGGGAGCTACTTGGTGTCGTCGCTGGTGCCCTCGGTGTCGCCCGACGCGGAGGCCTCGCCACCCTCGGTCTCGGCGTCCGCCGCGGGCAGCTCACCCTCGTCTCCCTCCACCGACTCCGGGTCGACGTCCTCGCCGCCCTCGGAACCCAGCTCGGCCTCGGCCTCGGCCTCCGCGGGCGACTGATCGGACTCGGCCTCAGCCGCGATCTCGTCCTCGACGAGGTCGGTGGCGGCGGCATCGTCGTCGGGCTCGGTGGCGGTCTCGGCATTCGCGCTGGCCGCGGACGTGGGATCGGTGGCCGCGGACCAGGTGCTGGCCGGCGAGGTGGCCGGAGACGCGGGCGCCGCCGGCTTCGGCACGTACGGCGCGGTCGGACGGGCCGCCTGCCAGTCCGCATCCGAGCTGCCG
>DATDBH010000117.1:0-16143 GCA_036524985.1 Microlunatus sp. | reverse complement strand
GCGGCCACCACCAGCTTGCGACAGCCCGCCATCCGGGCGTCGCGCTCCACGTCCGCGGCGAGATCGGTCAACGCGCGGGAGTCACCCAGCGCTGCCTCCAGATCCGCGGTGAACATGGTCCGATCCTACTCGAACAAACGTTCGAAATCGAGGGTTCAGTACTCACGATTTCCCTGTGGTGCTGAGAAAGTGGGGCGACCGGGACAGCCCGAAGCGCTCAGCTCCGGCCATCCATCCGCACGTCCGGAGCACCGAGGCGGGCGGCGTCGGCGGAGTGGTCGTCGGGTTGGTCCTGGGACTCCCGTTCCGCGGCCACCCGACCCGCATAGTGCGCGACCTCGCGGGTGATCTGGGCCTCGTCCCAACCGAGCACCGGGGCCACCAGGGCGGCCATCTCGGACGCGGCAGCGACCCCGCGGTCCCAGGTCTCGACGGAGATCCGGGTCCGCCGGGCCAGGATGTCGTCGAGGTGCAGGGCCCCCTCGTGGGTGGCCGCGTAGAGCGCCTCCACCGCCAGATACCCCGGCGCCGACTCGAGCCGTCGACCCAGCTCGGGCCGTTCCGCGATCAGCGCGAACAGCTCGGCGGTCAGCGACCCGTACCGGTTCAGCAGGTGCTCGACCCAGGCGAGCGACAGACCGGATTCCTCCGCCAGCCGGGACCGGGTGTTCCACAGCGCGCGGTAGCCGTCGGCACCCAGCAGCGGCACCTGAGCGGTCACCGACGGGGTCGCGGCCGCGGCGGAGGACGCGCCACCGGCCGCCGCAGCCAGCTCACCCACCGCCACGTCGACGGCGTCGGCGGCCATCACGCGGTAGGTCGTGTACTTGCCGCCGGCGACGGTGATCAGACCGGGGACCGGAGTGGCGACGGCATGCTCTCGCGACAGCTTGGAGGTGGAGTCCGACTCCCCGGCCAGCAGCGGCCGCAGTCCCGCGTAGACGCCCATCACGTCGTCGCGGGTGAGCGGTGTCGCCAGCAGCCGGTTGACCTGGCCGAGCAGGTAGTCGATGTCGGCGCTGCTGGCCGCGGGATGGGCCAGATCGAGGTTCCAGTCCGTGTCGGTCGTCCCGACGATCCAGTGCTGGTGCCAGGGGATGACGAACAGCAGACTCGACTTGGTGCGGGTGATCAGCCCACAACCGGCGTCGATGCGATCTCGGGGGACGAGGAGGTGGACACCCTTGGACGCGCGGACCCGGAAGGACTTGGCCGGCTGCAGACCGGTCGGGGTCAGCATCTGGGCCAGCTCGTCGATCCACACCCCGGCGGCGTTGATCACGGTCCGGGAGCGGACGGCGATCTCCCGGCCGGTCTCCAGATCGCGCACCCGGACCCCGGTGATCCGGCCGCCGACCCCGCTCGCCGGACCGCTCCGGTCGGCCAGGAAGCCCACCACCCGGGTGCTGCTGGCCACCGCGGCGCCGAAATGGGCCGCGGTCCGCGACAGCATCATGGTGTGCCGGGCGTCGTCCACCTGCCCCTCGTAGAAGGCGATCGAGCCCCGGATCACCGACGGGTCGCCGGAGCCGAACAGCTCGATCGTCTTGCGCCGGCCCAGGTGCCGCAGATGGCTCGGCACGCCTCGACCCGCGCCCATCACGTCGTAGACCCCGATACCCAGACCCGCGTACGCGCGGTCGAATCCGGTGCGCAGCAGCGGGTAGATGAAGCGCACCGGCTTGGCCAGGTGCGGGGCCAGCGTCTCGAGGGCCAGCTTGCGCTCCTGCAGGGCCTCGAAGACGAGTCGGAAGTCGAACTGCTCCAGGTAGCGCAGCCCGCCGTGGAACAGCTTCGTCGACCGGCTCGAGGTGCCGGACGCGTAGTCACGTGCCTCGACCAACCCCACCTTGAGCCCGCGGGTCGCCGCGTCCAGCGCCGCACCGGCCCCGGTGACCCCGGCGCCGATGACGAGCACGTCGAAGTCGTCCGCGGCCAGCCGGTCCAGCGCCTGGGCCCGCGACGTCGGCGAGAGGGGGGTGGTGGGACTGAGCACGAGATCGCCTCCGGGTTGCAGTGGTGGGCCGAGCGTAGGGTGCAAGCCCTAGTCGCCGTCGTCCACCCAGTCGAGGGTTCGCTCGATCGCCTTGTGCCAGTTCGCGATGCCGGCCTCCCGCGCGGCCGGCTCGATCGTGGAGATCCACCGGCGGTCCTCGTGCCAGTTGGCGCGGAAGTCCTCCGGGGTGTCCCACACGCCGACGGCCAGGCCCGCCGCGTAGCCGGCGCCGAGGGCCGTCGTCTCGGGGACCACCGGCCGGATCACGTCGATCCCGAGGATGTCGGCCTGCAGCTGCATCGTCTGACCGCTCGTGGTGACACCCCCATCGACCTTGAGCGACGTCATCGTCACCCCGGCATCGGCCTCCATCGCCTTGACCAGGTCGTAGCTGGAGTAGCAGATCGACTCCAGCGTCGCCCGGGCCAGGTGGGCGGCGGTGTGGAAGCGGGTCATCCCGACGATGGCGCCGCGCGCGTCGGGTCGCCAGTAGGGCGCGAACAGCCCCGAGAAGGCCGGCACGAAGTAGAGACCGCCGGTGTCGGGCACCGTCGAGGCCAGCCGATCGGCCTCCGCGGCACTGGAGACGATGCCCAGCTGGTCGCGCAGCCACTGGATGGCCGAGCCCGTGACGGCGATCGAACCCTCCAGGGCGTACCGGGCCGGCTCGTCGCCGAACTGGTAGCAGACGGTGCTCAACAGCCCGTTGGCGGAGTGGACGATCTCGGTCCCGGTGTTCATCAGCAGGAAGTTGCCGGTCCCGTAGGTGTTCTTCGCGTCGCCCTCCTCCAGGCACACCTGGCCGACCATCGCGGCGTGCTGGTCGCCGAGCACCCCACCGATGACGACCTCACCGTCGAACGCGGTCCGGGTGGTGCCGAACTTGGCGCCGTGGGAGGACGGCACGATCTCGGGCAGCATCGCCCGGGGGATGTCGAACAGCTCCAGCAGCTGGTCGTCCCAGGTCAGCCCGGCCAGGTTCATCAGCATCGTCCGGCTGGCGTTGGTCACGTCCGTCAGGTGCCGGCCACCATCGGTCCCGCCGGTCAGGTTCCACAGCAACCAGGTGTCGATGGTGCCGAACAGGGCGTCTCCGGCCTCGGCTGCGGCCCGGAGGCCGTCCACCTCCCGCAGCAGCCAGGCGAGCTTGCCGCCGGCGAAGTAGGTGGTGGGCGGGATGCCGGCCCGTTCCCGGATCAGATCACCGGTGCCGGCCCGGTCCAGGTCGCCGACCAGCTGGGCGGTGCGGGTGTCCTGCCAGACGATGGCGTTGTGGTACGGCCGGCCGGTCCGTCGATCCCACACGATGGTGGTCTCGCGCTGGTTGGTGATCCCGACGGCGGCGACGTCGGAGGCCGCGAAGCCACCCGCCGCCATCGACTGCTGGACCACGGTCTCGGTGCGCTGCCAGATCTGCAGCGGGTCGTGCTCGACCCAGCCCGCCCGGGGCATGATCTGGTCGTGCTCGATCTGGTGGGAGCTGACCGAGGTGCCCGCCCGGTCGAAGAGGATGCACCGGGTGCTGGTCGTGCCCTGATCGATCGCCGCGACGAGATCTGCCATGAGGCGAAGCCTCCCACAGCGGAGGAGGCGGCAGCCATGTGCCGAAGGCCCGTAGTGTGACCCTCGTGCCCGAGAGCGTGAACCCGCCCGGCTACCCGACGGAGTGGGAGGCCGACGTCCTGCTCGCCGACGGCGGCGTGTCCCGGCTCCGCCCGATCCGGCCCGACGACGCCGAGCTGCTGGTGCAGTTCTACGACCGGGTGTCCCCGGAGTCGAAGTACCTCCGCTTCTTCGCGCCCTATCCCCGGCTGAGTGCCAAGGACGTGGCCCGGTTCACCCAGGTCGACTACGTCGACCGGGTCGCCCTGATCATCACCCTCGGCGAGCAGATGATCGGGGTCGGCCGCTACGACCGGCTGGAGAACGACCAGGCCGAGGTCGCCTTCCTGGTCGAGGACGCGCACCAGGGCCGGGGCATCGCCCAGCTGCTGCTCGAGCACCTGGCCGAGGCGGCCCGGGAGCGGGGGATCACCAAGTTCGTGGCCGAGGTGCTGCCGCAGAACCGGCGGATGGCTCAGGTCTTCGCCGACGCCGGCTACCGCGTCCAGAAGGGCTACGACGACGGCGTGCTGATGGTGGAGTTCGCGATCCTGCCGACCGACACCTCGGTCGGGGTGATGGAGCGTCGCGAGCACCGGGCGGAGAGCCGGTCCATCCGCCGACTGCTGACGCCGGGACGGATGGTGCTGCTCGGACCGGGCAGCCGGGTCCAGGAGCTGGTCCTCTCGACCGTACGAGGCGGCTTCCGCGGTGAGGTGATCGCGGTCAGCACCGACGACACGCCCGTCTCGGGGGTGCGCAGTGCGAGCTCCATCGCCACCGTCGAGGGGTCCATCGACCTGGCCGTGGTGTCGGTCCCGACCGCCCAGCTGGGCGGGGTGGTGATCGATGCGGCCCACAAGGGCGCCCACGGACTCGTGGTGCTGACCGGGGGTGGCGACGGCGGCCACGACAACAGGACGGTGGTCAACCTGGCCCGGGCGTACGGGGTACGGGCCGTGGGCCCGGACGCCCTGGGACTGATCAACACCGACTCCGAGGTCGGGCTCAACGCCAGTCCGGCGCCGACGCCGCGAGCCGGCGTGGTCGGGTTGTTCTGCCAGTCCGCCGCGATCGGGGTGTCGCTGCTCAACTACGCCTCGGAGCACGATCTCGGGCTGTCCTCGTTCCTGTCCACCGGCGACTTCGCCGACGTGACCGGCAACGACGTGATGCAGTTCTGGGAGGACGACGACGCCACCAGGGTCTGCCTGCTGTCGCTGGACTCGATCGGCAACCCGCGCAAGTTCTCCCGCATCGTCCGTCGCCTGGCCCGGCGGAAGCCGGTGATCGTGTTCTCCCCGGGTCGGGCCGACCGGGCCGACCACTACGGCGTACGGGGCGGTCTGGGGCACGCCGAGGAGGCCGCGGTCGACGCCCTCTTCCGGCAGAACGGAGTGATCGTCACCCACCGGCGGCAGGGGATGATCGACGCCGCCCGGGTGGTGTCTCGGCAGCCGCTGCCCACCGGGCCGCGGGTGCAGCTGATCACCAACTCCGCCACCCTCGCGCGGCAGATGGCGGCGACCGCCGAGGCCGCGGGGCTGGTGCTCAAGCCGGAGCCGCTGGTGCTGGCCACCAACGCCGGCGCCGGGGAGTTCCACGCCGCGGCCGGCGAGGCCCTCGGCAACGACCGGTGCGATTCGGTGATCTGCACGGCGGTGTCACCGTATGGCCGCGACGATGCGGTGGAGGAGGCGTTGGAGGCCCTGGCCGAGCACGCCGAGAAGCCGCTGATCTGCGTGCTGCTGGACTTTCGCGGGCCGATTCCGCCGAGTGACGAGCCGGACGGCATGGGCCGGCTGGTCACCTTCTCCTCCCCCGGCGACGCGGTGCGTGCCCTCGGCTCGGTCACCGAGTACGCCGGGTGGCTGGCCCGCGATCCGGGCGCCGTCCCCCTGCTGGACATCGACGAGCTGGCCGGGAAGCGGCTGGTGAACCGCGTCCTGGCCCGGCACCCGTCGGGCCGCACCCTCACCCAGGATGAGTCGGCCGAGCTGCTCGGCGCGTACGGCATCCCGCTCATCACCAAGACGGAGGTACGCACCCTCGAGGAGGCCATCGCCACCGCCGACGCGCTCGGCTGGAACGTGGTGCTGAAGGCGTCGGCACCGGGACTGCGGGCACGTCCGGACCAGGCCGCCGTCTACCGCAACCTCGACGACGCCGATGAGATGACGTACGCCTGGCACGATCTCACCGACGTCGTGTCGGGGCTCGGTTTCGACCGCGAGCAGGCCATCGCCGCGGCCGCGCCGGTGGTCCAGAAGATGGCGCCGCCCGGGGTGGCGCTGGTCGTGCGATCACGGGAGGACGCGGCCTTCGGTCCGATCCTGTCGCTCGGTCTGGACGGCCTGGCCAGCGAGCTGCTGGGTGACATCGTGCACCGGGTACCGCCGCTGACCACCGTCGACGCCGCCGGGATGGTGCGCGGACTGCGGGCGGCGCCGCTGTTGTTCGGTCGGGAGAACTCCCCGGGGGTGAAGGTGGCGGCGGTGGAGGACCTGCTGCACCGGGTCGCCCAGCTCGCCGACGACTTCCCGCAGCTGGCAGCCCTGACCTTGAGTCCCTGCGTCGCGTCGCTGACCGGGATGGCGGTGCTGGGAGCGTCGATCCGGCTCGCGCCGACCGACGACCAGCGCGACCCGATGGCCCGGGTGCTGTGAGCGGGGCAGGACCGTGAGAGGGGCGGAACGGCGGCGACACGGCTTCCGCATGGCAGGATCTACGTCCATGAGGTTGGACGCCGTACGGCGGGACCTGCGCTCGGAGATCGAGGCGCAAGGCTATTTCCCGGACCTGGTCGAGGACACGGTCGCCCTGGCACTGGCCGGGGAGGACCTGATCGACTTCGTCGTCCACCACGAACCGACCTTCAGCCACGACCAGATCCACCGGCACGTGACGGTGCTCGCGCTGACCCAGACCCGGTTGATCGTCGGCCACACCGACGACCAGCCGGCCGAGCCGCCGAACACCGGCTCGTACGCGGCGTCCTCGACCGAGTCGGTCGCGCTGGGCAAGATCGGCACCGTGGTGTTGACCCGGGTGGTGGCCGATCCGGAGAAGTTCCGGGCCGGGTCCGGTCGGGTCGAGGAGACCTGGCTGTCGGTGGGCTGGGGCGCGATGCGGCGGATCGACCTCGAGCAGGCCGGCTGTGCCGACCCTGACTGCGAGGCCGACCACGGCTACACGGGGTCGATGGCCGGTGATGACCTGACGGTGCGGATGAGCGCGGCCGCCGACGGCGAGGACAGGGTCGCCCGGCTGGTGCGCTTCGCGACCACCCTGCAGCGGGTCACCGCCCGGTGATCATCCCCGCGTACGGGTCGGCGACGATCGCCGACCTGCTACCGAGTCTGGGCGCGCACGTCGGGGTGCCCGGTTGTCGCGAGGATGTGCTCGGTCTGCCGAATGCGGAGCGGTACGTGGTCGTGCTCATCGACGGGCTCGGCTGGCACCTGGTGCGCGGGGCGATCCGGGACGCGCCCTACCTGGCCTCCCTGCTCGGCGACGGCCGACCCATCACGGCCGGGGTGCCGAGCACCACGGTCACCAGCCTCGCGTCCCTGGGCACCGGATTGCCGCCGGGGCAGCACGGGATGGCCGGCTACACCTCGCGGGTGCCGTCGACCGGGGAGATCCTCAATGCGCTGACCTGGGAGTCCGACCTGGTGGCGCGCTCGTACCAGCCGAAACCGACGTTGCTCGAGCGGGCCGTCGAGGCCGGGGTGAGCGTCAGCTCGGTGGCCCTGGAGCGGTTCGAGTTCAGTGGACTGACGGAGGCGGGTCTGCGGGGACCCGACTTCGTCGGGTACGCCGACGAGCGCGACACCGACCGGCGGATCGAGCTGACGGTGGCCGCCGCTCAGCGGGGCGATCGCTCGCTGGTCTACGCCTACGAGCGGGAGCTGGACCACACCGGGCACGTGGAGGGGTGTGCCTCGCCGCTGTGGCTCACCCACCTGTCCCGGATCGACGCGATGGTCGAGCGGCTCCGCGACGGGCTGCCCGACGACGTGGTGCTGATCGTGACCGGTGACCACGGCATGGTGGACGTCCCGCGTCGGAACCAGATCATCGCCGAGGACGAGCCGGAGCTGATGGCCGGCGTGGACGCCCTGGCGGGGGAGGGACGGTTTCGGCAGCTGTACGTCGACCACGACCACCCGTCGGCGGTTGCCGCCCGCTGGGCCGACCGGCTCGGCGAGCTGGCCTGGGTGCGGACCCGCGACGAGGCGATCGAGGAGGGCTGGTTCGGCCCGGTCGATCCCGACCTGCGCGAGCGCTGGGGACACGTGCTGGTGGCGATGCGGACCGACTGGGCGGTGATGACCCGGCAGTTCCCGCGCGAGCTGTCCCTGGTCGGCATGCACGGTTCGCTGACCCCGGCCGAGATGACGGTGCCCCTCTTCGTCGACTGAGCCAGGAGTGGGTCGTCGGCCTTCAGCGGGGGAGACCGGTGGCGTCGAACCAGCCGGCTCGGTCGGTCGGATCGGGGGCCAGGCGCAGGTCGGCGATCACCGCGGCCAGCACCGAACGTCCGATCCCGGGTTGCACCGGGATCTGGTCGTCGGACTGCGCAGCGGTGACGCAGACGCTGCCGCCGTCGGGACCCAGACAGCGCTCGGTGGCGAGGCCCTGATCGGCGTCGGAGGTCTTCGGGCCGATCAGGACGGTGGGCCAGTAGCTGTTGTCCGGCGGATCGATCACCATGAACGGGCCCCAGTCGGGGTTGTCGTAGGACTCACCGACCGCGCGGATCCGGTAGCCCTCGGGTAGCGCGTCGAGCATGAAGGGCAGCAGCTGGCGCCGATCGGTGAACCGTACGGTGGCCGCGACCCGGCGCAGTGCCGCTTCCGGGACCGCCCCGTTCGGGCAGGCGACGGAGGCCCAGGTGTCGTCGGCGTACTGCCAGGCCAGCATGAGGTTGTTGCCACCGCTGTCGATCAGCACGCCTGGCCGCGCGCCGACGCTCGTCGGCTCCGCCGCCGCGCCCCTCGGCCGGTCCGGATCCTCGCCGGGGACGGTCGACACGTTCACCACACAGATCGTCGTCCGGTCCTGGTCCGGCCAGCTGATGCTGAGGGTCGTCTGCTCGCGGTCGGGGTAGATGGCGCGGTAGTCGATGCGCCAGTCCGCGGGTGGGCGGACCTCGTGACTGAACCGCCACTGGGCGGCGGGCTTGACCTCGGCCGGCAGCCGAGGCAGCACCACGGTCGGGATCGCCACTGCGACCAGCACGGCGCTGGTCGCCGCGGCCAGCAGTCCGGTCCGCCGCCGACGGCGCGAGCGGACCTGTCGGATGGCGCCGGCGAAGCGCTCCGCCACCGCGGCCGCCGGGGGAGCCAGCGCCGCGAGCTCGCCGATCTCCGGGTCATGGGCGCCCGGCGGCACCTCGGCCAGGTCGGCCGCCACCCGTCTCGCCGGCCGGTCCAGGATGGACGCGATCTCGGCGACGGTGAGCCGTTCGCCGTCGCGGAGCACGACCGCAGCGCGGGCCGCTCCGGTCAAGGCGTCGAGGCCCGTCCGCACCGGCGGGGTGGAGCGTCCCAGCGGGGAGGCCAGGAACGTCCGCACCACAAGGATCCGCAGTCGCGGGGCGGGGTCGAGGTCGCCGGCTCGAGCGATCCAGGACGGGTCCCGGGCCAGGGTCTCGGCCACCAGGTCCACGGCCCCACGGGTCGATCCCGCCAGCTCCGTGGCCAGAGCGAGGGTGGGGGCCAGCTCGGTCAGCAGCGAGTCCGGCAACGCGGCTGGCTGGGGACCCATGAGCGAAGATTACGTCGGCCGATCACCCGGGGAGGTCGGCGGGCGGGCGCGGCATGTCCGCCGGCTGAGGCGCCCGTGGCACGATGCCCCGGTGGCGGAGTTCGTGTTCTTCACCGGACCGATGGATTGTGGGAAGTCGACACTGGCGTTGCAGTTCGACTACACCCAGTCCGTCGCCGGTCGGCTGGGTCGACTGTTCACCAGCCAGGATCGGGCCGGCGAGGCCACCATCTCGTCCCGTCTCGGGTTGGAGCGCCCGGCCGTCGAGGTCTCGCCCGGCTTCGACTTCTGGCGGTATCTCGTCGGCCAGCTGACCACCGGTGAGCGGATCGACTACCTGGTCTGCGACGAGACGCAGTTCTATCTGCCCGAGCAGATCGATCAGCTCGCGAGGATCGTCGACGAGCTCGGGATCGACGTCTTCGCGGTCGGCATCCTGACCGACTTCCGGACCCTGCTGTTTCCCGGTTCGCGCCGGCTGGTGGAGCTGGCTGATCGGATCGAGACCCTGCAGGTGCGGTCGCTGTGCTGGTGCGGCAAGCGCGCCACCCACAACGCCCGTACGGTCGGCGGGCGGATGGTCACCGAGGGCGCCCAGGTCGTGGTCGGGGACACGATGCCCGAGGGCGGCGTGCGGGGCGACTTCTCAGACGAGCCGGCGGTGGCGTACGAGGTGCTCTGTCGTGACCACCACCGACGTGGCATCAGCCGGGCAGTGGCGCAGACGAGCCGTACCGATGCGCTGCCCTTCGAGCGGGAGGACGAGGACCTGTGAGCAACCCGCTGGTGTCGGTCGAGGAGCTGGCCGACGCGCTGGACGACGTCGGCACGACCCGGCCGATCGTGCTGGCCGATGTGCGCTGGACGCTGAACGGACCACCCGGTCGGCCGGACTACGAGGCAGGGCATCTCCCGGGCGCGGTCCACGTCGATCTGGAGACGGAGCTGACCACCCACGGTTCGGGTGGCGGCCGGCACCCGCTGCCGACGCCGCAGGTCTTCCAGCGGGCCGTGCGGCGGATCGGGGTCTCGGCCCGCACACGGGTCGTCGTCTACGACGGCGCGACCTCGTTGGCGGCATCGCGGCTGTGGTGGCTGCTGACCGATGCAGGACATCCCGACGTGCGGGTCCTGGACGGCGGGTTCGCCGCCTGGCAGGCCGCGGGGAAGCCGGTCGAGACCGGAGCTGGACCGGCGCCGACCGCGGGTGACTTCGTGGTGCAGCCCGGTCACCGTCGGGTCGTCGACGCGGTGGCCGTGACCGCCCTCAGCCGGAGCGGAACGGGTCCCGCGCTGGTGGACGTGCGCGCCGCCGACCGGTACGCCGGCCAGAACGAGACCGTCGACCCGGTCGCCGGTCACATCCCCGGTGCGGTGAACCTTCCGTCGACGGAGAACCTGACCGCGTCGGGCCGGTTCAAGGCCACGGCGGAGATCGCCCAGCGGTTCGCCGACATCGAGGGTGAGCCGGTGCTCTACTGCGGTTCGGGCATCACCGCCGCGCACACGCTGCTTGCCCTCGAAGCGGCCGGGCGCACCGCGTCGATCTACCCCGGCTCGTGGAGCGACTGGATCACCGACCCGCGCCGCCCCCGCGCCACGGGGCCGGGTCGCTGGACCTCGGATCGGCAGTCGTGACGCCGGTCGGGGTGGGACCCCCGCGCAGGGGGCGGTCGGTTGCCGCCCGCTGCTCGTTGTCGCGCAGCCTCGGCTCGTAGTGGGTGAAGTAGATCTTCGTGACGAGGTCCCGGCGACTCCGGACGCCGGTCTTGTCGAACACCTTCTTCAGGTGCTCCTGCACGGTGTGGCTCGAGATGACCAGCTGGGCGGCGATGTCCGCCGTCGACCAGCCTTGGAGGACGAGTCTGGTCACCTGCTGCTCTCGGTCGGTCAGCCCGTAGGCGGCCATCAACAGGGGTGCGATGCGATCCGGATGCGCCGGCTCGACGATGACGGCCACCCGTCGGGTCGTTCCGGCGGCGAGCGGGAGACCATGCAGGACGACCCACCGCCCGGAGCGGGTGAGCACCCGGGAGAGGGCGACGGCGGTCGCATCCGTCTCGGTCATCGAGCGGGACACCCGACCGGCCACCGCGAGCACGGAGGGCGGCAGCTGGTCGGACCCACCACCGCCGGGGAGGTCCGCGAGCCACTCACGCGTGCCCGGCGAGATCGTCTCGACCTGCCATTCTCCGTCGAGCACGATCATCCCCGGCGCCACCGGGCCCTCGGGGTCGGTCGCCTCGCCGACCAGCAGCCCGCGTCGCAGCGCATCGGCCAACACCGGGCTCAGTGCACGCAGGAAAGACTGCTCCGCGTCATCGAACAGGGGCCGTCCGGGCTCCCGGTACAGACCGATGGCCCCCCACGTCTCGCCACTGCGAGTGCGCAGGGCGGCGATCATCTCCTGGTCCCCGCCGTACGCCATGTTGGCGTGCCAGCGAGCGCTGCGATCAGGCCGTCCACCTGTCGCCTCGAACAAGGTCGAGAGCCCGCTCGACGAGCGTGCCACGTCGGCGAGCTGGAGGACATCGTCCTCTGCGTACTCCGCAGCGACCCACTCGGCCGGGAAGGTGGGTAGGCCCTCTTGGAAGTGGCTGGTGATCAGACGGGAGGACGGGTCGAGCGTGTAGCAGCAAGGGGCCAGGTAGTGCGGGACCGCGTCGGCCAGCACGGGGCTCACCGCGCGCCAGAACCGAACGACATCGAGCCCTTGGCGCGCGAGCCGCGCGATCGCGTCGTGAGCCTGATCGAGCCGCAGCCGGCGATCCATGCGATCACCCTAGACAGCCGCGGGCGGCGTCGATACACCATGTTTCTGGTATGGCGGCTCGTTGCGCCGGTCCCTAGCGTGGCAGCACCGAAGGGAGCCCGTGATGACCACCACCAGCACCGCATCACCTCTGGTCCGCCGAGCGGGCGAGGTGCCGGTCTCCGGACCGCCCGAGCTGCTCGATCGCTTTCTCGTCCAGTCGTCCGACAGCGGCGGCTCCGTGACGCTGATCGAGCACCGGTTGGATCCCGGGGTTCTTGCCGCCCCGATCCACCGCCACAGCCGGGAGGACGAGATCTCCTTGGTGCTCGCCGGCCGGATGGGCGTGCTGTCCGACGACGATACGGTTTTCGCCCTTGCGGGCGACGTCGTGTTCAAGCCTCGAGGCCACTGGCACACGTTCTGGAATGCTGGCGACGAGCAGCTCCGTCTGCTCGAGCTGATCACGCCGGGTGGCCTCGAAGAACTCTTCCATCGCCTGGGCGATCCCGCTGCCGACTACGATCCCGAGACCTTGCCGGCTCTCGTCGCGGTCTACGGCTGTGAGGTCGACTTCGCAGCCACCATGCCTCTCGTGGAGCTCCATGGCCTCAGATTCTGAGCTCCTACCGCTGCGGCCGGGCTACGTCTCCTTCGGACCGCCGAACACGATCTCGTCCCAGCTGGGGACGGAGGCGCGCTTGCGGCGCTGGGGCTTGGGTGGGGCTGCGGGGGTCGGCTGATCGGGGACGTCGAGGGGGAGCAGCTGTTCCTGCGGCTCGGTCGGCGCCGGGCGGTGGACCTCGGAGGCGTCCGCCGGATCCCTGAACAGGACGGCGTCCAGCAGTGACGCCGCCTCGTCCCGCCGGTCGTCGCCGGCCACCGGCGGTTCCGGGCGACCGGGGTCGTCACTGCCCTCGGGAACCTCCACGCCGTCGTCCTCACTCGGCTCGACCGGGTAGTCCACCACGATCGCCGGTTCCCAGGCGTCCGAGGTCAGGGTGGGGCTGAGTTCCGGCACGGCCGAGGCGTCGCTCGGTACGGCGTCGCTCACTTGGCTGCTCGGCGCGCCGACCAGCGGACCTTGGTCGGCGAAGATGTCGTTCAGGGTGTCCAGACCCGATCCGGTGTCCTCGACGGCCTCGCCGGCATCGACGACGTCCACGGCCGCGTCGGCAGGGTCCTCGACCGGCGCGGGCTTCGCCGGCCGGCTGAACTGCACCACCTCGGCGATGGTCACCTCCACCTCGGTGAACTCGGTGACCTCGACGACCATGGGCCGCTCCGCGGCGCCGACGGGGGCCGGGGGAACATCCTGGATCGCCCGAACCAGTGCCAGCTCGTCACTGAGGTCGATGGTCGGCTCGGTGTCATCGCCCTGCTCGGACGATGGCGGGGGGAGCTGACCCGGCTGCGGACCGTGGCCGGGGGAGGAGTCACCCAGCACCCAGCGGCCCTCGTCGTTGCCGGCCACCGAGTAGCGGCCGGCGACGTCGAAGTGGAACAAGGCCTGCCGCGGAGTGTCACCCGACAAGTAGTCGGCCGTGACCGCCCAGCGGCCGTCGTCGAGCCGGTAGGAGTCCCAGGCCACGGTGTCGATGTCGATCCCGCGGTTGAGCAGGCGCTCGTTCAGCACGCCGCGCAGCGTACGGTGCGCCGACGTCTCTCCCCGTCGTCTCGCCGATGACGTCATCGCCAGCCCCGCGATGTGCTCCCGCTCCGCGATCACGGGCGCGGCGAACCGCTCGACCCGGTCCCGGTCGACGCCGGCGACGCGCGCGACGTCCGCCACCGACTCACCCGAACGGATCCGGGTCTGGATCTCGCGCGGGCTGAGTGCGCTTTCCATCTCGATCTCCAGCTTCTCCGACGCGGCCGGTCCCCCGCGTGAGGCAGCGCGCAGCCGCGCATCGGATCCTTGCCACTCCTGTCGGTGCAGTGTCCGGCTAAACCTACTCTGCGCGCGCCCCTACGGTGTACGCGACGAGCGGGCACGGCCAGCCCGCGGATGCCCTAAGGTGCGGCGAATGGGACTGGTACCGGTCGCGCTCGACCTGATCGGCATCTTCGTCTTCGCGCTGTCGGGGGCCTTGCTCGGCATCCGCATCCAGTTCGACATCGTCGGTGTCACGGTCCTCGCCACCGTCACCGGACTGGGCGGCGGCATCATGCGCGACGTCCTGATCGGGGACATCCCACCCGCGTCGTTCACCGACTGGCGCTATCTCGCGGTCCCGGTGGTGGCCGGTCTGGTCGCTTTCCGGTTCCACCCCAAGCTGGCCCGGATCGAGCGGTACGTCGACTGGTTCGACGCCATGGGACTCGGGCTCTTCTGCGTGCTCGGCACCGTGAAGGCCCTCTTCTTCGCCCTCGACCCGGTCCCGGCCGCTCTGATGGGCGTGCTCACCGCCATCGGCGGTGGAGTCCTCCGTGACCTGCTCGCCAACCGGACGCCGGTGGTGCTGCGCGAGGACGTGTACGCCCTCCCGGCCCTCGCCGGCTCGGTCGTCGTCGTGCTGACCTGGGAAGCGGGTGTCTTCCACGAGTGGGTACTGATCCCGGCGGCCGCCCTCTGCATCACCCTGCGCTTCCTGGCCATCCACTACCGGTGGAGCGCACCGCGCGCCCCGGACCTCCGTCGGGGCTGACCCCTCTCCGAGTTGTCAGACGCTGTGGTGGCTCTGGCGACCACCGGATCTGACAACTCGGCAGTTGTGGGGCAGTTCTAGGGTCGGCCCATGACCTCAAGCCCGCCGGCTCACCCCACCCCGGCAGCCCCCCCATCGCCTCGGACCAGGGGCCAGCTGCATGCGAGCGGCTGGGAGTCCACCTCGATCGCGGCGGAGCTCCGGACCAACCTGATGACCAGGCTGCGCAGCGGCGCGACAGCCTTCCCCGGCATCGTCGGCTTCGACGACACCGTCCTGCCCGAGCTGGAGACCGCCCTGCTGGCCGGTCACGATCTCGTCCTGCTCGGCGAGCGCGGCCAGGGCAAGACCCGGCTGATGCGCACCCTGACCCAGCTGCTCGACGAGTGGAGCCCCGAGGTCGCCGGCTGCGAGATCCACGACGACCCGTACGAGCCCGTCTGCGTCCGCTGCGTCGCCCTCGCCGCCGAGCTGGGGGACGATCTGCCGATCACCTGGCGCCACCGCGACGACCGCTACACCGAGAAGCTGGCCACCCCGGACACCAGCGTCGGTGACCTGATCGGTGACGTCGACCCGGTGAAGGTCGCGCAGGGCCGCACCCTCGGCGATCCCGAGACCGTCCACTACGGTCTGGTGCCCCGCGCCAACCGTGGGGTCTTCGGGCTGAACGAGCTGCCCGACCTGGCGGAGCGGATCCAGGTCGCGCTGTTCAACGTGCTCGAGGAGCGTGACATCCAGGTCCGCGGCTACTCGCTGCGGCTGCCGCTGGACGTGGTGCTGGTCGCCACCGCCAACCCGGAGGACTACACCAACCGCGGACGCATCATCACCCCGCTGAAGGACCGGTTCGGCGCCGAGATCCGGACGCACTACCTGTCCGCGCTGGCTGATGAGGTGTCGCTGATCCGCCAGGAGGGCGTGCTGGTCGCCGAGGTCGGCGACCACCTGCTCGAGGTGCTGGCCCGGTTCACCGCCAGCCTGCGCGAGTCCGCCGCCGTCGACCAGCGCTCCGGCGTCTCGGCCCGCTTCACCATCGCCGCCGCGGAGGCCGTCGCCGGGTCGGCCCTGCGACGCGCGGGCCGCACCGACGACACCGAGGCGGTGGCCCGGGTCGGCGACCTGCCGGCCGTGCTGCCCACCCTGCTCGGCAAGGTCGAGTTCGAGATGGGCGAGGAGGGTCGCGAACGGGACGTGCTGGAGCACCTGCTCCGGATGGCCATCGCGACCACGTTCCGGGAGCGGCTCGGCGGTCTGGACCTGTCCGGCTTCACCACCGTGTTCGCCGAGGGTGCGGTGGTGGAGACCGGAGACCTCGTCCCGGCGGCGGACCTGCTGTCCCAGCTCGGCACCGTCACCGGTCTGGCCAAGGT
>DATDBH010000116.1:0-2740 GCA_036524985.1 Microlunatus sp. | reverse complement strand
TTCGTCTTCGTCTACACCGACGACAACCATCGATACCAACGCTGCAGCAGGTGCGGTAAGGACCATCCGGGGAGCAGTAGTGGCCCACTGGACCGCTTCACAGACATCGGTGGCGGTGGTTAGGAAGGCCGCACCAGATCGGGACGGGCGATTCCCCCAGACAGGCCCACGGCCAGATCCCTCGCGCCCCGCCCGTCTCGCCTCGGCGGGAGCCTGAGCCTCACAGAGGGTGAGGAGCAAACGTCCAACCGATCTGGGTCATGTCGTCGTGGTCGTGGTCGCCCAGGGTGGCCACCCACTCGCGGAACGGCGCATAGGTGTTCTCCGCCTCGCTCAGCAGGCGATCGGCCTCGTCAGCGCCGTAGTGAGCAGGCATCAACGTCCTGAGCTCCCAGTCGGCGTCCAGGTCGCCTCCGTCGAAGATGAAGGCGTACGTCGTGACGTCGCCCGCCTCCGTTGCCTTCAGCACCTGCCACCGGCTCTCCAGGTCGGGCCGCTGGGCTGCGACAGCCTCCTGGACCTTCCCCAGGAACTCCTCGAAGGCCGCCACCCGATCCGTGCGGATCGGGTTGAGGTAGATGTGGGTCATCGTCATCGCCCGATCGTGGCACAGATGACGACTTCCCTCCGAGCGCTCTATCGACTATCCCCAATGTCGGGCACCGCCCCGTCGGGACGGGCGAGGAGCAAGCTCCAGAGGGCCGATACACCATTTGGGTCATGCCACCCCCGGCGGATTCAGGCGGTGGTCGCAACACCGGGTGGATCTGACTGTCCGGACAGTAGTGCGTGGAGGGTTTCGGCCGGGGTGCGCCAGTTGAGGGTCTTGCGGGGTCTGCCGTTGAGTTGGGCGGCGATGTTGTCGAGCATTCCGGGGCCGTAGAGGGACAGGTCGGTGCCTTTGGGTAGGTATTGGCGCAGGAGTCCGTTGGTGTTCTCGTTGGTGCCGCGTTGCCAGGGCGAGTGAGGGTCGCAGAAGTAGATCGAGAGGCCGGTGGCTTCGGCGATCTGGACGTGGTTGGCCATCTCGACGCCTTGGTCCCAGGTCAGCGACCTGCGCAGTTGATCGGGTAGGTCGGCCATCTTGGCCACCATCGCCTCCTGGACGATGTCGGCGGTGTGTCCGCCGGGCAGGTGCAGCAACAGCACGTAGCGGGTGGCGCGTTCGACCAGGGTGCCGACCGCGGAGTTCGACTCGGTCGACCCCATGATCAGGTCGCCCTCCCAGTGCCCGGGCACGGCTCGGTCCTCGACCTCCGGGGGACGTTCGCTGATCATCACCATGCCCTTGAGCCGGCCGCGTCTCTCCTCGGCCTTGCGCTGCGGTTTACGCAGCGCCCGACCGGTGCGCAGGTGCCGGGTCAGCTCCCGCTTCAGCCCACCCCGGGCCTGGACGTACAGCGACTGGTAGATCGTCTCGTGGGACACCCACATCTCCGGATCGTCGGGGAACTCCTCGCGCAGCCGCTGGGCGATCTGCTCGGGACTGTGGCCCAGCACAAGACGATCCTGCACCTCCCGACGCAGCGGCAGGCGGGTGGCCAGCCTGGCCGGCTTGGGGCGACGGGCCCGCTCGTCGGCCTTCGACTGGGCGTTCTCCGCGCGGTAGGGCCAGCTGCCACGCCGCGACCTGTTCCGCGCCACCTCTCGAGCGATGGTGCTGCGATGTCGGCCCAGGTCCCGGGCGATCTCAGCCTGCGACCAGCCAGCGTCCAGCAGGTCCTCGATCCGACACCGCTCCCGATACGACAACGTCCGCGACGGCACGCACAGCCTCGGTTTCACACCGCCAGACTCAGCGACCCACCGCGCCGCAACCCGGTGCGACACCCCGACCGCAGCACCTGCCGCTACCCAGGACTCCCACCTCGGAACCTGACTCCAGAACTCCCGCTCCACCGATCTCCGGACACGCGGACGACCAGGACGCATGACACCTCCAAACATCAGGTGTTGCGCTCACCGCTTGAACCCAAGCGGCGTGTCACCACTCAAACGCACGGGACTAGCCCGACGGCGGAGTCTCAGTCCACCCCGAGCTGGGCCAGCAGGCGGGCGCTGAAGGTGTCGCGCGGCAGGTCTGCGGTGAGCAGGCCGATGCCCGTGTGGAAGGCGAAGCCGACGAGCGCGACGGCCAACACCCCCACGGCCAGCCGCTGCCACACGCGCGGCCCGGCGTCACGGGCGGTGGTCACCCGGTCGTGCGTGCGCTCGAGCCAGCGCACGAAGACGGTCGAGACGAGCGTGCTCACGACGCTGGCCACGACGGCGCCGACGACGGTCCCGACCAGGCCCAGCCGGGTGCTCAGGACGGTGGCGGTCGCGGCGGCCACGGCGCCGGCCAGGACGGCGGGATAGGTCAGGGAGGGGCGGTTTTCGTCAGACATGTCATAGAAGGGACGAACCGGTCGCGCTCAGGGTTGCCGGATCGTGGGGTGATGCCAGTCACCGCTGGCTGTAGACCGCCATCGAGATGCCGACGTAGTGGGTCACGAACGCCAGGATCGTCAGCGTGTGGAAGATCTCGTGGAAGCCGAACCAGCGCGGCCACGGGTTCGGCCGCTTGATGCTGTAGACGACCCCGCCGAGCGTGTAGAGCGCCCCGCCGGCCGCGATCAGCACGAGGATGGCGGTGCCGATCCCGACGCCGAGACGGTTCGAGCCCGCGGCGAAGGACGGGATGTAGAACACCGCGGCCCAGCCCATCCCGATGTAGATCGGCATGTAGAGCCACTTGGGC
>DATDBH010000115.1:0-12387 GCA_036524985.1 Microlunatus sp. | reverse complement strand
CCGGCCGGGCAGGTCTCTGCCGGCCGTGAGCCCTGCACCTGCGAACGAAGAGAGTCACCATGTCGAACGATGCGATCGTTCTCCTGAAGGACGACCACAAGGAGATCCGGCGCCTGTTCCGGGAGTTCTCCGACACGGGAGTCGAGGCGCACGCCGCTCAGGCGTCCCTGGCGACCAAGATCATCGAGGCACTCACGGTCCACACCTACATCGAGAACGAGATGATGTATCCCGAGGTCCGTCGGCTCCTACCGGACCTGGACGACGAGGTGCTGGAGTCGTACGAGGAGCACCACGTGGCCGACCTCCTGGTCATGGAGCTCATGCCGATGTCTCCGTCCGACGAGCGCTTCCGGCCGAAGATGACCGTGCTGATCGAGAACGTCACCCACCACATGGACGAAGAGGAGCAGGACTGGTTCCCGAAAGTCCGGGCCGGTCTGGGCCGCAAGCAGCTCAGCGAGCTCGGTGAGCGCATGATCGAGCAGAAGAAGACCGCTCCTCGCTCACCGGCTCAGCCGAGCGCCCTGAAGAAGGTCGTCGACGCCGTCGTCGCCTGAGAGCCACCGTAGTCTCGACGACTCGATCACGAACGGCGGCGGCGCCGATGCACACCGGCCACGGCGCAGCCCACACAGTGCCGGGTCTCCGGTCGGGCCAGCATGCGGTCCCGCGGGATCACCTGGCTGCAGACGTCGCACACCCCGTAGGTGCCGTCGGCCAGGCGCCGTTGCGCCTCGGCGAGATCGACAAGCGTTCGCTCGGTCTGCTCCAGCAGCGCGACGTCCCTCGCCTGGTCCAACGACGCGGTGGAACCGTCGGGATCGTGCTCGTCATCGGCCACCATGAGACGGCGCGCTGCGCGCGTCTCCTGGACCGCGGCCACCAGCGCGGCCCGCTGGGTCTCGGCCTGGGCGACCCGGCGGGCGAGTGCGTCGGCGTAGGGTGACTCGGGATCCGGCACCCCACCATTCTGGTCCACCGGCCCGCGCCGCGCCCGAACCGGCCCGCGGCCGTGGTGGGGTCCCGCACGCCATCGCCGAGGTCCGGCATCCATGCTCGCAGGGAGTTCTGGGCGACTTCTGTCAAGGGTGTTGACATAAGTCCGCGGGCCATAGTTGACTGCCGATTACCTTACCGACGTTCAGTGATGCGGCCGGCTGTCTTCCGCCCGTCGCGACGATCGTCGGTCGCCCATCGAACACAGGAGTTCGGAATGACTGCCCCGATCCGTCGCCGTACGATCCTGGCCGCAGGCGCGGCCACCGCCGGTCTGTCACTGCCGGGCGTCGCGGCCTACGCCGGCGGTCCTCGCTCCGGCACCGTCCGGTTCACCCTCGACGCCGAGGTCCTGGACGGCGGCGAGCAGGTCACCTCCCTCACCCTGGACACCTCGAGGCTCGGGTCGATCGATCCGGCCAGCGTGACGAACGGCACCTTCACCGTGCACGCCAAAGCCACCAGCCCCATCCCGGTCGTCGCCCCCGACCTGATCTTCAGCGAGTACGACCTCGATCGCCCGGTGACCAGAGCGCGGGTCGACCGGCGCGGGGACATCGTGCTCGACCTGGACTACGCCGAGGGCGAGGTCGGCGGCGGCACCCTCGGCTACATCGTGAGCCGGGCCCGCAACGTCCAGCTCCATCTCGTCTACACGATCACCCAGAACGCTCCGATCTCGGTCCGTGGTCGCGGCCCGGTCACCATCGGGCGGTTCGTCCAGGGCGAGCTCGTGAGCCCGGAGGTGGACGCGTTCTCGTACGCGATCTCGCGCTCGGACATGAAGTACCGGCTCTACTCCCCCACCGGCGGTCGGTCCCGCTCGGCCGGACGCGGAAAGCGTCCGCTCATCGTCTGGCTGCACGGGGGCGGTGAGGGCGGCTCGCTGCCCGACGGCTACTACGACAACGAGACCACGCTGCGGGCCAACCGGGGTGCCCTCGGCTTCGCGACACCGGAGGCCCAGGAGATCTTCTCCGGCGCCTACGTGGTCGCTCCGCAGAGCACGTCGTACTGGATGGAGGACGGCCCGCGGTTCGCTCCGCTGATCAAGGAGATCATCGAGGAGGTGGCGCGCAAGCACCCCATCGATCGAGACCGCATCCACGTCGTCGGCTGCAGCAACGGCGGCTACATGACCATGAAGATGACGACGGTCTACCGGAACCTGTTCGCCTCGGCCGTCCCGATCTGCGGCGTGGTGGAGTCGCTCGTCCCCGGCGGCCCCCGGCTGCTCAGCGATGCCGAGCTGACCAGGATCACCACCCCCAGTTGGCTGGTCACGTCGAAAGACGACGCGACCGTGCCGCCGGGGCCCAACACGATCCACGCCCACGACCTCATCCCGGACTCCTTGCTGACGCTGTACGACAACGTCACCTGGAACGGCCACCAGTTCCCTGGTCACTGGTCGTGGATCTACGTCGCCCGCAACGATCCCCGCATCAGCCGTACGCGCATCTGGCAGTGGATGGCCGGTCAACGGAACTGAGGCGTGCTGACGGCGGGAGCGCGCCCGGCTGGGTGACAGCGGTATCGGCGAGCACGCACGACTGACAGCGGTGGTCGATCGGAGGACCATGACGACATGGCCCTGTCCCTCGAGACCGTCCTGAGCGATGTCCTGCCTCAGCTGCGCTATCTGCCGACGATCCGGCGGGTCCGCGTCCGCCTGGACGACCACCTCGTCGCCGACTCGACGCGAGCAGTGCTGGTCTGGGAGCCGATGCGTGTCGTCGCCTCGTACGCCGTCCCCGAGGCCGACCTCCGAGCTCGACTGGTCCCTGCCGAAGCCGGCCCCGCGCCGGTCTACCGAGCGGTGGCTTTCGGCGAGAGCAGCCCGCCGTTGCTGGATCCCTCGGTTCCGTTCGCGGTCCACACCGCCGCCGGTCATCCCGTCACGGTCGACGTGGGAGGATCGCGCGCCGGGTCGGCAGGATTCGTGCTCGAGGATCCGGACCTGGCCGGCTACGTCATCCTCGACTTCGCCTCCTTCGACTGGTGGGAGGAGGATCAGCCGCTGGTCGGGCACCCCCGCGAGCCGCTCCACCGGATCGACGTGTGCCCCAGCTCCCGCACCATCCGGATTGAGCACCAGGGCACAGTGCTGGCCGAGACGGACCGGGCCAAGCTCCTGTTCGAAGGCACCTTCCCGATGGCTCGCTACTACCTGCCGCGCGACGCCGTACGGGTGCCGCTGATCACGGGAGCTCTGCAGACCACCTGCGCCTACAAGGGTCACGCCACCCACTGGAGCGTCGAGGCGGCCGACCTGCGGCTGCCGGACATCGCCTGGAGCTACGAGAGGCCCGAACCCGACGCGGTCCCGGTCACCGGCCATCTCAGCTTCTACACCGAGCGCCTGGACGTCTTCATCGACGGCACGCCCGCGAGACGAGTCCGCACTCCCTGGTCGGAGCGAACCGTGGGCTCGTAGCGGGCGGTCAGCACCGTCGGACGTGGACCCGGGAACGAATATCGGGTGGCAGGCGAGCCCGCCCGGTCGTACGGTGTTCCCGACCGGGACGGGCCGGTCGTGACACGGGAGGCGGCAGGCAGATGCGAGGAGCGAGTGCGTTCTTGTCCTGCACCCACCATCTGAAGAGGTTCACGCGTGCCCGCACGTTCACTCAACCTGGGCATCCTCGCCCACGTCGACGCCGGTAAGACCACTCTCACCGAACGCCTCCTGCATCTTGCCGGCGTGATCGACGAACCGGGGTCGGTCGACGCCGGCACCACCGCGACCGACACGTTGGCGCTGGAACGTCGCCGCGGCATCACCATCAAAGCTGCGGTCGTCGCCTTTCCACTCGACGACGTGATGGTGAACGTCCTCGACACGCCTGGCCATCCGGACTTCATCGCCGAGGTCGAGAGGGTGCTGGGCGTCCTCGACGGCGCGGTGCTCGTCGTGTCGGCGGTGGAGGGCGTCCAGCCGCAGACCCGGATCCTGATGCGGGCCCTGCAACGGCTGGCCGTACCCACGTTGATCTTCATCAACAAGATCGACCGGGTCGGCGCCGATGTCGACGAGACACTCGCCTCGGTCCGGCGACGACTCGCACCCCAGGTCCTGGCGATGGGCCGCGTGGTGGACGCGGGGTCGCGGGCCGCGACGTTCACTGCCCACCGCTCCGACGATCGTCACTTTCGTTCGCAGGAAGCGGCCGTCCTCGCCGAGCACGACGACGCCCTCCTTGCCAGCTACGTCGAGACAGGCACCGGCCCGGGCGCGCGGCTGCGAGCCGAACTGGCGGCCCAGACCCGCGCAGGTCTGCTCCATCCCGCCTACGCCGGGTCGGCCGCGACCGGAGCGGGGGTGGCCGAGCTGGTCGCCGGCATCGGCGCGCTGCTGGGGACGTCGGAGTCCCGGGTGGCCGGGACCCCGTCGGGCCGGGTGTTCAAGATCGAGCGCGGTGGAGCGGGCGAGAAGATCGCCTACGTCCGGATGTTCTCGGGTTCCCTCGGCGCCAGGACCCGCCTCGACCTGTCGCAGGGGCGGGTCGGCAAGGTCGCCGGGCTGGAGCTGTTCGAGCACGGCCGTTGGGTGCGGACCGACACCATCGGCGCCGGGCAGATCGGCCGGCTGACCGGACTCTCGCGCGTGCGTGTCGACGACGGATTCGGCGAGTGCCTGATCGAGGAACGGCACTTCGCCCCGCCGTCGTTGGAGGCGTCGGTGTCTGCGGTCCGGCCCGACCAGGGTCCGGCTCTGCGGGCCGCCCTCGCCGAGCTCTCCGACTCCGACCCCCTGATCGCCGCCCGCTCCGATGACGACGGGCGGGCCGTCGTGTCGCTCTACGGACGGGTCCAGCAGGAGGTCATCGCAACCACCCTCGAGGAGGACTACGGGATCGAGGTCGAGTTCTCCGACGCGACGGTCCTGCACGTCGAGCGCCCGCGCGCACTCGGCGCTGCCGTCGAGCGGCTCAACACCGACACGAACCCGTACCACGCGACGATCGGCCTGACGATCGAGCCGGGGCCGGCCGGGTCGGGTGTCGTCTTCGCGACGTCGGCAGCCGCTCGTGACATGCCGCTGTATCTGTTCAAGAACGCGACCGCGTTCTCGGCCGCGATCCGCCGGCACGTCGTCGACACGCTCGCCCATGGTCTGTACGGCTGGCAGGTGACCGATTGCGTGGTCACGCTGACGGACTGCGGCTACAGCGTCGCGGATGGACCACCCTCCCGCCGCGGTCCGACCAGCACCTCCTACGACTACCGCCAGCTGACCCCGATCGTGCTGCGGCAGGCTCTGCGACGCGCCGGGACCCTGGTCTGCGAGCCGGTGCTCCGGGTGCTGATCGAGATCCCGAACGACGCCGCTCCGGTCATCCAACGCGTCGTCACCCGGTGGGGCGCCGAAGTGGTGTCCCAGACCGCCGGCGCAGACCTGACTCAGGTCGAGGTGCGCCTGGTCTCCACCAGACTCCACGAGCTGCAGCTGCAGCTACCCGACCTCACCGGTGGCGAAGGCATCATGGAGTCTCGGTTCGACACGTACGAACCCGTCCACACCCGCCCGCCGATGCGGCGCGGGGACAAGCCGCGGGCGTCACTGCGCTGATGCTGCCGAGCGGTCTTTCGGCGGCACTGCACCCGCACGGCCGCCCTCGTTGGCGCAGCAGCGGCCCGGTGGCGTTGAATGGTGTGGTCACGAAGAGCCGCGATCGCCGGGCTAGAGCCTGGGAGGCAGGAAGATTGATGATGAGACTGCGCACCTGGCTCACCTTGGCGGCGGCCTCGGCCCTGCTGGTCGTGCCGACCGTGGCCGCAGCCGACACGACGGTCAAAGCCGACCTCGTCGAGCTGAACAACAGTGGCGCCCGAGGCACCGTCGTCTTGACGATGACCGACGACGGTGGTCTCAAAGTGTCGATCCGCTCGAGCGGTCTCGTGCCAAGTCAGCCGCACCCCCAACACATCCACGGGTCGGCGGGCGGGCACCACTTCATGTGCCCGACGCTGAAGGACAACGACACCGATGGCGATGGGGTCCTCACCAACGAGGAAGCCAGCGGCGAGTACGGCACCATCTTCATGGCGCTCACCACGCGCGGTGGCGCAACCCCGCAGGACGGCCTGGACGTCGCCCGGATGCCGGTCGCCGACAAGAGCGGTCGTCTGGACTACGAACGGACGTTCACGGCCAAGGCAGTGCCCGAGGGCCTGCTCGAGAACCTCGGATCACTGCACGTCGTCCAGCACGGCATCGACGTCAACGACAACGACACGTACGATCTCGAGGCCTTGGGCGAGTCGACCTTCGCCGCGAACCTCGGCGTGCCGAACGTGCCGGAGGAAGCGACCGACCCGGCCAGCTGCGGTGTCGTCCGGGGCGCCGGCGCAGCGGAACCGGCACACCAGGGCCCGGAGATGGGTGGCGCTCCGGCTGCTGGCCGGAACGGTCCCCTGCTTGCTGCGGGAGCCGCTCTCCTGCTCGTGTCGGCGGCTCTCGCCGCCTCCGCGGTCGGCGTCCGCCGCCGGTCGAGTGGTCGATGAGGTGAGCTCGGGCTGGCCCGTCCGGACCCGCGCCGCTGCCGTACTGGCGGTCATCGGCGTTGTGCTCATCGCAACCGGGCTGGTCGGCCCGCCCAGCCTCGACGCGACGCCGGTCGCTGCGCCGACCGGGTCGGCCGGCCCAGCCGCCGCGAACGCACCGATCAGATCGGCCACGGCTGCGCCGACACCACCCGGCCGGAGAACCGAAAGACACACCGCGCCGACCCGTGAAGCCGACGTCGAAGACACGGTGACGGGGCCGGTCCTGCCCGAGTCCGACCCGGTGTCGGTCTCCATACCCCGGATCGGAGTCCGGTCGAGGTTGGTCAGGCTCGGACTCGAGGAGGACGGAGCGATGGAGGTGCCCCGCGACCCGGCCCGTGCCGGCTGGTTCACTCGCGGTGCGGCACCCGGCGCGTTGGGCCCGGCCGTCATCGCCGGACACGTCACCTGGAACGGCACACCCGGCGTCTTCTACCGCCTCGGCACCCTACGCCGGGGGGACCGCATCGCCGTCACCCGCGAGGACGGGACCTCCGCCGTGTTCGCCGTCGACACCGTGGGCCGGTACCAGAAGACGCGGTTCCCGGTCCGCACCGTCTACGGCCCGATCGACCACGCCGGCCTGCGACTGGTCACCTGCGGCGGCCCGTACGACTCGTCCCGGCACCGATATCCCGACAACGTCGTCGTCTTCGCCCACCTCGAATCCGTCCGACCCTGACCCCGACCCGCACGGGACCCAGCAGCACCCGCGGAGCCGAGGTCACGCACCCGCTGCGTCCTTGATCACCAGCGTGAAGGGTTCCGAGGCGATGCCCGTCTGCGGATCCCGCACCCGCAGCCGGTAGTCGTTCGGCCGGCTCAGCTCGACGAAGGCCGTGAACTGGCCCGCCCCGTCGGTCTTCGCCGGGACCGGGAACGCCTGCCACCCGCCGTTCGCCCACCACTGGACCTGCACGAACCTATGGGCTCCCCCGCGGTACGTGCCGCGAACGCGAACAGTCTCGAACGGATCGGCCGTGGTGGTCGAGCCCTTGACCTGAATCGTCTCCACCACACGGTCGGGGCCGGCGGTGTCGCGGGCGGCCAGCACGGGCACCGGTGTGCTGGCAGCGGGTGAGGGACTCGCGGACGGAGCTGACGTCCGCGGGTCGGGTCTCGCGTCCTGCAGGGCGGCGGTGGGAGCTCCCGAGGAAGCCGGTTCGGCGATCAACCAGGCGGCGGTCGAGGTGGCGAGCATGACCAGAGCCGCGGCCGCGGCCAGGATGCCGACCCGACGCCGTCGCAGCCTCCGCGGCGGAACGCCCGCCGCCACTCGGGTGCCCCCGCTGGCAGCGACGGCGGCGTGCACCCGGCGCTCCGGGAGCACCCGGTGAGCCTGACGGCCGACCGGGTGCGGGGGTTTGGCCAGCCGCATGCGGGGTCCCGGCACGGCCGCCAGCCGATCGCGGAACTCCGCCGCGGAGGGTCGAGCGTCGCTGTCGGCACTCAGCCCGGTCATCAACGCGTCCATCAGGAACCAGTTCACCCCGGGGAGCGGTGGGATCGGCTCCGCGGCGACCTGGGCCATGGGCAGGAGGTCGGCGGCGGCCTCCAGCCTCCGAGGGGGATGCCCCGACAACAGGGCGTACAACGTGGCGGCGAGGGAGAAGACGTCTCCGGACTCGGTGGCCGCCGGCGTCCGGAACGCCTCCGGAGGCGCGTAGGCGGGGGTGATCCGCAGCGCATCGGTTGCTGTGGCTTCGGCCCCGACCACGACCGCCAGCCCGAAGTCGGCCAGCCGGGGTCTGCCGAAACCGTCGATCAAGATGTTGGCCGGTTTCACGTCGCGGTGGAGCACCCCGCGGGCGTGGAGTCCGGCCAACGCGTCGGCCACGCGCATCCCCACCTGGCGGATCTGCTCCTCGGTACGGAGATTCGCGGGATCGAGCCACTGGGTCAACGACCCGCCGGTGCACAGCTCCATGATCAGGTACGGCCTGGCGTCCGGAAGCAGACCGGCGTCATAGACGGTGACCACACCTGGATGATCGGAGAGCCGGCCGGCCGCGCTGGCCTCCCGGGCGAACGTCTCGTAGACATCCTCGGCGATGCCCCGGCGGTAGACCTTGACCGCCACCGGACGGGACAACAGATCCTGGCGGGCCTCCCAGACCAGGGTGAAACCACCACGGGCGAGCGGGACCCATCCGCTCAGTCCCCGGACAGTCGGATGCTCCATGCGCAAACCCCCGTTTCACGCGGCGACGCGAACCCCCACGCATCGCTTCACACACTAAACCCGCGGCGCCTGCATGCTCCATACACCGGAGGAAATATTGCCGGTCGTGATACCCCGGAACACGGCGTCGTGCCGTCCGACGGCAGGAAGTCCCGCGGAAGCCGGGGCCGAAGCGGGGCGTCACCTTCCCCGGCTGGGCTCAGCTGCGACCCCGCCGATGCGTCTCCGATCGGTCTTCAGATCCGCGCCTACTGCAGTATCGTGCTTCTCGTGCCGAAAATACGGGTCAAGGATGCTGCCGCGTTCCTCAGTGTCAGCGACGACACCGTACGGCGCTGGATCGACGCGGGTCTGCTGACAGCCGAGACGGATGCGAGCAACCGCAAGGTCGTCGACGGCTACGCGTTGGCGACGTTCGCCAAGAACCACGCCAACCCGATGGCGGACCCGTCCCAGGTGGTGCGGTCGGCCCGGAACCGGTTCGTCGGATTGGTCACCGACATCGTCACCGACAAGGTGATGGCGCAGGTCGAGCTGCAGTGCGGACCGTTCCGGGTCGTGTCACTGATGAGCAGCGAGGCCGTCCGCGAGCTCGGCCTGGAGCTGGGCGCGGTGGCGGTCGCCGTGGTCAAGTCGACCACCGTGATCATCGAGACCCCGCAGGGAGCGTCGTGAACCACAAGCTCGCCCTCGCCGCAATCGCGGCCGTCGTCCTGCTGTCGGCCGGCACCGGCTGCAGCACCACGGCCGTGTCCAGTGGCGGTGGGTCCCCGGCCTCGGCCACGGCCGCGCCGCAGACGTTGACGGTGTTCGCGGCCGCCTCCCTGAAGGGCACCTTCAGCACCCTGGGCCAGCAGTTCGAGACGGCCCATGCCGGGACCGAGGTGACCTTCAGCTTCGGCGGCTCCTCGGACCTGGTCACGCAGCTCCAGCAGGGCGCGCCGGGTGACGTGTTCGCCTCGGCCGACACCACGAACATGAGCAAGGCCACCGCCGACAGCCTGGTGCAGGGCGCTCCGGTGGATTTCGCGTCCAACACCCTCGAGATCGCGGTGCCACCGGACAATCCGGCTCGGATCACCTCCTTCGCCGATCTCGCCGCGGACGGTGTCCAGGTCGTGGTCTGCGCCCCGCAGGTGCCGTGCGGCTCGGCCACGCAGAAGGTCGAGGCAGCCGCCGGTGTGACGCTGAAGCCGGTGAGCGAGGAGAACTCGGTCACCGATGTGCTCAACAAGGTCAGCTCCGGTGAGGCGGATGCGGGTCTGGTCTACACGACTGATGTCCGGGGTGCGGGGGACAAGGTCACCGGCGTCGCCTTCCCGGAGTCCAGCGAGGCGGTGAACGTCTACCCGATCGCGGTCCTGGCGGGCGGCAAGAACTCCGACCTCGCGCAGGAATTCGTCGACCTGGTCACCGGCCCCGAGGGCCAGCAGGTCCTGGCCGGCGCCGGCTTCGGCCAGCCCTGATCCGCGCCGTGTCACGTCCATGGTCGACAGCATCCGACAACCGGCGAACAGCCGCCGAGCGATGACCGACAGGCACGGGTACGCCGGTGTCCCCCGCTGGGTCTATCTGCCGGCGGGCCTGGGCGCCGTGTTCGTGATCTTGCCGTTGGTCGCCATGATCAGCCGCGTCGACTGGCCCCGGTTCTGGGAGCTGATCACCAGTCCGTCGTCCCTGGCCGCTCTGGAACTCAGCCTGCAGACCTCGACGGTGTCCACCGGGCTCTGTCTGCTGTTCGGGGTGCCGATGGCCCTCGTGCTGGCGCGCACCCGGTTCCGCGGCCAGCGGGTGCTGCGGTCCTTGATCTTGCTGCCGCTGGTCCTGCCGCCGGTGGTCGGTGGGATCGCCCTGCTCTACACCTTCGGTCGACGCGGCCTGCTCGGTCAGAGCCTGGAGATCCTCGGCCTCCAGATCGCGTTCACCACGACGGCCGTCGTGCTGGCTCAGACCTTCGTGTCACTGCCCTTCCTGGTCGTCTCGCTCGAGGGGACGCTGCGGACCGTGGGTCACCGCTACGAGGTGGTCGCCGCCACCCTCGGCGCTCGACCGACGATGGTGCTGCGACGCGTCACCCTGCCCCTGGTGCTGCCCGGGCTCGTCTCGGGAGCGGTGCTGGCGTTCGCCCGTTCCCTCGGTGAGTTCGGGGCCACCCTCACGTTCGCCGGCAGTCTGGAGGGGGTCACGCGCACCCTGCCACTGGAGATCTACCTGCAGCGCGAGACCGACGCCGAGACCGCCGTCGCGCTGTCCCTCGTCCTGGTCGCGGTCGCGGTCTTGGTGGTCGGGCTGTCCCACGGTGGCCGCCGGATGCCGGCGATCTGAGCCCCGCCATGACCCTGACCTTCACCGCCCAGATCGCCGCCCGGGGCTTCGACGTCGATCTCGACCTCGCGACCGGTGACCGACTCGCCGTGCTGGGTCCCAACGGGGCCGGCAAGTCCACCCTGCTGTCGATCGTGGCCGGGACGCTGCGACCCGATCGCGGTCGCGCCGAGCTGGACGGTGAGCTGCTGTTCAACGTCGATGGTCGCCGCGGACGCTGGCCGGCGCCGCACGCCCGCCGGGTCGCCCTGCTGGCTCAGGACCCCCTGCTCTTTCCCAACCTCAGCGTCCTCGACAACGTCGCTTTCGGTCCCCGGGCGGCCCGCGTGCCCCGCGCCGCGGCGGACGAGACCGCCCGGCGATGGCTGCGGGAGGTGGATGCCGAGCAACTCCAGCACCGGAAACCGGGGCAGCTGTCCGGCGGCCAGGCCCAGCGCGTCGCCGTCGCCCGGGCGGTGGCCGCCGACCCTCGGCTGCTGTTGCTGGACGAGCCCCTGGCCGCTCTGGACATCACCGTCGCCCCGCTGCTGCGGCGTGTCCTGCGTGACGTGCTGGCGGACCGGTCCAGCGTCATCATCACCCATGACGTCCTCGACGCCGTTCTGCTGAGCAACCGGGTGCTGGTCCTCGACGGTGGTCGGGTCGTCGAGACCGGCGCGACCGCCGACGTGCTGCGCCACCCGACCAGCCCCTTTGCCGCCCGCCTCGCCGGGCTCAACCTGGTGGCCGGGACCGCCGTCGCGGATGGTCTGCGGCCGTCCCACCTGGGCGCGATCGTGGCCGGCGTCGCGCGCACCCCGCTCCAGCCCGGCGAGCCGGCCACCGCGGTGTTCTCCCCCACGGCTGTCTCGGTCTATCTCGAGGAGCCCCACGGCAGTCCGCGCAACGTGTTCGGCGTGACCGTCGTCGAGCTGGAGCCCCGCGACCACCAGGTCCGCGTTCGCGCCAGCTCCGCCGGCGGCGACTCGCTGACCGCCGACGTCACCGCCGCCGCCGTCGGTGACCTCGACCTCTATCCCGGCCGGCCCGTCTTCTTCACGGTCAAAGCCACGGCCGTGACGCTCTATCCCAGCTGATCGACCCGGCGCGGTGTGACCTCCGCCGAGTCGCTCTCCACCGTCACGCGTCCGTACTCTGCTGCGTCCTCGGTCGGCACCGGGCCGACGGCGCGCACCTGGGCGAGCGGGACCTGGGCGAGCGGGACCTGGGCGAGCGGGCGAAGACGGCCTCGTGGGCGGTGGCCCACCATCGCGGCAGCAGCTCGCCACCGGACGCATCACGATCCGCCGTCGTCGTCTCCGTCGTCGACTGCCGGGCTCACCGTCCGTGCC
>DATDBH010000114.1:0-24628 GCA_036524985.1 Microlunatus sp. | reverse complement strand
TCGCCCGGGTGCTCATGGTCCAGCAGCTCCGCCGTCACCGCGGGATCGCGATGCAGCAGCGACCACGACCCGTCGGGCCATGGATGCCCCAGCACCGCGGGCGCGTGCCGCCAGCGCAACCCGTACGCCTCCAGGCCGAGTCCGGTGATCACCGGCGAGGCCGCCGCCATCGGGTAGAACGCACTGAAGGTGTCGTGGACGAAGTCGGGCCGCACGTCGCGATCGCTGCGGACCGCGCCGCCCAGGCTGGGCTGAGCCTCGAGCACGAGCACCTCCCACCCGGCGTCGGCCAGCAGGTTCGCCGCCACCAGTCCGTTCGGCCCGGCACCGACGACCACGGCGTCGACCGCGGCGGGCAGGTCCGTCGGTGAGCCCGGGGCGATCATGGTCACACCCTCTCACCGGGTCGAACGGCGATCCTGGTTGCCGGGGGCTGCGAGAATGGCCGGGCCATGAACGATGCCGCCCTCACCGAGCCACCCACCCGCACCGCCTCACCGCAGGCCGTCCTGTGGGACTTCGACGGGACCCTGGCCGACACCGAGCCGCTGTGGATCGCGGCGGAGTTCGAGGTGATCGAGGGCGAGCTCGGCAGGCCGTGGTCGATGGAGCACGCCGAGAAGCTGGTCGGCAGCGACCTGATCGACTCGGCCTCCTACATCCTCGCCACGATCGGTCGCAGCGACCTGCCGCCGATCTGGATGGTGGAGCAGCTGCTCGGCCGGGTGGTCGCGCAGCTCCGGACGGCCGACGAGCTGCCGTGGCGGCCCGGTGCCCTGAACCTGCTCGCGGCCCTGCGTGCCGACGGGATGCCGTGCGCGCTGGTGTCGGCGTCCTACCGGGTGCTGCTGGACGCGGTGCTCGAGCGGCTCCCCGAAGGCTCCTTCGTCGTCTCGGTCGGTGGCGACGAGGTCACCCGGGGCAAGCCGCACCCGGAGCCGTACGAGAAGGCGTGCGCGCTGCTCGGCGTCGACGCCCGCTCCTGCGTCGTGCTGGAGGATTCGGCCACCGGGGCCAGGTCGGGCAACGCGGCCGGGGCGGTGGTGGTCGGGATCCCGCACGTGGTGGGCATCCCGGACGCGCCGCGCCGGGTCACCGTACCGTCGCTGGTCGGCTTGGATTCCCACGGGCTGGCGGCCCTCTACCGTCGGGCCGGCCGTGGTGAGTAGGCGCTGGGCGGCTGCGCTGGCGGGCCTGCTGATGGTGTCGAGCGGCTGCACACCCTCCGATGCCGGCCCCCAGCCCGGGCCCTCTCAGAGCACGGCGGCGGCCTCGCCGCTGACGGTGCTGTCGACCGACGCGATCCGGGTGAGCGACCCGGCCGCGATCACCGATCCGGGTTCGGTCGTGCTGTCGATGAACGTGTTCCAACGGCTGATGACGGCCGAGCCGGGTCAGGCCGTGCTGAAGCCCGATGCGGCCAAGGACTGCTTGTTCACCGCGGACACGGTGTACACGTGCACGCTGAACCCCAACCTGGTCTTCCACAACGGCCATGCGCTGACGTCCAGCGACGTGAAGTTCAGCGTCCAGCGGGCGCTGCGCCTGGACGTCGTGGGGTCGTCGGCCCCGCTGCTGGCCACCCTGAGGCGGATCGAGACCCCGGATCCGCTGACCGTTCGTTTCGTGCTGAGTCGGGTCGACACCCAGTTCGGTTGGGCGCTCGCCTCGCCCGCGGCCTCGATCGTCGACGAGCAGGTCTACAACTCCGACGAGGTACGCCCGAACGACCAGCCCATCGTCGGCTCCGGGCCGTTTGCCGTCACCAGCTTCGACAAGGGTGGGCTCCGACTGCAGCGGAACGCGACGTACGTCGGCCGGACCCCGGCCCGGATGGACTCGGTGCTCTACTCCACGGTCGCGGACTCCGCCGCGCTGGAGGACGCGATCAAGACGGGAACCGCCGATGTGGTGTGGCGCGGGCTCAGCGCCGCCGCGATCACCCGCTACAGCCGACAGGTCACCATCAACGAGAACGACACCACCGACGCCGGCTACGGCATGCAGACGCAGACCGGTACGCGGGTGCTGATGCTGGCCTGGTCGCCGGAGTCGGCGCGCCGCCTGAACGAGGATCTGCGGAATGCCATCGCGATGGCCCTGCAGGGCGACCGGACTCTGGATTCGGTCGTGCCCGGAGGCATTCCCCACCACATCAGCGCCTTCCCCCTCGGGGGCACCGCCACCCCGGACGTGACCTGGTCGAACCGGATCCAGCTCACCCTCGGCTACGACCCGACGATGCCCGACGGGCAGGACATCGCGACCCAGATCCGTACCCGCCTGGAGGACACCGGTGGGATGAGCGTGCGGCTGCGAGCCGTCGACCCCACCGCGGACACCGACAATCCGCCGGACCTGATGGTGCAGGACCGGAAGGCGTGGACCTCCACCGGGCTGGCCTGGATGCAGCCGTACCTGGAGGCGCCGCTGCCGGCCAGCGAGACGGATGTGATCGCGCTGGAGCGTCGGTATCGGGCCGCCACCGAGGAGGCCGACGCGATGAGGGCGATGGCCGGTCTGCAGCGCAAGGCGGCGGCCGATCTGGTGCTGGTGCCGCTGACCCAGTCCGACGAGTACCTGTTCACCGCACCGAAGGTCGAGGTGCCGGCCAACTCGTTCGGACCGGGGTGGCAGCTGGGGCTGTGGGGGATGTTCCGTGCCTGATCCGGACCAGACCCTCGCCGGTCCGGCCGACCTGGACCCGCGAACGTACGCCGGTGTCGGCACCGGACCGCTGCGGCCGGGGGAGCGCGTGACGCTGACCGACGCGAAGGGCCGCAAGCACTCGGTGCTGCTCGCCGAGGGTGGGGTGTTCCACACCAGCAAGGGCGGCATCGCCCACGACGACCTGCTCGGCGGGCCGGAGGGTGTCGTGGTGCACTCCCACGGTGGCACCGCCTACCTCGCGCTGCGTCCGCTGCTGGCCGATGTGACTGTGGCGATGCCGCGCGGAGCAGCGGTCGTCTACCCCAAGGACGCGGCCCAGATCGTCGGCGGGGCAGACGTCTTCCCCGGGGCTCGGGTGATCGAGGCCGGCGTCGGCTCCGGAGCCCTGACCATCTCCCTGTTGAGGGCGATCGGGCCGACCGGGCGACTGATCTCCTACGAACGGCGGGCGGAGTTCGCCGCCATCGCCAGGACGAACGTGGAGAACTTCCTCGGGCGGAGCCATCCCGGCTGGGACCTGCGGGTCGGCGATCTGGTCGAGCGGCTGGCCGCCGAGCCGCCGGGGGAGGTCGACCGGGTCATCCTCGACATGCTCGCCCCCTGGGATTGCGTGGACGCGGTGGCCGAGGTGCTGGTGCCGGGCGGTGTGCTCTGCGCGTACGTCGCCACCACCACCCAGCTGGCCCGGACGGTCGAGACGATCCGGGTGCACACGGGCTTCACCGAACCCGAGGCGTCGGAGTCGCTGATCCGCGGCTGGCACGCCGAGGGGCTCGCCGTCCGACCCCAGCACGCGATGGTCGGCCACACCGGCTTCCTGATCTTCGCTCGCCGGCTGGCGGCCGGGGTCGTCGCCCCGGCTCGGCGACGCCGCCCGGCGCCCGGCGCATATGGCGAGGATTACACCGGCCCGCGAGGTGATCGCGGGTAGGGTTTTGCGTCTAGGAGGTGTTCGATGACATCGACCGACCGTCCCGAGGACCGTGAGTCGACGCTGGCCCTGCTGCGCGAAGAGCTCGAGCGGATGAGGGAGCGCGCTGCCTCCCACCCGCACGACGTCGCCATGCTGGAACGGCGCTTGGCCGACGCGCGCTCCGATGCGCGCACGACCGCTGCCAACAACGAACGCCTCGCCGCAACGCTGCGCGAGGCCCGCGACCAGATCGTGACCCTCAAGTCCGAGGTCGACCGGCTGGCCCAGCCCCCGGCCAGCTTCGGCGTCTTCGTCGCCGAGGCGCCTGACAAGACCGCCGACATCTACACCTCCGGCCGCAAGATGCGCGTCAGCGTCAGCCCCGACGTCGAGCTCGAGGGGCTGGAGCCCGGTCGCGAGCTGATCATCAACGAGGCCCTCAACGTGGTCGGCGTCCAGGAGTTCACCGACGTCGGCGAAGTCGTGCTGCTCAAGGAGGTCCTCGAGGACGGGGACCGCGCGCTGGTGATCGGTCACGGCGACGAGGAACAGGTCGTCCGGCTGGCGGCTCGCCTGAAGCAGCAGCCCATCCGCTCCGGCGACTCGCTGCTCGTCGACCGGCGGGTGTCGTTCGCCTTCGAACGGGTGCCCAAGCTGGACGTCGAGGAGCTCGTGCTCGAGGAGGTCCCCGACATCGACTACTCGGTGATCGGTGGCCTCGGCAACCAGATCGAGGCGATCCGCGACGCGGTCGAGCTGCCGTTCCTGCACAAGGACCTGTTCGCCGAGCACGAGCTCAAGGCGCCCAAGGGGATCCTGCTCTACGGGCCCCCAGGGTGCGGGAAGACGCTGATCGCCAAGGCCGTCGCCAACTCCCTGGCCCAGAAGGTCACCGAGCACACCGGCCAGGAGGGGCGCAGCTTCTTCCTGAACATCAAGGGTCCCGAGCTGCTCAACAAGTACGTGGGTGAGACCGAGCGGCACATCCGGCTGGTGTTCCAGCGGGCCCGGGAGAAGGCGTCCGACGGGATGCCGGTGATCGTCTTCTTCGACGAGATGGACTCATTGTTCCGCACCCGCGGCTCGGGCGTGTCGTCCGATGTGGAGAACACGATCGTCCCCCAGCTGCTCAGTGAGATCGACGGTGTCGAGGGCTTGGACAACGTGATCATCATCGGCGCCTCCAACCGGGAAGACATGATCGATCCCGCGATCCTGCGGCCCGGGCGACTGGACGTCAAGATCAAGATCGAACGTCCCGACGCCGAAGCCGCCCGGGAGATCTTCAGCAAGTACCTGACCCCGACCCTTCCATTGCACCACGAGGATCTGAACGAGTTCGACGGGGACCGCCACCGCACCGTCCGCGGCATGATCGACCGTACGGTCGAGCGGATGTACGAGGAGTCGGACGAGAACCAGTTCCTCGAGGTCACCTACGCCGGGGGCGACAAGGAGGTCCTCTACTTCAAGGACTTCAACTCCGGCGCGATGATCCAGAACATCGTGGACCGGGCCAAGAAGACGGCGATCAAGGACCTGCTGGACACCGGCGTGCGAGGCATCCGGATCGGCCACCTGCTGCAGGCCTGCCTGGACGAGTTCGCCGAGAACGAGGACCTGCCCAACACCACCAATCCCGACGACTGGGCCAAGATCAGCGGCAAGAAGGGCGAGCGGATCGTGTTCATCCGAACGCTGATCAGCACCAAGAAGGGGAACCACCCGGGTCGTTCCATCGACACGGTCTCCAACACCGGGCAGTACTTGTAGGCGCTTCGCTGCTCGGCTGCTTCGCGCCTTTGCGTCGACTTCGGTGGGGCGAGGGTTGGGCGCGTATGTGCGGTCTGTGAGCCGCATCCCTTCCCCCGAGCAATGCCGTCCTCAACTCCGCGGGTGTTGCAGCACCAGCGAAGTCGGGTGGTGTGCGAGCTAGACCGGGGTGGTCGTCCGGGTGCGGGCGCGGTGGACGAGACGTACCACCGTGCGCCAGCCGAGCAGGAAGACGGCGAGGACGATGGTCGCCACGATGATGAACGACCAGGCAGCGGTGTCGCCGGAGAGCACGCGCAGGACCATGCCGATCAGCAGGGTGCTGGCCCAGACCACCAGGCCCGGCCGCCACCCGGTCGGGTCGCCGCGGAGGTCGCGGGCGCCCCGGCAGAGCAGGTGGCCGATGGCCGCGCCGACCAGGAACGGCCATGCCGTACCGAGCACACCGAGCAGCGTGTTCGCCTCCGCGTGGCTGCTGCGACCGAGGATCGCGAACACGGTGACGGCCACGATGTCGACGACGAGTGCAGGAAGAGCCTTCACGGCGCAGAACACTACGCCGCCCGGGCGGCTCGGTGAACCGGTTCACGAAAGTCGCGACAACTAGGCTTGGGTCATGACTGCCAGCGCCGGACCGACATCTCCGTGGCCACCGGTCCTGCGGGTGATGGGGATCGAGACCGAGTACGGGATCTCCGCCCTCGGCCAGGCGCCGGGTGAGGACCTGCACCCGATGCAGCTGTCCAACCACGTCGTGAAGGGGTACGGCTGGACCACGACGTCGCAGCCGGCCGGCTGGGACTACGAGACCGAGACCCCGCTGCGCGACATCCGCGGCTACGAGCTGAGCCGCAACCAGGCCCATCCCGACCAGCTGACCGACGCCGATCTCGGTATGGCGAACGTGATCTTGACCAACGGCGCGCGGCTGTACGTCGATCACGCCCACCCGGAGTACTCCGGGCCCGAGGTGACCAACGCCCTCGACGCCGTCCGCTACGACAAGGCGGGCGACGCGGTGATGGCCATCGCCGCCGAGGAGGCCAGTCAGAATCTCGGCCGCTCCGTCCGGCTCTACAAGAACAACACCGACGGCAAGGGCGCCTCGTACGGGACGCATGAGAACTACCTGCTGGAACGCAGCACCCCGTTCGATCGGGTGGTCACCCAGTTCACCGGGTTCCTCGTCTCCCGGCAGGTGATCACCGGCGCCGGCCGGGTCGGGCTGGGGCAGGCCAGCCAGCAACCCGGCTTCCAGATCAGTCAGCGGGCCGACTTCTTCGAGGCCGAGGTCGGTCTGGAGACGACGCTGAACCGGCCGATCATCAACACCCGCGACGAACCCCACGCCGACGCCAGCCGGCACCGCCGGCTGCACGTGATCACCGGCGACGCGAACCTCTCGGAGATCTCGACCTACCTGAAGGTCGGCACGGCCGCCTGGGTGCTGCGCGCCATCGAGGCCGGCATGGTGCCGGGCAACGTCCGGCTGGACCAGCCGGTGACGAGCATGCGGGCGGTCAGTCACGATCCGACCTGCCGTCAGCTGCTGACCTTGACCGACGGCCGGGCGATGACGGCGGTGGACCTGCAGGAGATCTACCTGGAGGCGGCCCGGTCGTGCTACGAATCACGATCGGGTGACCTGGCCGAGTCCGCGCAGATCGAGGCCAAGGACGTCTTCACCCGCTGGCAGGAGACGCTCGATGCCCTGCGTCGCGATCCGTCCGAGTTGGCCGACCAGCTCGACTGGGTCGCCAAGCTGCAGTTGATGGAGGCGTATCGAGGTCGCGACGGTCTCGGCTGGCAGTCGCCGAAGCTCGCCTTGATCGACTTGCAGTACTGCGACGTCGACCCTCGTCGTAGTCTGTTCGCCGCGTTGGTGCGCAAGGGCCGCATGCGGCGGCTGGTCACCGACGAGGAGGTGGAGCGGGCGCGGCTGCAGCCCCCTACCGACACCCGGGCCTACTTCCGCGGCCGGGTGATGGAGAAGTACGGTCCCGCGGTCGTCGCCGCGTCCTGGGACTCGGTGATCTTCGACGTGCCGGGCAAGCCGGCGCTGCAGCGGCTGCCGCTGCTCGACCCGCTCAAGGGCACCCGTGCCCAGGTGGGATCGATCATCGACGCCAGCGCCGACGTGGTGGAGCTGTTCGAGAACCTGGACGGTTGAGCACGGAGGCTGCGACGGGCGTGATCTGGGCTCGTGGTCGGGTGCCTGGTGGCCGTTGTCGACTCGGGGGCGGCATCCGGTCTCGTGGTCGCGTGCCCGGCGGCCGTTCTCGACTTCGCGGTGGGAAGCGGCGGCGCTGCTGGAGCCGCTCGAGCTCGTTCGGGTGCGTCGGGCGGGTTACACCCATCTCAAGTCCGGAACTCTGTCGGACTCCCGCACTAGGCTGGAGGCATCGGTCGACCGCCGACTCCATCAGCGGTCGCAACAGCCCCATCGAGGCGCAGGAGGTGCAGCGATGCCTGAGTCGGAGCAGAGTCGGAGCAGGACCCGTCACGCGCAGACCGAGACGGACGAGGAGCTTACTACCGGCGACACCGCCAACAAGGCCGAGCTCGATGCGGACGTGGACTCCCTACTGGACGAGATCGACTCCGTCCTGGAGAGCAACGCCGAGGAGTTCGTGCGCTCCTTCGTGCAGAAGGGCGGGCAGTGACCGACCGTCTGACGACCCCGCACGGCCACGCCGGAGTTCATGGCGCCGGTCTCCCGCCCGCCTTCCTGCAGGCCGGCACGTCCTCGTTCTCCGACTTCGCCGCCGCCGTCGCCCCGAACGTGCTCCCCGGCTCCCGGACGGGAGTCGGTGGCGCGAACGCGACGGAGCTGGCTCCGCACGGCACCACCATCGTCGCGGCCACCTTTCCCGGTGGCGTGGTCGTCGCCGGGGACCGGCGGGCCACCATGGGGAACATGATCGCCCAGCGCGACATCGAGAAGGTGTATCCGGCCGACGAGTTCTCCATCATCGGCATCGCCGGGTCGGCGGGCCTGGCCGTGGAGATGGTGCGACTGTTCCAGCTCGAGCTGGAGCACTACGAGAAGATCGAGGGCGCGCCCCTGTCCCTGGTCGGCAAGGCCAATCGGCTGGCCACGATGATCCGGCAGAATCTCGGCCTGGCCATGCAGGGTCTGGTCGTGGTGCCGCTGTTCGCGGGCTGGGACCTGGCTCGTGAGGAGGGTCGGATCTTCTCCTACGACGCCACCGGCGGTCGCTACGAGGAGCAGGCGTTCTTCTCGGTCGGATCGGGGTCGGTGTTCGCCCGCGGGTCGCTGAAGAAGC
Organism: Microlunatus sp.; assembly: GCA_036524985.1. Classification (GTDB taxonomy): domain Bacteria; phylum Actinomycetota; class Actinomycetes; order Propionibacteriales; family Propionibacteriaceae; genus Microlunatus. The sequence goes on along the minus strand of DATDBH010000114.1, from coordinate 15,985 downwards.
TCTATCGGTCCGATCTCACCGACCTGGAGGCCGCCACCGCGGTCATCCAGGCGCTGTACGACGCTTCCGACGACGACTCGGCCACCGGTGGCCCCGACCTGAGCCGGCGGATCTTCCCGATCGTGATGATCGCGACCGCCGCGGGTGTGCAGCGGGTCGCCGACGACCAGATCGGCGGCATCGTGGACCAGGTGGTCGCGGCTCGGATGCAGCGCCCCGACGGACCGGGAGCACCGCTGCTGTGAATGCCGTCGTCCCCGACCTCACCGGAGGTGCCGTCGTCCCCGACCCCACCGGAGGTGCACTGTGAGCATGCCCTTCTACGTCGCCCCCGAACAGCAGATGAAAGACCGGGCCGACTTCGCCCGGAAGGGCATCGCCCGTGGTCGGTCGGTGATCGTGCTGCGCTACGCCGACGGCATCCTGTTCGTCGCCGAGAACCGCTCGCAGGCGCTGCACAAGGTCAGTGAGATCTACGACCGACTGGGCTTTGCTGCCGTAGGTCGCTACAACGAGATCGAGAACCTGCGGACCGCCGGCATCCGCTACGCGGATCTGCGCGGTTACAGCTACGACCGCACCGACGTCACCGGGCGCGGGCTCGCCAACGCGTACGCCCAGCTGCTCGGCACGATCTTCTCTTCCGGTGGCGAGAAGCCGTACGAGGTGGAGATCGTGGTCGCCGAGCTCGGTCCGACGGCGGAGAACGATCAGATCTACCGGCTCACCTACGACGGCTCGGTCGGTGACGAGAACGGGTACGCGGTGATGGGCGGTTCCGCCGACGCGATCACGGAGACGGTGCGTCGCGGCTACCAGCAGGACATGGACCTGGCGGCGGCGGTCCGGTTGGCGGTGCAGGCGCTGTCGACCGACGGCGGGCCGAACGTGCCGCCGCGCGATCTCGGCGCCACCGCCCTGGAAGTGGCCATCCTCGATCGGACCCGCGCCCTCCCTCGGAAGTTCCGGCGGATCCAGGGCGGCTGGCTGACGAGTCTGCTGAGCGAGGGCCCCGAAGTGTCGGGGCCGACGCCGCCCGATCCCGGTCCGGAAGCACCGCCGGCCGTCGTCCCGGCGGAGGTGCGCGAGACCGAGCTCGGGCACCCCGAGGAGTGAGCGCCCCTCACCCTGATCGCCTGACGCCCATCCGGACGCCTGGTCGGGTCATGGTGATCGGCGTCGGTCTGATCGGAGCCTCCATCGGTTGTGCGCTCACCGAACAGGGCTGGCCGGTGTTCCTGCGGGACGCCAAGTCGAGCCATGCCCGGGTCGCCGAGACGCTCGGCGCCGGCTCCACCGACACCCCGGCGGCCGCCGACATCGACCTCGTGGTGGTGGCCGTGCCGCCCCGAGTGCTGGCGGTGGTCGTGCGCGAGGCCCTGGAGACGTACCCGAACGCCGTGGTGACCGATGTCGGCTCGGTGAAGGCGGAGGTGCTCGGCACCGTCTGGGGTCACCGGGAGCTGCATCGCTACGTCGGATCGCATCCGATGGCGGGCACCCAGCACTCCGGCCCGACGGCGGCACGGCCCGACCTGTTCGCCGACCGGACCTGGGTGATCACGCCGCACCGACGCTCGGACGAGACCGCGACCCGTACGGTCACGCAGCTCGCCGTGGCGTGCGGGGCCCGGATCGTGACCATGGACGTCGACGACCACGACGCCGCCGTGGCCCGGGTCTCTCATCTGCCGCATCTGATGTCGGTGCTCACCGCGGGTCACCTGACCACCGTGGGTGAGCAGGACCTCGCGCTGGCCGGCCCCGGTCTGCGGGACGTGACCCGGATCGCGGGCAGCGACCCCGGTCTGTGGGAGCAGATCCTGACCGCGAACTCCGCAGCCGTGCTGGCCGAGCTCCGTCAGGTGAGCGCCGAGCTCGACCAGCTGATCGGGGCGATCGAGCAGGGAGCGGCCCGCCAGGTCGACGGTCACCGCGACACCGTCGCCCTGCGCACCCGGTTGGCCCGAGGTGTCGCCGGCACCCGGCGGATCCCCGGCAAGCACGGTGCGCCTGCGGTCGCGTACCGGCAGGTGGTGATCGAGATCCCCGACACCCCGGGTGCCCTCGCGGAGCTGTTCGCCGACGTCGGACGGGCCGGGGTCAACGTCGAGGACGTGGCCATCGACCACGACCAGAACCGGCAGGTCGGCTATCTGGCGCTGTCGGTCGAGCCCGGAGCCGCAGCCGGGCTGTCCGACCTGATGAGCCGTCAGGGCTGGAACGTCCAGCCCTGATCTCCCTGCCCCGCCCGGTAGTCTGACCGGGTGTCTGACCGCAACGCCGCCCCGCCCGCTCCCGCACGCCCTCAGACGGAGACCACCCCGCTGGTGGTCGCGATCGACGGTCCGAGTGGCTCGGGCAAGTCGAGCACGGCTCGCGGAGTCGCGCAGAAACTGGGCCTGGACTTCCTCGACACGGGGGCAATGTATCGCGCTGCCACCTGGCTCGTGCTGCACTCGGAGGTGGCCGCCGCCGACACCGCGGCCGTGGCCGCACTGGTGGAGTCCGCCGAGATCGCGATCGAGCTCGACCCGTCCAACCCGGTCGTCACCATCAACGGCGTCGACGTCACCCAGGCCATCCGCGAACCGGTGGTCTCCGCGGCGGTGAGCTCGGTCGCGACCAACCTCGCGGTCCGGGCGAACCTGGTCGCCCGGCAGCAGGAGATCATCGCCTCGGCCGACCGGGGGATCGTGGCCGAGGGACGCGACATCACCACGGTCGTGGCGCCCGAGGCACCGGTGCGGGTGCTGCTGGTCGCCGACCCGTCGGCGAGGGTGGCCCGTCGCCAGGCGGAGCTCGGGGAGCGGGTGACCGGGGCCGACGTGACCGACCAGGTGATCCGACGCGACCGCGACGACTCGACCGTCGCCCAGTTCACCGAGGCCGCCGAGGGTGTGGTCGTCGTCGATTCCACCCATCTGACGCTCGACGAGGTCGTCGACCGGATCGCCGATCTCGCCCACCCGTCGCAGCGGCCGGCCCCGGCGGGTTCCACGTCCGCAGGCGTGACCCGATGACCGCCGACGAGATGGACGGGGCAACCCCCCAGGAGATCCCGCCGGTCGTGGCCGTGGTCGGGCGCCCGAACGTGGGCAAGTCGACCCTGGTCAACCGCATCATCGGCCGCCGCGAGGCGGTCGTACAGGACGTACCGGGGGTGACCCGGGACCGGGTGAGCTACGACGCCCTGTGGAACGGCCGCCAGTTCGTGGTCGTCGACACCGGTGGCTGGGCGTCGGACGCGACCGGGATGGCTGCCCAGATCGCCGGGCAGGCCGAGATCGCGATCGACCTGGCCGATGCCGTGGTGTTCGTGGTGGACGCGACGGTCGGGGTGATGGACGAGGACGAGGCCGTCGTCCGCGTGCTGCGGCGCAGCCAGAAGCCGGTTGTCCTGGCGGTCAACAAGGTGGACGATCCACGGACCGAGGCCGAGGCCGCCAAGATGTGGAGTCTCGGGCTGGGGGAGCCGTACGCGGTCTCCGCCCTGCACGGCCGGGGAAGTGGCGACATGCTGGACGCGATCCTCGAGTCGCTGCCGACCGCTCCGCGGGAGTCCGACAAGGAGGTCGGTGGGCCGCGTCGGGTCGCCATCGTGGGCAAGCCGAACGTCGGCAAGTCGAGTCTGCTGAACACCTTGGCGGGACGGCAGCGGGTGGTGGTCGACAACGCGGCCGGCACCACCGTCGACCCGGTCGACGAGCTGGTCGAGGTCAACGGCACCGTCTACCGCTTCATCGACACCGCCGGTATCCGGCGTCGGGTGAAGGAGGCGTCGGGACACGAGTACTACGCCAGTCTGCGTACCCACGGCGCGATCGACCGGGCCGAGGTCTGCGTGGTGGTGATCGACGCCAGCGAACCCGTCACCGAGCAGGACCTGCGGATCCTCACCTCCGTGGAGGAGGCTGGCCGCGCCCTCTTGATCGCGTTCAACAAGTGGGACCTGACCGACGAGGAACGCCGTCGCTACCTGACTCGGGAGATCGAGCGGGACCTGGTGCAGTTCGCGTGGGCCTCGCGGGTCAACATCTCCGCCGGCACCGGCCGCCACGTCGACCGGCTGCAGCCGGCGATCGAGGAGGCACTCGGCAACTGGGAGAAGCGGATCTCGACCGGCAAGCTGAACGCCTTCCTCGGCCGGATCGTCGCCGCGCACCCGCACCCGGTCCGCGGTGGAAAGCAGCCGCGGATCCTGTTCGGCACCCAGGCTCAGTCCGGTCCGCCCACCTTCATCCTGTTCACCTCGGGTCAGATCGAAGCCGGCTACCTCCGCTTCGTCGAACGTCGTCTGCGTGAGGAGTTCGACTTCACCGGGACACCCGTGCACCTGCAGGTGCGCGCCCGGGAGAAGCGCGGCAAGAAGAGCCGTTGATCCTCTGGTGATGTGACCTCCCGGGCCAGCACCATCGGTCCGGCTTCCGGCAGGATGAAGCCGTGACCGATCCGGGGGCAACGACGCACCACGATTCCAACGACCAGCACGGGGTGGTGTTTCCTCGGGACGGTCAAGGTCGCCGGAGCACCACGGCCGTCGGTCGGGCGGTGGTGGCCGACGCCCTCCGGCCCGTCGACGGGGCGGGCGCCCGGGCCGCCGAGCAGGAGGCAGGCTGGCGCAGCGACTACCTGGTGCACTTCCGTCGGCTGGTCGAGGCCGGGATCGGTGGGGACACGGCCGTGGCCATCGCCGAGGCGGGCCTGAACAGCCTGCTGTCCCGACTGGTGGTCCGCGACGGCGCGACCGAGACACCGTTGGAGAGCTGGTCGGCCGGTGATGACCGACCCACGACGGCCGAGGTGGTCGGCACGGGTGACCCGGAGACCGAGCTGTCGCTGCCGTTCCACGGTCGCCGGCTGGCCGGTGACGAGCTGCGGCGGCAGGTCGATGCCTGGATCGCCGCCGGTGTGGTGGAGCCGTCGGTGGCTGACGCCGTCGGCGAGGTCCTCGACCACCCGGAGTGGCTGAGGCTCGACGGCCGTACCGTCGCGGTGCTCGGGGCCGGCGCCGAGATGGGACCCCTGGTCCCGCTGCTGCGCTGGGGCGCCCGCGTGGCTGCCGTCGACCTGCCCCGTCCGGCGATCTGGACCCGAGTGCTCGAGCAGGCTCACCGCAGAGCCGGCCGGCTGCTGGTACCGACCTACGGCGGCACCGGCGAGCCAGACCCCACCACGGCCGGTGTCGATCTGCTGGCCGAGGCCCCGACCATCGCCGACTGGCTCGCCGAGATCTCCGGCGGGGACCAGCTCGTCGTCGGCAACTACGTGTACGCCGACGGGGCCACCAACGTCCGGGTGGCGACGGCGGTCGACGTCCTCGGCACCCGACTGCTGGCGCAGCGCCCGGAGACGGCTCTGGCGTTCCTGGCCACCCCCACCGACGTGTTCGCGGTGCCGCCCGACGCGGTCCGGGCGTCGACCGGCGCCTACGACGCCCGCACTCGCTCAGCGAAGCTCCTGGGTCGGCCGCTGCGCACCCTCAGCGGCGGCCGGTTGTTGCGCCGGGCGTACGTGGCCGGGGCCGATCCGGGGATCAACGACAGCCTGATCCCGCAGCAGGGTCCCAACTACGCGCTGGCCAAGCGGCTGCAACGGTGGCGGGCGACACTGGCCCGCCATGACGGTGCCCTGGTGTCGATGAATGTCGCCCCGCCGACCCGGACCCGCTCAGTGGTCAAGAACCGGGCGCTGGCGGCTGCCTACGCCGGGGCCCATCGCTTCGGCGTCGAGGTGTTCGAGCCCGCGACCTCGAACGTGCTGATGGCCGCACTGCTCGTCCACGACCTGCACACCGGCGGGGGACCGGCCCACGACCAACCGTGGCAGGACGAGGCGTACGCCGCGGTGCACGGTGGTCTGTGGCGCACCGCCTACGCTCCTCGCAGCATCCTCGGGATGGCGGCGCTGTTCGGGTGGGGTGCCGCTCGACGCTGAGCACCAGAGTGGATGGAGCAGGCCCCGACTACGGGGATCGGCCCATCCCGATCCCGCAGGAGCACGACGATTCCGTCCTGGGCGGCCGGGCATAGTAGAGTTCCCCCTCGTGGCCGGGCCCGTCCGGACGGCTGCGGCGGGCTGTGGCGCAGCTTGGTAGCGCACGTGACTGGGGGTCACGGGGTCGCAGGTTCAAATCCTGTCAGCCCGACTTTTGGATGTCTCGCGACATCGGAATGGTCGAACCCGCGAGTTGGTCGCCTCGGTGGTCAGGGATTTCTCCGGCAGATGAACGATCACATTCGCGCATCGCTCACCCGTCCGCCCGTTCGCCTGTTACCAAGACGTTATGGCAGACTCCGGTCTCGTGCTTTCCCCGGGTCGGCCCCTTCTCGCTGTGACTAGGCCGTTCGGGTCCCACAATCCCCGAGTTCGGAGACGCCATGCCTGAGTCCGACCAGCGGTTTGCCAGAAGCCAGAGCCGTCTCCGGGCGACACTGGTCGGTATCGCGAGTGCCATGGCCTTGATGGTCGGGATACTCGTCGCACCGCCGCCGGCCGAAGCCGCACCAGGCGATGTCACCCTGTTCGACGCTGCCATTCCGTCGATGGCGTCGGACCCGGACACCTCACCGGTCGAGCTCGGCGTCAGCGTCATTCCCAGGGTGAACGGAAGAGTCAGCGGCATCCGATTCTACAAGGGTTCCGCGAACACCGGCACGCACACGGGAAGCCTCTGGGCTGCATCCGGGACCCGTTTGGCTACCGCGACCTTCACCAACGAGACCGCATCGGGTTGGCAGGTGGTCACGTTCGCCGCCCCCGTGGCGGTGACGGCGGGACAGCGGCTGGTCGCCTCCTACTACGCACCGCGTGGCCGCTATGCCGGGGACGAGCGGTTTTTCAACTCGAGCTACGTGCGGGGCGACCTCACGGTCCCCGCGAACGGCGGGGTGTACCGGTACGGCGCGTCCGGGTTTCCGACGTCGGTCTACAACGCGACCAACTACTACGTCGACCTGGTGTTCAGCCCGGCGGCAGTCACACCGAGCACCACGCCGACTCCGACCACCCCGACCCCGACCCCGACTCCGACCACCCCGACCCCGACCCCGACTCCGACCACCCCGACCCCGACCCCGACAGACACTCGTGCTCCGCAGATCAGCGCCGTGGCCGTCAGCGCGGTCGGTCAGAGCGGCGCCACCATCAGCTGGACCACGGATGAGCCGGCCAGTTCGCAGATCGCGTACGGCAGGACGTCGACGTACGGGTCGACCACCACCCTCGACTCGTCCCTGACAACGTCGCACAGCCAGACGCTGACCGGTCTGACGGCATCGACGGCGTACCGCTTCCAGGTCAGGTCGACCGATGCGGTGGGAAACACGTCAGCATCGACAGATGCCGGCTTCACGACGGCCACTCCCAGCACGACGCCCGGTTTCAACCCGGGCAACCCGACCGGCACCGCGACGGTGCCGACCGGATGGGGAGTCGAGGACGTCAGTGCGCCCGACCGGGTGATCGGAACTGGCACGCCGGCCAGCTGCACGTCGGCGGCCGTCGTGGCCGCGGTGACCGCCGGGGGAGTGATCACGTTCAACTGTGGCCCAGACCCCCTGACGATCACGCTCTCCCAGACGCTCAAGGTGCGCAACAGCACGAGGAAGCTCGTCCTGGACGGCGGCGGCAAGGTCACACTCTCCGGCGGCAACTCCAACCGCATTCTCTACATGGACACCTGTGACACGTCGCTGGGAACCGTGTCCGGAAACTGCCTCTACGCGCCTCAGTGGCCGCAGGTGACGGTGCAGAACATCACCTTCGCTGACGGCAACGCCACCAACGCCACGTACGTGTCACCCGGCGATGTCGGCCAGGGCTCGAACGGGGGCGGCGCGATCTTCGCTCTCGGCGGTCGGCTCAAGGTCGTGCGGTCGGTGTTCGTCCGCAACACCTGCGCCACCAACGGTCCCGACCTGGGTGGCGCGGCCATTCGCGTGCTGGCGCAGCGCTCGTCGACTCCGAATGATCTTGATGCGTCCTACGCCGCTCGCAATCAGGAGCCGGTCGCGATCGTCCAGAGCACCTTCGGAGGCGCCAACGGGCAGGGCAACAAGTGCTCCAACGGTGGCGCCATCAGCGGCTTGCGGACCCCGATCACGCTCCTCAACAGCCAGATCACGTACAACAGCGCCATCGGCTGCTGCGCCAATCCGGCGAAGCCCGGAACCCCGGGGGGCGGGAGCGGCGGTGCGATCTACACCGATGGCGGAACCTACGACCTCAAGATCGCCGGTAGCGACATCCAGTACAACACCGCGAAAGCTGGAGGTAGCGCGATCTTCTACGTCAGCAACGACCGCACCGGACGTCTGATCATCGACAGATCGGTGAGCAAGAACAACACCTACGTGCCCAGCGGACAATCAACCCCGCAGAGCTTTCAGAACTATCCCGGCATCTTCTACCTCGGCAACGGCAGTCCCGTGATCACCAACTCGACGATCCAGTAGGGGATCCCGGTAGCTGACATCTGCGGTCGGCGGGGGCACCCTCAGCCAGGAAACGTGATCTCGTAGAAGAGGTCGTCCTTGTGGTCCAGCGTCGATTCCACGGTCGCCCGAGCACCCAGGCGGGTGTTGGTCGGAAGGTGCGGGATCCCGGAGTACGTGTCGGTCCAGGTCGAGATCCCTGCCCGACGGGGTCGGGGATCCGGGGGCATCGGTGGAAGGATCGCGTCGAAGACCGCGTCGGTCGGGGTGCCGTTGTGGCTGCCGTGATGCGACACCTTGAGGAAGTGGACGGGCTTGAGGACCCCTTCACGATTCATCGTCTTCCAGCTGCGGATCTCTGCGTCGCCGGCGAAGAGCAGGCGCCAGCCGCGCCATTCCAGGGCGAACACGACGCTGGTGTTGTTGGCGGCCTTGTCGATCGTGAGCAGGTTGTCCACGATCCCGTCGCGTCGTGCTTCGAGGAGCTGCAGGAACGCACCGACGTCGACGCCGGCGGGTGGTGTCGGCTGGGCCACCCGCCGGGCTCGCGGTCGGGGTAGGGGGCGATCGAGACTCGCGGCGCTCAGGCGCACCTGAGGGACCACACCCCCGTCGAGCGGTCGGAAGCGTCCGTAGTAGTCGGCGGTGTTCTCCTCCGGTGCCCACACCTCGAGCGACGCCTCCCGAAAGGGATGGGCGCCTGTGAGGTCGATCCCACGATGCACGTACGTCGTCTTGGCCGGGTTGAGACCGCGGAGGAAGGCGACACACTGTCGAGTCTTGCTCGGGTCGTTGTTGGCCAGCATCTCCCGGACGCCGCGCGCCGCCAGTGGATTGGCGGCCAGGTGAGCAGCGATCCGTGCATACATCTCGGTGAAGGCGATCTTCTGCTTCTTGGCCTCGGCATGTCGGGGGTCGTCGTAGTACGCCGGGTCCGCCGATCCGGTCATCCACACGTGCTTGACCTTGAGCCGCTTCGCCAGGTCGAGCGCGGGAAGCTTCGTCGCCGCGTAGAACAGTCCCTGGACATGATCCAGGTGCTCGTGGGTCATCACGTAGAGATCCAGCGGCTTGCCGCCGAGCTGGACGAGGATGTCGGCGATGACGGCTTCGAACACCTCTTCGCTGCCGCCCTCGCCGCTTCCCGCGATCAGGGGAGCGTTGCCGACGTCGATCAGGATCCGTCGGGTGGTGACGCGCCCGCTCCTGGGGTTCCGGTCCGGCACGGTGATCAGGATCGCGTCCCCGAAGCGGACGTTGTAGAAACGGACGGTCAGCTCATCGGCCACGGATGCTCCCGGTCACGTGCAGAGTTCGGGCGAGTCCTGAGATCCGGAGCACGTCGGAACCGATCTCGGCCTCGATCATGCTCCGAAGGGGAGCGATGGCATCGCGGGGCGAGGCGGTCACGTACAGCTGCTCGGTCTCGATCAGACGCGCCAACAAGGCGTCGGTGGCCATCCGATCCGTTCGACCCCGTCGGGTGGTGATCACCGCTCGGACGTAGGGAGCGGCCCGGTCCATGCCGATGGCCAGCGTCGTCCCACAGCGATAGCGGCGCTTGGCCGGTAGGCCACCACCGGACGCGTTGTTCTCGACCAGGGACCAGGTCACCTTGAACAGGACCTCGCGCACCAGGTGCGCGCCCGTCCGGTGGAAGTAGCGCTTGGTCACGTCGAGGCGCGGCCTGACCTCGAAGGGCGTCCCCTTCGGGATCCCGAGAAGCGTGGTGTTGGCCTGGGCGAATGCGTACGCGGCGAAGTCGGACGCGATCAGCCGATCGACGTCGACCTCCGCGACGGCCGGGTGCTCGAGGTTCGTGTCGACGTCGAGGTCGTCCCGCGAAGCGACGACACCGCGGCGCAGGAACTCGGTGGTCAGCCGGTTCCGGATCGTGTCGCTCTCGGGATGAGAGGCCTCGTCGGAGGCGAGGACGGCGCGTGCGAGGTCGCCGAAGCTGACGTCCCCCGGCGGCAGGTAGTCGAGCCCGCGAATGAGGGCGCGTTTGATGCGGTTGGCGGCGAGGAACAGCGCCTTCTCGTTCTGTCCGAGTGTCGGTTCTCCCTGGACGTCGGTGCGACGCAGCTCGTCATAGGTCTGCACCAGCACCCGGTAGAACGCCCCGGACATCACCGTCGACAGGTCGTGCGGGTCGTCGGTCGCCACCGGCGCCGATCCGCCGATGGTGGCATCGTCGTTGAGATTGCGCAGGTAGTTGCGATCCGGATCGAGAGCCATGCCGAACTGCTCGGCGAGCCCGCTGAAGACATTCGAGTCGCCGATGTCGCCACCGGAGTGCTCGAGCACCTTGCGGGTCAGCTCATGGCAGCGCAGCGACACGATCAACGCTGCCAGGTCGGCGACCGCCTCGTGAATCGCCAGAGCCTGCGGAGTCACCGCGTCGTAGAGATCCGGTGCGATGCCGTCGAGAAGGGCATGCGCCGTCTCGTGCGCCACGATGTCCTGGGAATTGGACGTGAAGATCGTCGTGTGCTGGAGGTCGTTGAAGAAGAAGAACTGGAGGCTGTGGGATTCGCGCTCATAGAAGGCGTTCGGCATCTCACCGGCCCGTGGCACCACCAGCAGCTGTGGGGCATCGAAGGCCCAGTCCACTGCCCGCCCGAGGGCGTCGTCCTCCTCGAACATGATCATCGTCTTGTGGACGGCGCCGAACACCGACACCGCTCCCGCAACCGGGTGGACGGTCGGGTTCCTGGCGGTGACCGGAACCGGGATCTCGTACGCACCGATCGTGCGGGAACGTGCCGGGGGAAGATATCGGGCGACGGTGTTCAGCGTGCCGACGCCCGGCTCGAAGTCGAGGACGGCCACCCGCGGTGACACCGGGCCATCCAGGAACAGGGTCTCTTCGATCGTCACCGATTCCGTCGGAGCGACGTCTCGATACTCGGCGACGACCGGGTCTTTCACGATGACCGGCACTCGAACCTTCATCACGCGCCTCCACCGCACTCCGAGTGGCACTGCCATCGAAAAGTACACCCGAGAATGTGCACGAGTCGATCCTGCCCGCAGTATTTCTGGCGCATTCTCGCTGTCGTCATTAGCATTGCCACGACAGTCGGCGAGCGCAATTCAGGTGATTCGGTGACAAGGGTGGGACCAGGAGTGCTGCTCGCACTCCTCCTCGGGCAGCTGGGCTTGCTGATGCTGGTTCTCCTCGCCTGGCAAGTGGGGTGGTGGCGCCTCACCACGTACGCTCCGGGCGGTCTCCTCCAGCAGGTCTTTCCCGTGATCGTGCCGTGGGCAGGTGCCGTCGGCGGAGCGACCAATGCGATTCGCGGCTTGGTCGCCAACTGGCGGCGCTACGCCGACACGGGCGGAGCGCAGAGCGCGCGGGCGTCCGCACACCGACTTCGCTGGAACGCCTGGGCCCTGCTCCAGCCCGTCCTCGGCGCCGTCTACGGATCCATTGCGGTACTCATCGTCGCGCTCGTCCTGGGCACTCTCGGGTCAGCCGACAAGCTGGACACCTCCGCGAACGGCCAGTTGATGATGATGGTCGTCGCCTTCATCGTCGGCTACCGCCAGAAGACGTTCCACGACCTGGTGACCCGATCGGTGAACGTCTTGTTCGGTCCGGGTGACCCGGCATCGGACAACGACGAAGGGGGTACGGGAACGGTCTCGATCACCGTCGACCCGACCGAGCTGAGCCTGGAGACCGGGCCGCAGCAGCCCACGTCGGGAACGGTGACGATCACCAATCTCAGCTCGTCCATCATCCCCAAGGATCAGATCCTGCTGACCCTCAAGGACCCCACGCCGCACGGCTCGACGGCGTTGCGCGCCGATCCGCCGACCGCGAACGTGGGCGCCGGGGGCAGTGCGGCGATCGACGTGCATTTCGATCCGGGCACCGAACCGGGACCCTTCACGGCGGTCCTGGACATCACCTGTGGTCCGGTGACCCGGACCGTGAGCCTGAAGGGGACGGTGACGTGATCCCCGAGGTGCAGCAGCAGGGCGCGGAACCCGGCGCTCAGGGGTAGCTGAGCCCGGCCCCGTGCGGGAAGAGCGGGTCCTCGCTGTCGTCGGCCACGTCGGAGTGGGAGTTGCGGACGGCCTCGCTCGAGCGCGGCACCTCGAAGGGCAGCCGCCCCAGGGGCGCGGTGGTCCCGGCGAGCACTTCGACGAGGGCGGCCGGTGACGCGCCCACGTCGGTCAGGATCGCGCTGGCGAACGCGGTGAACGGGGTCAGGATCGCCGGGCGCTCCAGATTCGCGTCGATCACCAAAGGAGTGAGCGCGGCGATGTCACGGAGCCGGGTCACCAGCCCGGGGCGGTACTCCAGGGAGCCCTGGTGGAAGAAGACCTCCAGGAACAGGTCGTCGCGGGGGTCGAAGGGGGCCGGCAACCGGATCACGGCCACGTCCGCCGCGGCGGGATCGGTGACCACCTCGCCCAGCCGGGCGGCCTCCGCCGCCGGGATGCCCTCCACGTACACCGCGAGCGGTGTGGTCAGCGGGAGCGTCGGAACACCGTCGACGTCGGCGTTGTGCAGCAGGACCATCGACTCCGCCTGAGCCCGGCGACCGGCGCGGACGAAGTCGTCGCGGCCGACGATCTCGTCGGCGGCGTCGGGATCCACGAACGGGTCGTCGAACAGGCCGAGCTGGAACTTGACCAGGAGCAGCCGTCGCACCGACTCGTCGAGCCGCTGAGACGTGAGCAGCCCCTGCTCGACGGCCAGTTGCAGCAGCTCGGTCCGAGCCTCGCCGCCGAGCTGGTCGGCGCCCGCGTCGATGATCTTGACCAGGCGCTCCAGCTCGCTGAGGTGCTCGACCCCCCAGGCCCGGGCGGGCTGCGGACGACCGAACACGACCGTGCCGGTGACCAGCCCCCAGTCGGTGCAGATCACGCCGTCGTACCCCAGCTGCTCGCGCAGCAGGCCGGTGAGGATCTGCTTGTTGTAGCCGAAGCCGACCTCTTCGATCGCCGCCCCGCCCAGCTCCAGGCCGATGGGCATGCCGTAATAGGGCATCAGCGCCGACGTCCCGACCTCGATGGCCCGGCGGAACGGCACGAGATGATCTTCGAAGCGACCCCCGGGATAGACCTGCTCCCGCCCGTACGGGAAGTGCGCGTCCTCTCCGTCGAGCTGCGGGCCACCGCCGGGGAAGTGCTTGGTCATGGTCGCCACCGAGCTGGGTCCGAGGTCTCGATCGAGCTGGAAACCGTCGATGTAGGCGGCCGCCACCTCGGCGACGAAGGCGCTGTCGTTGCCGAAGGTGTGGAACTGCCGGCCCCACCGCGGCTCGGTGCCCAGGTCGACCTGCGGATGCAACGAGGACCGGATGCCGATGGCCACGTACTCCTGGCGGGCGATGTCGGCGAACTCCCGGACCCGCTCGGGATCCTGCAACGCGGCCAGGCCGAGGGGTTCCGGCCAGGCCGACATCGCTCCGGCGGCGAAGGCCGCGCCGCTGTTCTCGCTGAAGGAGTGCCGGGGATCGGTGCTCACGGTCACCGGGATCGAGTGCGGTGTGGTCGCGGCCAGCTCCTGCAGGGCGTTGGACCACTCCGCGGCCTCCCGGGCCGAGGGCAGCGCGTGGACGTTCACGTGGTTGATCAGCTTGTCGAGGACCACGCCTCTGGTGGAGGAGCGGGCCACCGCGCCGTCCCCCTCCATCAACGTGCCCTGCGGGCCGACCTCGATGATCTCGTGGAAGAACAGGCCGGCCTTCTCCGCCAGCGAGAGTCGTCCCACCAGGTCGGCGGCGCGTTCGGCGGGGGTGCGCCGCGGGTCCTCGAACGGGGCCATCCGCTGATCATGGTCGAGGTCGCGGAAGATCGTTCCGTCGTCGGCGGTCAGGGTCCTCGGCTGCGGCTTGGGCACGTCGTCGTCCTTGCGTCGTGGGGATGTGGGGGTGGAGCGTCTACTGATCTCGGAGGGCCCGGGCGATCTCGAGCTGTAGGGCGAAGGCGGGACCGACGGACGGCTCCCGGTCGAAGACGGCGGCCAGTCCGTCGGGACTCCAGACGGACCAGGGCGCCCGATGATCATGGACGAAACCCACCCAGCCGCGGTGCATCAGATCCGCCAGCTCCTGCGGGGGATGCGGGTCGCACGATGCGGCTACCAGAGGGGCGTCCAACAGGTCCCAGGCGAACGGCAGCTCGGCGCAGTGCGCGGCCAGCCCCGTCTCGCTGTGCCGGAGCCGGAAGTCGTACAGCCAGGTCGGTGCGGTGCCGCGCAGGTCGGCCCAGGTGATCATCGGGACCCGGAAGGTGAGCTCGGTCATCAGCTGGCCCAGCACCAAGGCCGGTAGGCCCGGCAGATCGTCGTACGCCGCCAGGAGGCGATCGGCGACCGAGCCGAGGGCTGAGCCGCGGAGCACCTCGGCCAGGTCGCCGGTGGCCAGCAACGGCGCGAGGATCGGCCCGACGGCGGTGAACTCGTGTGCCGTCGCACCGGTGATCACCGGCACCTCGGCGGACACCCCCGCCGCGAGCGCCTCCCGGACCGGCTGCACCAGCACGGCGCCGTCCACGTATGGCAGGAAGGCGAGCGAGACCCCGCCGGTGCCGAGGATGCCGTCGACCGCGCCGGCCAGATCGGAGGGCGGCTCCGGCACACCGATCCGGTCCTGCAGATCCAGGATCCGGTCCTCCGTCAGCGACGCCAGCCCCGCGCGGGTCCACGGGACGCCGGCCAGCTCGGCCAGAGCCTCGCCGTTCGCCTCGGCTGTCTCGGCCGCCTGCACGTCCAGCGCTCCGGAGTGGCTGATCGCGGCGCCGAACAGGCCGTGCGCCGCCGGCGAGACCATCAGCGCCCAGACCGAACCGCCACCGGCGGACTGGCCACCGATCGTCACCCTGGCGGGATCTCCGCCGAACGCGGCGATGTGGCGCCGGACCCAGCGCAGTGCCTCGATCTGGTCCAGCAGCCCGCGGTTGTGCGGGGCGTCAGGGATCCAGCCGAAGCCGTCGAACCCCAGCCGGTAGGAGAGGGTCGCCGTCACCACGCCGTCGCGGTTGAAGGCGCGGCCGTCGTACCACGGGCTGGCCGGCGAACCGGCCTTGTAGCCGCCGCCGTGGATCCACACGAACACCGGCAGGCCGGCCTCGGGCTGACCGGGCACGGGAGTGAACACGTTGACGTTCAGGGTCGCCTCACCCGGGATGGACGGCTCGGGGATCGCGGTGACCTCACCGAACGCACGACGCTGGGCGGTCGGACCGTACGCGGTGGCGTCCCGGACGCCCTCCCAGCCGGCGGCCGGGACGGGCGCGCCGAAACGGAGCGCCCCGACCGGCGGCTCGGCGAACGGCAGCCCGAGGAAGGCGGCCGAGCGGGCGTACGGGCCACCAGGTCCCGTATCGCGCCAGACGCCGCGGGCGGTTCCCTGGGCGTAGCTGACGGTCGGGTCGGTGGTGGCGGTCTCGCTCATCGCTGCGAGCGTACCGGTCGGCAGCGACGTGACCGACGCCTCACCACATCGCATTGTGGGCAATTCAGTTGCGCGCAATACTTCTCCGGTGACCACCTCACGACTGGACGACCTGGTCTGCTTCGCGATCTACTC
>DATDBH010000113.1:0-54422 GCA_036524985.1 Microlunatus sp. | reverse complement strand
TGGGCTTGCCCACGGCCTTGGCATGGTTGAGGATCGTCGGCCCGAACCCTTGCCAGAAGGCCATGTTCACGTGCTTGACGGTGTCGATCCGGAACCCGTCGACCCCGAAGTCGACCCAGGACTTGTAGATGTCCTCCATGCCGGTGAGGACCTCGGGACGCTCCGTGAAGAGGTCGTCCAGGCCGAAGAAGTCGCCGTAGTTGCTGTTCTCGCCCTCGAAGGTGCTGTCACCGCGGTTGTGGTACATCGTGCGGTCGTTGAGCCAGGCCGGGGACTTGGCGGTGGCGTCGGCGGGGGTGGGGAAGACCGGCGTGTAGGGGAACGACTGGAGGTTCAGCGGGGGGAACGCGGAGGTGTCCGCGATCGGGGCGTCGTCGAAGGCGTTGCCGTTGGCGTCCTTGTACGGCTGGGCCGCCTTGCTGATGTAGGTGTACTGGTTCTGCTGGTAGCTGATGACGTCAGCGGTGTGGTTGGTGATGATGTCGAAGAAGACCTTCATCCCCTTGGCGTGGGCCGCGGCGATGAGGCCCTTCATGTCGTCGTTCGTGCCGAGGTGCGGGTCGATCTGGGTGAAGTCGGTGATCCAGTAGCCGTGGTAGCCGGCGCTGACATTCGCACCGCTGCCCTGCACCGGGCGGTTCTTGAACGAGGGCGTCAGCCAGATCGCCGTGGTGCCCATGCCTTTGATGTAGTCCAGCTTGTCGGTCAGACCCTTCAGGTCACCACCGTGGTAGAAGCCCTTGTCGGCCGGGTCGTAGCCGGTGGCCAGCCGGTCACCGGTCAGTCCGCCGCGGTCGTTGGCGGTCGACCCGTTGGCGAAGCGGTCGGCCATCAGGAAGTAGAACCGCTCCTTCGTCAGGCCGTTTCGCAGGCTGTCGGTGGCCAGCCGCCGGTCCGCGGCCGTCACGCGATCGCCGCCGAGATCGGTCGGACTGATGGTGGTCTTGTGGGTGGTGTCGTCGTAGACCACCCGGACCTCGGTCGGGCCGGCGAGCACCAGCGGGCTGTTGGCGTCTCCCTGGGTGCCATCGGCCCGGTAGCTCTCGTCCCAGGAGTCGTTGAGCGCGACCTTGAACTCCCAGGACCCCTGCGGGATCGAGAAGACCCCGCTGAAGGTGTCGCCCGCAGCATCCTTGGCCAGCTCGGTCTGCGCGCAGGCCGGCTGCCAGTCCTCGGGGCAACCGAGCTCGGACTGCAGGCTGCCCACCAGCGCGGCGGTCCGGTCGGCCCCCTGCGCGTCCGGTGGCTGCGGCAGACTCACCAGCCCGAGGGCGGCGATCAGCGCCAGGGTGATCGTGAGCGCCAAGCGCGCGGTCCCGCCCGGCCGACGGATGCGGGGCCGACGGGGATGAGGAGGACGGTGCACGTGGAGCTCCTTCGGCACGACGGGACCAGGACGCGAAGGATCCCCCGATACCTCCGGGCGACGCCCTCGGCGGAGGCCGATTCGGGTGGCGCACGAGACAACCTAGATGTGACCACCGACACCCGTCTACGGTGAGCCGCGAAGGCCACCCGAGCGCCACCCGCGGTGACACGATGACGTCCATGGCCTCGACCCGACCCGAGATGTCTCGAGCCGAGCGGGTCGACGCGGCCACCCCATCCACCCGGCATCGGGTGATCGACTTCCTCCGTGCCGCCGCCATCACCGTGGTCGTGCTCGGGCACTGGACGATCGTGGCCGTCGATCCCGACGGGATCCAGCCGCACGGCGTGCTCGACAACGCACCGTGGTCGCATCCGCTGACCTGGGTGTTCCAGGTGATGCCGGTGTTCTTCCTCGTCGGCGGCTACGCCAACGGCCTGTCCTGGCGTTCCGCCCGACGCAAGGGCCTCGGGTACGGCGGCTGGCTGCGGGCCCGGCTGCGCCGCCTCGGCCTGCCGCTGATCCCGCTGCTGCTCGTCTGGCTGGTGGCCTGTGTGCTGATGCTGGCGGCCGGGGTCACGCCCGAACGGGTCCAGATCCTCTCGCAGATGGCCCTGATCCCGACCTGGTTCCTGGCGGCCTACCTGCTGGTGATCGCCTTCGCCCCCGCCTGCCTGGTGCTCTGGGAGCGGTTCGGCTGGTGGTCGATCGCGGGTGGGGTGGTGCTGGCCGGGCTGGTCGACGTGGTCAGCATCGGCACCGGCTCCGAGCTCGCCGGCTACCCCAACTACCTGATCGTGTGGGCGAGCTTCCACCAGTTCGGGTACGCCTGGTTGGACGGGCGGCTGGCCACGGTCCGCCGCAAGCTGCTGCTGGCCGGGATCGGCGCCCTCGGTCTCGCCGTGCTGGTCGGCCTCGGACCGTACCCGGTGTCGATGATCACGGCCGCCGGTGACGAGATCAGCAACTCCAACCCGACCCGGGTGACCATGGCCTTCCTCGGCATGCTGCAGGCCGGCCTGGTGCTGCTGGCCGAGGCTCCCCTGACCCGCTGGCTGCAGCGGCCCCGGGTCTGGCTCGTCACCGTGGTGGTGAACTCCCGGATCATGACCTGGTTCCTCTGGCACCTGACCGCGATGGTGGCGGTGTCCTCGCTGCTGGTCGCCCTCGGCGGGTTCGGGTTGGGCCTGGAACCGCTGAGTGCGCTGTGGTGGCTGACCCGCCCGGTGTGGTGGCTGGTGCTGCTGGCCGTCACGTACGGGTTCGTGCTGATCTTCGGCCGCTTCGAGTCCCCCCGCCCGGACCCGCGGCCCTCCCCCGCCACCTGGCGCCCGATCTGCGCGGCGCTCTGCGTCTGTGCGGGGCTCGCGGTGATGGCGACCGCCGGCATGGTCGGACCGAACGGCCTCAACCCGGTCTGGCCGCTGCTGCCGGTCGTCGGGATGGCGGTGTTCGGCGTGCTGCTGCCGCCTCGACACCGTGAACCGATCCCTTAGCTGAGCGCCGCCGAGACATCGGTCTGGGAGAAGTCATCGCCCTTGTAAAGGAGGCGCGCACCCAAGGAGATGGCCAAGGCGTAGGAGAAGCAGTGGCCGAGATTGAGTCTTGCCGGGTGGCGGCCCTTACCGAAACGCCGCCATGCTCGGATAGCGAGATCTGCCTGCGCGGGCGTGACCGGCTCGACCTGCATCGACAGGCGGCTGATCAGCGTCTGCAGATCGGCCGCGGACCCGGCTCCGAGCCTGGACTCCACAACCATGCCTGTCTCGACCACACTCACCGCGCTGACGTGAAGATCACCGACCTGCTTGGTCAAGGCACCCGCGTAAAAGCGAGCATCCGGCTCGCCGAACAGAACCGCAATCATGGCGGAGGAGTCGACGACGACAGTCATCGAGGCAGACCATCATCGTCGTAGCCGATGATCTCGTCAGGACTGCGGTCGTCGAGAACGATCGCAGCGCGCGCTCGCTCGATCAGATCATCGAGGTCCACTCGCACCTTTCCCGCTTCCTTGCGAGCTCGAACCCGCGCCAAGCGCTCTTCGATGGCGATCTTGGCCGCTTCCGTGATCGACTCGCCGGTCGCCAGGGCGAGTTCGCGAGCCAGGCGATCGGTCTCTGGATCCTTGATGTTCAGCGCCATTAATCCATCATAGAAGGAAGAAAGGTGGACCTCAAGGAAGAATGTGACGCCCACTGCAGAGACCAGTGGTACATCGCGATGGCGGCCGCCGCTCCGGCGTTCAGCGATCGGGTCGAACCGTACTGACTGATCGACACCAGCTGCTCGCACGCCGCGACCAGCTCGGCGGTCAACCCCGGGCCCTCGGATCCGAAGACCAGACAGACCCTTTCCGGCAGCCGAGTCGACTCCAGCGGCACCGACCCCGGCAGGTTGTCGACGCCGACGATCGCGTATCCGTCGGCGGCCATCGCCCCGGTGAACGCAGCCACGTCCGGATGGTGGTGCACGTGCAGGTAGCGGTCGGTGACCATCGCGCCGCGCCGGTTCCAGCGCCGCCGACCGAGGATGTGCACGCCCGCGACGTTGAACGCGTTGGCCGTCCGCACGATCGAGCCGATGTTGAAGTCGTGCTCCCAGTTCTGGATCGCCACCCGCAGTGGATGGCGTCGGGTGTCCAGCTCGGCGACGATCGAGGCGACAGTCCGGTAGCGGAACTCGTCCGCGACGTTGCGCCGGTCACCCTCGGCCAGCAGATCGGGGTCCCACTGGGAACCGACCGGCCACGGCGGCGGATGCGGACCCACCCCGTAGTCCAGTGGCCCCTCTGGTAGCGTGCCCAGGCTCACGTCGTCGTTTGTTGGGGTTTCCACGAGGCCGAACGGTAGCCTTTACCCGGTGACCCCGCTCGACGCCGCCCTGCTGACGCCGATGCTGCTGCCGTCCTGGATGGATCCTGAGTTCCTGATCCAGTTCTTCGGACCGTACGCGTTGTGGGGTGTCGCCTTCGTCATCTTCGCCGAGTGCGGACTGTTCGCCATCCTGCCGGGTGACTCGTTGCTCTTCACGGTCGGTCTGTTCACCTCGATGGGCATCATCGACCACAGTCTGGTCTTCGTCTGCGCGGTGCTGACCATCGCGGCGGTGCTGGGCAACATCTGCGGCTACTGGATCGGCCGATTGATCGGTCCGCCGCTGTTCAAGCCCAGAACCGGTCTGATGGGCAAGATCTTCAAGCAGTCGTACGTCGACAAGACCCACGTGTTCTTCGAGAAGTACGGCAACCGCGCCCTGATCCTGGCCCGCTTCGTGCCGATCGTGCGCACCTTCGTCACCCTGGTCGCCGGCGTGGGCAAGATGGACTTCCGCAAGTTCATCACCTACACCGCGATCGGCGGCATCCTGTGGGCCTGCGGGATCACGATCCTCGGGTACTACCTCGGGCGGATCCCGGTCATCCAGCACAACCTGGAAGCCGCACTCATCCTGATCGTCTTCGTCTCGGTGATCCCGATGGTGCTGGAGTACGTGCTGCACAAGCGTCGCGCCAAGACCGCACTGAACGCGGCTGCTGCGGTGGACACCTCGGTGGACACCCCGCGATCCGCGGATCGCTGACTCAGCCGCGGACCTCGGCGGGCCTCAACGGCGGCGCACCCCCGGCCCCCAGTCGATGAACGCCGGCACGAGACCCGGCACGGCGAGCACCTCGGTCGCCCGTGACCCGTCGGTCCGGATCTTCATCAGCCTCGCCCCGTCGGGCGACTCCTCTCGATAGACGATCCAGCGGCCGTCCGGTGAGTAGGAGCCGACGATCGCCCTGCGTTCTCCACCGGCGTACTGCGTCACGGCTCGCTGGTGTCGTCCCGATGGCGCGATCGTCATCACGTTGGAAGAGATCCCGGGGACGGCTTCGTGCCCGTCCCTGGTGAAAGTCAACCGCTTCCCGTCGGGCGCCCAGTCCTGCTTGACCGCCACGTTCGCCGAGAAAGGCGTGACCTGATGCTCCCGTCCCGTCCGCAGGTCCAGGGTGACCAGGGCGGACTGCTTGTCGTCGCCGGACCGGATGCGGACGAAGGACAGCGATCGCCCGTCCGGAGAGACGCTTGGATCAGTGTCGTAGGAGCCGGTGGGCGGGAAGGTGACCTGGCGCTCGCCGTGCCAGTCGGGCGTCGTCTGGAAGATCGCGTCGACCTCGGGGTCGAGCTGGAACTTCTCGAAGAGCAGCCAACGACCGTCGGGAGTGTAGGTGGGCTCGCTCGCGAACGAGTCGGTCACCGGGCGTAGACGGAGATTCCGTCCGTCCACGTCCACGCGGCCCAACTGACCCTCGACGTCATTCGCCCACTCGAAGACGATCGTCCGACCGTCCGGGGACCACTCGGGTTTCAGGAGGTCCAGATCAGGACGGGAGGTGACGACCCTCGTCAGCCCGGTGCCGTCGGGTCGCACCGTGAACAGCTGCGAGCGACCCTGCACCACCGCGGCGAAGGCGATCAGCTCGCCGGCTCGACCATGGCCCTGCTCGTCGGCCACCGCTCGACCGGCCGGCATCACCCCGACGGTCAGCAGCAGCGCCGCGACCCAGGTGATGAGCGCGCCTGATCTGGACATGTCGTCTCCTCCGGACTGTCGGCTCGGACTGGCGGTCCCGACATCCGGGCTTCGAGCCTGCCTCGATTCCAGCCGAGATCGACACCGGCGGCATTCGTGCTGGCACCAATCCCGGGCTCGGCGGGTGGGCACAGGCCCATGCGATCCCTACGCTGAGCACATGCCGCGTGCCCGGGCAGCCAGGTGGATGACGGCGGTCGGGACGATCGTCGCGGTCGCGACTCTCTGGTTCGGTCGCTCACTGCCGGTTCCGGCCTCGGCCGTGGTCCTGGACCTGGCCACCGGCGGTGTTCTGATGGCCTGCGGAGTGGTCGCCACCGTCTGCGCGCGGCGGAGCCGGTCAGGGCCACTCCTGTTCGCGACCGGCGTGTCGTGGTTCTTCGCCGACTTCGCGGCGCTCCCCGAACCGTTCGGCGTGGTGGCGAGCAGCTTGACCTACCTGCACCGCGGCTTCCTCGTGCACCTGCTGCTGACGTTCCCCACGGGACGCGACCCGGGTCGAGTCGGTGCGGCCGTCATCGCGGCGGGCTACCTGCTCTCGCTGATGCCCCAGGCCTGGAGCGATCCCAGGACTGCCGCCTGTCTGGCGCTGGGTGTGGTCGCGGCCACCACCGCTCGGTACCTGCGCTCGCCTGGGCGGTATCGGTCGTCCCGCGCCGTGGCGGCGTGGTGCTCGGCCGTCATCGCGGCGGCCGTCGTCACCGCTGCCGTGGCCCGGTCGCTCGCCACCACGGCGACCATCGCCGAGCTCACCCTCCTGCTGTACGAGGTCTCCCTGATGGCCGCGTCCGCGGCCCTGCTGCTCGACCTCGTCGCCGGCGGGTTCAGGCGCTCGGAGGTGTCCGACCTCGTCGTGGAGATCGGCGCCGACGGAGGCTTGCAGGCCGGTCTGGCCTGGGCGCTGGGCACCCCCGACCTGCGCCTCCACCGCGGCAGCGGTGGAGACGCGGGCGAGGCAGGTCACCCGAGCCGATCGAGTGCCGGGTCGCTCGAGCGAACCTCCGTCCACGGTCTCGCCGGCGAGCTGGTCGCCACCGTCGAGCACCCTCGGGGTCTGCTCGCCGAGCCCGAGCTCCGGACCGCGGTGGGCTCGGTGATCCTCCTCGATGACCGCAATCGGCAGCTGAGGGGTGCGGTCGCCGCGCGCGCCGCCGAGGTCCGGGCCGTCCGGCGCCGTCTGCTGGAGGCCGAGCACGACGAGGACCTGCGCCTGGACCGGCGGCTCCGCGAGGGTGCCAACGTCCGGTTGGACCGGATCGCCGAAGCTCTGGCGGCACTCGAGGGCCGACCGGTGCCCGTACCGACGTCGCTGCGAGAGGCAGTGGAGGCCCTCACACTGACCCGGTCGGATCTGTCCTCACTGGCCCTCGGCCTGTTCCCGCTCACCCTGGTACGCCAAGGACTCGGGCCGGCCATCGAGACCGCTGCGCGCGCGGCTGCGCCCCTGGAGGTCCAGCTCGACCTCGCCGTCAGCGGTTTCGAGCTGCCGGACGGTACCCAGCTGACCGTGTACTACTGCGTCAGCGAGGCCCTGACCAACGTCGTCAAGCACGCACGGGCCCGCCGAGCGCACGTCACGATCGGCCGTTCCGGGGACGACGTCGTCGTCACCGTCGCCGACGACGGTGTCGGCGGCGCCCTGCCGGCGTCCGGTCGAGGCCTGACCGGCCTGACAGACCGGGTCGCCGCCCAGGGCGGCACGCTGGAGATCGACAGTCCCCCGCAGCAGGGCACGACCGTACGCATCTGTCTGCCCGTGGACGATCACGGGCCGCCATGATGACCGCGTCTTCCGGCGACCTGGCTGGTCGGCCCGTTGCCGAGATACCGGCCGCGCGGCCCCGCCAGCGCCGCACGCTGGCCGCCGGGTTCCTGTCGATCCTCGTCCTCATCTGGATCAGCGGCGCGGTCATCGTCGCCACCGGCCCGGCCCGCCCGTTCACGGTCATCGTCCGTCAGCCCGGGCTGACCGGCTGGGTGATCGGCGCGGGCCTGGCGCTCGTCGGCACCGGCATCGCCCTGCTCCTCGTCTCGGCGCGTCGCGACACCGGACTCGTCCTGCTGCTCGCGGGCTGTTGCTGGTTCACCCCGTTCTGGATCGCCTGGGGCGCCGCACCCCCGTCGGCGGTGGCGCTCGCCCACGCTCTGTCCGCTGCCCTGCCGGCCCTGCTCATCCAGGCCGCCATGACCTTTCCGGGACGACGCTCCACCGACCGCACCCGCGCGCTGCTGATCGTCGGCTGGGTGACTGCCGGGATCACCTTCGCGACGAGAGTCGCCCTGGAAGACCCCTTCCGCGATCCTGCGTGCTGGACCAGCTGCCTGATGAACCCCTTCGCCATCGAGGCCGCCGCTCCCCTGGCTCGACTGGTGACGTCGGTGCTCGCCTGGATCTCGGCGACGGCCATCGCCGCTGCGGCAGCGGGTCTGGCGAGGAGTGCCTGGCAGGCCTCGGCCTACCGTCTCGAGCTCGGGGTCGCCGGGGTGGGCATGGCCCTCATCGCCGCCTGCGCCATCGGCCTCGCCGTCGTGGCGCCGGGAACCTCGGGCGATCCCGCCCGGGTCGAGGTCTCGACCCTCTGGATCGCGGGGTGCGCCGGTGTCGGGCTGCTCTCGATCGCCCAGCTGGCGGCCGCGGCCGACTCCTGGACACGGCGCCGACGGGTGAGCGATCTGATGCTGTCGGCGACCACGCCGGCCGGTGATCTCCAGGACGCGTTGCGACGTGCCTTCGACGACCCTCGGCTGATCCTCGCGTACTGGCTCCCTGAGTCCCGACGGCTGATGACCGGCGCCGGCGAGATCGATCCCGCCACGGTCTTGGACCTGGTCAGCTCCGATGTCCGCTTCGGAGATCGGCGGATCGCCACCATCCTGCACACCGCCAGCGCGACGGAGCTGATGAGCAGCATCGGCCCCACGCTGCGGTTGCGGATGGAGAACGAGCTGCTCAGTACGGAATCGGCTCTTCAGCTCCACGCGCTGCGCGAGTCGTCGGTCAGGATCGTGGCCGCCGCCGATGCCCGACGACGACTCCTCGAACGCAACCTGCACGATGGCGCCCAGCAGCATCTGCTGGCGTTGGGGACCAGGCTGCAGGTGGCCTCGAGAGCCGCGAGGGACGGCGGCGATGCGCACGGCGCCCGAGTCCTGGACAGCCTCGTCGACGAGACGCGGGCGGCTCTGGAGGACCTGCGCACCCTCGCCCGCGGGATCTTCCCCGCCGAGCTCGCGAACGACGGGCTCGCGGCTGCCCTGACGAACCTGTCGATCGACGCTCCGCTGCCGGTCGACGTGGAGGTCGAGGACGCCGCCCGCTCACCCGCGGAGGCCGAGGCCGCGATCTACCTGTGTGCCCGGGCACTCATCGACTCCGCGTGGCAGCGGGGAGCCACGCAGGTGCGCATCCTCGCCGTATCCGACGCTTCCTCGGTCCGGCTGACGTGCCGGCACGAGATGGAACAGCTCGATCTGCCGCAGCACCTCCGCGACCGCGTCGCCGCCCTGGGGGGCACCGTCGTCTCCCGCCGCCAGGTGACGCAGGTCGGTGTCGGATGCCCCTGACCGCCGGCGACCGGTCCGACTCGGTCTCTCTGCACGCGTCGAGCGCGACGGCAGGGACGGCGCAGCCGTCAGCCGATGCGCTGCCACGGGTGCGTCGTCATCACGAAGTGGTCGTCCACCCGGGCGCCCGGCTCGGCGGTCAGCGTCAGGTTGCCCTCGGCGTCCGCGACGAAGTGGAAGGACATGGTCGAGCCGTCGTCGTCCCAGGTCAGATCGAGCACGTCGCCACGAACGGCGTACGGGCCGCCGCCGTAGTCGGCATCCTGTCGCGCGTCCCGCACCCGGTGCGACCACCGGCCGTCGGCCAGAGTCATCGTCATCAGATGGGGCCAGGGATAGCGGTCGTCTTCCTGCACCCCGGCGGCCTCGGCGTCCGCCGCGGTGAGCTCCCACCGGTAGACACCCTCGATAGCCTGCGCCGCGGCGCCGGTGCCCCTGGCCGTCCCGGACGTGCTCGGTGTCGGACTCGGTCGGACCGGAGCGCGTCCGGTGCATCCCTCGGGCACCGGCAGCTCCGCCGCACCGTGATCGGGGATGCCCCGCTTCAACCGCTCGATCTCGCCCAGGGCTCGGCGCGTCACCGGATCGGTTCCCAGACCGGCGTACAGCGGGTCGAAGGACTTCCTGAGCTCGGTGAGCTGAGCCGGCGTCGCCCGTCCCGCGCGAAGTCCGTCGGCACAGAGCCTGGTCAGCGTGCTCGAGTCGTCGGACAGGGCGGTCAGCGACCCCTGCGAGGCCCGTGTGGCCGCCTCCTGCAGCCAGCCCTGCTGGGTCGCGGACAAGGAGTCGAAACGGTCCTCGTTGATCACCAGCGCCAGCGTCTCCGGCCAGAGGTTGACGTTGGCGGCCACGTACGGGGCGAGCCGCTCGGTGCCGTTGACCGCCACGGTCGACAGCTGCTTCTCGAAGCCGTCGATGGTGCCCTCGCTGAGACCTGCGTCCAGGCCCGCGGGGGCGTCGGTCCTCGCGGTGGCTCCGAGGGCCTCGACGGCCTCGATTTGCCGGCGTGACTCGAACGTCTGGAAGCTCTTCCCCCGGAAGTCGGCGGCGCTCAGCCACGGCCGGTCGACCGAGAACGGCTTGCGGAGCCCACCGCCCAGCACCGCCAGCCCACGGACCCCGTCGAGATCCATCGCCGACAGCATCGCGGCAGGCAGGTCGCTGCCCAGCACCGCGGCCTGCAGGGCGTAGCTGTCGATCAGCATGGGCGCCGTCAGGGCCTGGAAGCTCGAGACGCCGACCAGGTCGAACGCCCGAGTGCCCACCCAGGCCATGTCGGTCTCCCCGGCGGCGAGGTCGTGCAGGAGCTCCGCCTCGTATCCGGGCCGGAAGTGGCCCCACTCGTGGTGGATCTCGATCATCAGATCCTCGCCCGACACCTCCGGCACGGCGTCGACGAAGGCCGAGACCTGCGGTAGGTACGTCAGGTTGGAGTAGGTGTTGGCGAAGCGGAGGGTCACCGGCGCCGGCACGCCGCCCGCCCTGTCGGCACCCGTGACCGCACAGGAGACCAGCAGCAGCGCCGTCGCCACCAGAGCCACGACCCCGACCGTCTTGGTACACCTCACCTCGACCACTCCCTCTCATCGCCTCCGACGGTAGGGGCTTCGCAGGGGTCGGCGGATTCGGGGCAGCACCACATCGCGTCTTCGTGCTGCCACGGATCCCACGACCCGACGGGAGGCCTACGCTCACTGCCGTGGACACTGCGCCCGCGCCATCCGAGGGTGCTGCCGACGCACGACTGCGGGTGCTGGTGGCCGACGACATGATGTTGCTGCGGCGCGGCGTGGTGGCCATCCTGGCCGGTGCCGGCCTGGAGGTCGTGGGCGAGGTGCCCGACGCGGTGGCGCTGCTGCGGGCCGTCGACGAGGCGCACCCGGACGTGGCCGTCGTGGACATCAGGATGCCGCCCACCCACACGACCGAAGGACTCGAAGCCGCTCTCGTCATCCGGTCGGAGCATCCCGCCGTGAGCGTGCTGCTGCTGTCGCAGTACCTGGAGTCGAGCTACGCCATGCGGCTGCTGCAGGACCAACCGGGTTCGGTCGGCTACCTGATCAAGGACCGGGTGCTGGATCCCGAGGTCCTGCTGGACGCGATCCGCCGCGTGCACGACGGACAGACGGTGATCGATCCCACCATCGTGGCCAGGCTCCTCGCCCGTCCGCGCCGGGACGCCCCGCTGGCTCGACTCACTGCCCGGGAGCACGAGGTGCTCGCCCTGTTGGCCGAGGGGCTGTCGAACCGGGCCATCGCCGCTCGGATCTTCGTGACCGACCGCACGGTGGAGGCACACATCCGCAGTGTGTTCGACAAGCTGGATCTCACCGACAGCCCGGAACACCACCGACGAGTGCTCGCCGTGCTCGCCCACCTTCGCGCCTGAGGGTCACGGCGAGCCGATCAGCCGACCTGCAGATCCGCCAGTGCCTCCCGGATCGGTGGCAGGAACTGCGGCGAGGTGTCCGGAATGGTCCCATAGAACAGCCCGGCCTCGCCGTTGGTGCCGACGTCGACCACCACCACGATCATGGTCTCCCCCTTGGTGCGGATGCCGGGGATGTCGAAGGTCAGGTGCGCCTCGATCAGATACGCCTCGTGGCCGTCGACCGTGAGCGCCTCGCGACGGGTGTCCGTCCGGTTGATCTCGTGGTTGTCATAGAAGAGCGCGACCACGCAGTCGGCCACCACGCCCGCGCCTTGCTCGGGGCCGTAGAACCCGTCCCCGGCCAGGAGCCGAGCGATCAGCGCCCACGCCACCCACGTCGTGTCGCCGTCGGCGGATCGCTCGACCAGGGCCTGCTGGCTCTGCACGTCGTGGCCGAAGGGCGTGCGGTCGTCACCCATCGGGGCTCCGAACGGCGCCGGTAGCCGGGGATAGGACAGCTCGCCGCTGCGTACGCGGTCGCCCGCCGACGGAGCCGCGGGGCTGCTGGAGGTCATCGCGCTCGCGCAGGGATCATCGAGGCTCTGGTCCTCGCCGGGCGTGGTGGGCCGCTCGACCAACGCCCCACCGACCGAACGGACCACCAGCACGGCGACGACGACGAGGGCCACCAGCACCGCGGCGGCGCCCAGCCACCAGCCCCAGCGCCGACGTGGCGGCTGGGCGAGGAGACGGGGATCGGAGGGCTGACGCACGCCGGACCCCGGTGCCGGGCCCGATCGGGGCGGAGGAAGCGCCTGCATCGGCGGGCCTGCGTCCGGCCGATCGGTGACGGCCGCACCCCAGGCCTGCCCGTCCCAGTACCGATACCGATCCGGCGCACCCGCCGGATCGGGATACCAGCCGGGCGGGGCGTTCATGGCTCGACGGTAGCGAGCCACGCAAGGGGACCCGGCCTCAGGCGGTCAGGTCCCTCAGGGTCCGCAGGTCCTCGGCGGTG
Source organism: Microlunatus sp. (assembly GCA_036524985.1). GTDB lineage: Bacteria > Actinomycetota > Actinomycetes > Propionibacteriales > Propionibacteriaceae > Microlunatus. Next base: position 41,522 of record DATDBH010000113.1, on the reverse strand, counting down.
GGTTGCCACAGCCCGGCCGCCACGTTGGCCTCGATCTGGGACACCTTGGTCGCCCCGGCGATGACGGAGCCGACCGTCGGCATCGCGGCCAGCCCGCCGATCGCGATCTGGAGCAGGGTCAGTCCACGTTCGTCGGCGAACGACTGGAGTGCCTCCACGGTGTCGAAGTCGGCTGTTGCCAGCACCTCGGACTGGGTTGCCAATCTGGTGCCGTCCGGCGCGGTGGCTCCTCGTCGGTACTTGCCGGTGAGGAGGCCGCGGGCCAGGGGGAAGAACGGCAGCAGTCCCTGGCCGGTGTGCTCGAGTGCCGGCACGAGCTCGCCCTCGACCTCGCGATGGAGCCAGCTGTACTCGTTCTGTGCGGACACGAACGCCTGGTAGCCCCCGGAGCGGGCCGTCCAGTCGGCGTCGACCACCTGCCAGCCGGTGAGATTGGAGGATCCGAGGTAGCGGACCTTGCCCTCGGTCACCAGCTCCGACAGCGCGGCCAGAGTCTCCTCGATCGGCGTGTGCGGGTCGGGTCGGTGCAGCTGGTAGAGGTCGATCCAGTCCGTTCCGAGCCGGCGCAGCGAGCCCTCGACGGCGAGACGGATGTAACGCCGCGAACCCCGCACACCCCAGTCCGGTCCGTTGGCTCCGCCCATGTCCATGCCGAACTTCGTCGCGATCACGACCTCGTCCCGACGGCCCCGCAACGCCTGACCGAGAAGCGCCTCCGACCCGCCGGCGTTGCCGTACACATCGGCGGTGTCGAACAGCGTGACGCCCGCTTCGATGGCCGCATCGACGACCTTCACGACGTCCGCGTCCGCCATCCGCGCGCCGAAGTTGTTGCACCCGAGCCCCACGACCGAAACGGTGAGACCTGAGTGTCCGAGCTGCCGGTAGATCACCCTCTGTGCTCGATCACTGCGTGCTGGGCGGCTGGTAGCCACCCGAGGATCCGCCGCTCTGCTGCGATCCCGACGACGGCGAACCGGGTTGCTCGCTCGATCGGGGCGGCACATAGCCGCCCTGACCCGACGGACTCGGCCGCGACTGCCCGGCGCCGGTCTGCGGCGGGGCGTAGTGCTGAGGCGGGGCCGAGTGCTGAGGCGGGGCCGAGTGCTGGGGCGGGGCCGAGTGCTGAGGCGGCTGCTGGCCCTGAGGCGACGGTGGGGCGTACTGCTGCTGCGGCGGCTGCTGGTACGGGGGCTGAGGCTGCTGATACGCCTGCGGCGCGTACTGCTGTTGTGGCTGCCCGTACTGCTGCGGCTGCCCGTACTGCTGTTGCGGATTCGGCAGGCCGTCGAATCCGGGGGCGCCCTGCTGCGGCAGCTGGCCCTGGGAGGCCGCCGGTGGCTGCTGCTGATCGCCGCGATAGGCGATCTCACCGAAGCTGACGTTCGGTGCCTGCCGCACGGCCGGGTCGTTGACCTCGAAGTAGGTCGCCTTCTCGAACTTGAACACGTTCGCGACGATGTTGGTCGGGACGGACTCGACCTTGGTGTTGTACACCCGCACGTTCGCGTTGTAGTAGCGCCGACCGTTGGCGATCCGGTCCTCGGTCTCGGCGAGCTGGCGCTGCAGCTCGAGGAAGTTGGTGTTGCTCTTCAGATCGGGATAGGCCTCGACGCTGACGATCAGGTTGCGCACGGCGCCTGACAGCTCTGCCTCCACGTCGGCGCGCTGCTGGCTGGGCAGCCCTCCCTCGGACTGGGACAGCTGCTGAGCCTGGCTCCGGAGCCGGGTGATGTCCTCGAGGGTGTTGCGCTCGTGAGCGGCGTAGGCGCGGACGGTCTCGACCAGGTTGGGGATCAGCTCGTAGCGTCGGTTGAGCTCGACATCGACCTGGCGCCAGGACTCCTGGATCAGGTTGCGCGATTTCACGAAGCCGTTGTAGGCACTCATCGCCACCAGAGCGATGACCGCCACGATCACCAACAGGATGATGATCACGGTGATGGCTGTTCCCATCGGGGTGCTCCTAACCTCAAAGGTGCGGCCCACCCTAGTGCGCGCCAGCGGCACCCACCCGGGGAGAGGTCAGGACAGCCCGAGATCCGCCAACGAGATCGCGTACCGATACGGCAGTCCGAGCGACTCCACCTTCTCCCTCGCCCCGGTGTCGCGGTCGACGATCACCGCCACCCCCACGACCTCGGCACCCGCTTCCCGCAGCGCCTCGACGGCGGTGAGCACCGACCCGCCCGTGGTGCTGGTGTCCTCCACCGCCAGCACCCGTCGGCCCTCGACCGGCGAACCCTCGATGCGACGTTGCAGACCGTGGGCCTTCTCGGACTTGCGGACGACGAACGCGTCGAGTCGACCCCCGTCGGCTGCGGCGGCGTGCAGCATCGCGGTCGCGACCGGATCGGCACCGAGGGTCAGTCCGCCGACGGCCTGGAAGTCCCAGTCGGCGACGAGACTGCGCATCACCCGGCCGACCAGCGGCGCGGCGGCACCGTCGAGGGTCACGCGTCGCAGGTCGACGTAGTAGTCGGCGATCCGCCCACTGGCCAACCGAACCTCGCCGTGGATCACCGCCAGATCGCGGACGGCGTCGACGAGAGCGCGGTGGTCGGCTGCTTCGACTGCTGACGTCACGCGTCTCACCCTAGCCGGGGGATTCTGACTGCCAGCCGTTGCCCGCCCCGGCCGGACGTGCCACGGTTCGGGTGGAGACGACGAGCCTGGAGGGTCAGATGGCAGAGACAGCGAGCCAGTCGGAAGAGGTGGGTCCACCGACCATCGTGTCGTCGCCCGACGGGCGATCGTTCCGGCTGCGCACCTCAGCCGAGGAGGGTCTGCGCCCGGGCGACTACGTGACGATCGCCGACGGTGCGGGTGCCGAGCACCTCGGCTACGTCGAATCCGTGGACGAGGTCACCGAGACCACCACCTGGGCCGCCGGTTCGATCCTGGCCGGCCGGGTCACACCCGCACCCTTCCGGTCGGGGTCGGCACGGCGCAGTGACCCGGCAGCGGTCCGCGCGCACTTCGTCGACTCGGGCGCCACCCTGCCGATCGGCACGCTGGCCAGCGATCCGTCGGTCCCCGTCGGGCTGATCCCCAAGCGGATCAACCGGCACACGTTCTGGTGCGGCCAGAGCGGGTCGGGGAAGACGTACGCGCTCGGTGTGGCGCTGGAGCAGATCCTGCTGCGCACCCGGTTGCCGATGGTGATCTTCGATCCGAACAGCGACTTCGTCCGGCTGGGCGAGACCCTGCCGCACGTGCACCCGGACACCGTCGGTCAGCTCGCGGACCGTCCCGTCCGGGTGCTGCGCCGCGGGGGCGGACCGGACGCCCTGCGGGCCCGGCTGCGATCGCTCGACCTGGCGTCGCGCGGCGCCCTGATGCGACTCGACCCGGTGATCCACCGCGAGGAGTTCAACGCGATGGTGCACCATCAGTTCGATCCGTCGGCGTACGCCAACCACGGAGACCTCGACGCAGTGGCCCTCGCCCGGTCGTTCGAGACCTCGACCGATCCCGGCGCCCAGGCGCTCGGCCGCAGGCTGGAGAACCTCGGTCTGCTCGACTGGGAGATCTGGGCCCTGGACCGTCCCGCGGCCGCCGACATCATCGCGGAGCGGCCGCCGGCCACCGTCCTCGATCTCGGCAGCCTCGAACGCCAGGACGAGCAGCTCACCGTCGCCCTGAGCGTGCTCAACGACCTGTGGGATCGGCGCGAGGAGCGCAGACCGGTCCTGCTGGTGATCGACGAGGCCCACAACCTCTGCTCGCCGGATCTGGAGTCGCTGCTCGGTCGCGCGGTGCGCAATCGGATCATCCAGATCGCCGCCGAGGGACGCAAGTACGGGCTGTGGCTGCTGCTGTCGACCCAGCGCCCGTCCAAGGTGCACACCGGGATCGTCTCCCAGTGCGACAACCTGACGCTGATGCGGATGAACTCACCCAACGACCTGGCCGAGCTCGGCGACCTGTTCGGCTTCGTCCCCCGCCAGCTCCTCGCCCAGTCCTCCCGGTTCCGGCAGGGCGAGGCGCTGCTCGCCGGCGGTTTCGTCCCGGCGCCGACGATCACCACGATCGCCGGTCGGCTGACCGTCGAGGGCGGCATCGACGTACCGGTGCCGATGCCCTGATCGATCGGCGGGCCGTGCGAGGAGGAGAGACAGAGTCGCCTCGGCCACCACGGCCATCCATGATCAGAGAGTGATGACAAAGACAGTGGAGACCTACGGCCCGGCGGATCTGTACGTCGTGGCCTTCCCCTCGGAGCACGTCCCCGACCAGATCCGCGAGGCGGTCCGGACAGCGGCGTGATCAAGCTCCTCGACCTCGTCCTCGTTCGCCGGGCGCAGGACGGCAGCACCGAGGTCCTCGAGATCGAGAACCTCGGCGACGAGTTCGATCTCACGCTGATCGAGACGACCGGCAGCGGACTCGTCGGGCAGGAGGACCTCGACGAGCTGATCGAGGAGGTCGAGCCCGGCACGTCGGTGCTCGTGTTCTTGTTCGAGAACACCTGGGCCCGCTCGATCGCCGCCGCCGTCCGGGACACCGGAGCCGTCGTCATCTCCGCCCAGCGCTTCCCGGCCGATGTCGTCAACGAGGTCGCCGAGCTCGCCGGCGTCTCCGCCTGACTGCTCGCCTGATCGACGAGCCGGCCACACCGAGGGCGCTCAGACCTTGCCCTCGGTGTGGCTGATCACCTCGGTCAGGGCCGCGTGCAGGGCACGCAGCTCCTCCGCGTCCATCTCCAGCTTCGCCATGATCGTCGGGGGAACCGTCAGCGCCTGCTCCCGCAGTGCACGCCCCGCCTCGGTGAGAGTGACCCGCAGGCTCCGCTCGTCCGCTCGATCTCGGGTGCGGTGCAGGTAGCCGATGGCCTCCAGCCGCTTCAGCAGCGGCGACAGCGTGGCCGGCTCGAGGCTGACCAGCTCACCCAGCCGCCGGACCGACAACGGCTCGTGCTGCCACAGCGCGAGCATCACCAGATACTGCGGATGGGTCAGTCCCAGCGGCTCCAGCACCGGCCGGTACAGACCGATCACCCGCCGGGAGGCCACGGCCAGCGCGAAGCAGACCTGGCTCTCCAGGGCCAGCAGGTCGGTGGCGGAATCTGACCCCGAGCTCACGCTGCGACCTCCACCCGAGAGCCCGCTCACACGATCCAGTACGCCGAGGCCGCCATCGGCAGCAGACCCAGCAGCACCCAGGGTGAGTAGACATGTCGACGGTGCAGGACCAGGACGGCACCCGCGGTGACCAGGCCGATCACGCCCGTCATCACCCAGAGCCCGATCACATCGGCCCGGGGCAGGACGTGCACGCCGCTCGCCGCCAGATAAGCCGCCAGCACGACGGCCAACGAGCCGATGAACAGGCCGATGGCGGAGGAAGCGATCAGTCGCTGGACGAAGTCCAGGCTGCGCTTCTCATCGGCAGCGAACTTCTCGGCCTCGTTCATCGTCGTCGTCACTTTGCGTCCTATCATTTCGTGCACTAATTGTTAGTCCACAATACAGCTGCGGTCTTCTGGAGTCAAGAATCACGAGGCCCTGCGCGTGCTGCCGGCTACGGCTTCTCGACGGTCTTCGCGAGGTGGGCGAATCCGACGGAGCGGTCCGGTGAGTGGAACAGGTCCTGACAGGTCGTCAGCGTCATCAACGCCTTGGTCGCCTCGGCGCCGGGCTGCTGTGGATCGGGGTCGAGGACCCAGGTCTCGGTGTCGTTCACCGTCAGGTTCCGCGGCGAGCCGTCCATCACGTAGGTGTAGGTCGCATCGCGGGTCTCCACGACGATCTCGTCCCCGGCATCCAGTTCGAGCAGTTGGGCGAAGGGCTGTCCGTGCGTGACCCGGTGTCCGGCGACGGCGAAGTTGCCGACCTCTCCGGGTAGCGCGGTGGAGGTGTAGTGGCCCACACCGCGGTTGAGGAACGACAGGTCGGTTCCTGACAGGATCGGGACTTCGAAGTCGGCTCCGAAGGCTGGGATACGCAGCAGCGCGATGGCGTCCCCCGGGATGACGGCCGGCGTCAACTCGGCCTTGCCCGTCGTGTCGCCCGCTCCGCTGTCGGGCTTCTCGGCCGGCTCCGACCACTTGTCCCGCAGCTGCGAGGTCTCCTCATGGAACGCCTTCTCCGACGTGACGTTGGTGCCGAAGTACTGCCAGGCGACCCACCCGAGGCAGCCCAGGCCGGCCACCAGCAAGAGCACACCGACGACGGTCAGCGCCGAGATCGGACGGCGAGGACGCCGAGGGGTCGGCGTCTCCTCCGGATCGGCGAGATCATCCATCAGGGACTGGGCCACCACGCCATTGTGCCTGCTGCGGTCCACCCGCGCGCCTAGACTTCTCCAGCATGAGCGCACCCGGCTGGTATCCCGACCCGGGCAACCAGCCAGGCGCGTACCGCTACTGGGACGGCCGCGGCTGGACCAGTCAGCTGACGACGCAACCGGGCGGCGGACCGACCGCTCCCCCACCCGGACGGACCGATCCCGCGGGACCGGGCGGTTCGGCTCCAGGTCCGCCCGGATCGCCCACCGGGCGCTCCGGTCGCGCCTGGCTGATCGGACTGATCGCCGTCGTCGTCGTCCTCGTCGTGCTGGTGGTCCTGGCGATCCGCGGCCTCGGTGGAGTGCTGGGCGGGCTGCCCGGTGTGCCGGGAGGCGATCCCAGCGCCAACGTGTGCCCGAAGCCTGAAGCGAGCAGCACTCCCTCGCCGCCTCCCAACGACGGTCGGGTGCACAGCGGCCCGCTCTCCTACCCGCGACTGCCCTCACCGTGGGGCCCTCCACAGCCCGAGGACGACGTACCGTTCGGGCGCGACGTGCTGCAGCAGTTCGTCCAGACCGAGCAGACGTCCGAGCTGAGCTGGGGCGCCGCGGTGATGGTCGGCGAGCTGGTGGCCGGAGACGGCTTCTTCGAGCCCGAGGACGGTGCCGAGATCGTGCTCCGCTGCGTGACCGGGACGTTCTACGGGAAGGCCGAGGTGACCCGCAACGACACCAAGAGCCAGGCGATGACGGTGGACGGCCACGACGCCTGGATCATGGAGTCTGATCTCACCTTCTCCATCCCAGAGCTCGAGGCCACCAACGAGCTGCTCACCGTGGTGATCGTCGACCTGGAGAACGGGTCCGCCGGCCTGTTCGCCTCGTCCGTGCCGGGCAACTCCCCGCAGTACAACGAGCCGGCGAAGCAGGCGATGGAGGGTCTGCGGGTCTCCTGAGCAGAATCGAGCGCGCATCGATGCGGCGTCGCCTCGATGACGCTCAGGCCGCCCGACGCGAGGGCGATCCTGCCGTGAGCGCCTGCTCGACCATCTCCACCACCCGCTCCGGGTAGCGCTCGAGCATCGTCCAGGTGAACCGGAGCACGCGCCACCCGTCGAGAACGAGCGCGTTCTGGCGCCAGCGGTCGCTCTCGAACCGGGCCTCGCCGTGGAAGTGGCGACCGTCCACCTCGATCACCAGCCGCTCACCCCGAAAGAGGACGTCGACGACGTAGGTGCTGCGACCGATGGTCAGCTCGACGTTCCCGTGCCACCCCTCGATCCCGGCCTCGCGCAGCAGCCGACGGAGCAGTCGCTCCGCGGCGGACCACGGCTCGTCGCTCGACTCGCGCAGCAGCCGCCGGCGCGTCTCGTTGCCCGGCTGTCGGTGGATCAGGGCCATCACCTCGTGCAGATCGGCCAGGGTCGCCTTGCCCCGTCTCAGCGCCTCGTCGATGGCGTCCCCACCCAGCTCCTCACACAGGTCCAGGGCGGTCAGCGCCGGCACGCTGAGGCGATACCCGTCGACTTCTGTCCACAGCTCGGGGCCAGCTGACGGCGGACGAAGCGGTATCCGGTCTGCGGCGCTCGATAGTGGCGGGTCACGGCCACCACCTCCCGGACTTCCAGGCCCGGCCAGAACGAGAGACGGGCGGCCGCCCGCCCCAGCAGGACCGCGTCCGGGTCGTACCGGCGCAGCGCGAGCGCCCTGATCTCGGGGAACGCGCCATGGTCGGGCAGCGCGTACACGCCCGGTAGGACCGACTCGATCTCCCGGCGGGCGAGGAGGGCCTTCAGGGCCTCGCGCAGCTGATGGTCACGACGGGTGACGACGGTCTCGGACTCGAACAGCTCACGGAGTAAGTAAGTGCCTCATATCTGGAGAAGGCCGATAAAGACCCCCTGCTGTGAGCGACTGTGAGCAAAACCACGCGCTCAATCCAGCGTCCAGGCGGGCCGGCCGCGGAGGCTCGGGGATGAGCGCTCGATTCTGCCGCCCTGCCGTCAGGCTGGTACCGGGCGGCCGCTGGTTAGGGTGACGGTCATGGTCGCCGTCGACGTCATCAGCTCCCGGTTCAAGGCGGAGCGGGTCGGGTCCACCGCTGCCACGATCTTCGCCGAGATGTCCGCGCTCGCGGCCTCCACCGAGTCGGTGAACCTGGGTCAGGGTTTCCCGGACTACGACGGGCCCGCTTTCATGCTGGCCGCGGCCGAGCGAGCCATCGCCGACGGCGTCAACCAGTACCCGCCGGGTCGTGGCATCGCGCCCCTGCGGCAGGCGGTCGTCGACCACAGCCGCCGGCACTACGACCTCGGCTACGACGTCGACCACGAGGTGATCATCACCACTGGGGCGACGGAGGCGCTGGCCGCCGCGATCCTGGCCTTCGTCGATCCAGGCGACGAGGTGATCGCCCTGGAGCCGTTCTACGACTCCTACGCCGCCTCCGTCGCTCTGGCCGGTGGCCGGATCGTGGGCGTCGGGGTGTTCGGTCCGGACTTCGTCGTCGACCTCGACGAGCTGCGCACGGCCGTCACCCCGCGTACGAAGATGATCTTGGTGAACTCCCCGCACAACCCGACCGGGGCGGTGCTGGGTCGTAGCGAGCTGTCCGTGATCGCCGAGCTGGCCATCGCCCACGACCTGCTCGTGGTCTGCGACGAGGTGTACGAGCACCTCGTCTTCGACGACGTCGAGCACCTGCCGCTCGCCTCCTTCCCCGGGATGAGGGAGCGCACCGTCCGGATCTCCTCGTCGGGCAAGACCTTCTCCGCCACCGGGTGGAAGATCGGCTGGGCCCTCGGCCCGGCCCAGCTGATCACCGAGCTGACCGCGGTCAAGCAGTTCCTGACCTACGTCTCGGGGGCACCGTTCCAGCCCGCCATCGCCCGGGCCCTGAACGAGGGCGACGCCTGGGTGGCCGCCGCCCGGGGCGAGCTGCAGGGCAAGCGCGACCGGCTGGCCGCCGGTCTGCGGTCGGTGGGCCTGGAGCCGGCCATCCCCCGCGGCACCTACTTCATGACCACCGACGTCCGGCCCCTCGGCTACGAGGACGGGCTCGCGTTCTGCCGGGACCTGCCGCTACGCGTCGGAGTGGTGGCCATCCCCCACCAGGTGTTCTACGCGCGGACGGACGCCGGGCGCCCGTACGTGCGCTGGGCGTTCTGCAAGTCCGATCCGGCGCTCGACGAGGCCGTCCGCCGACTCGGCGGGCTGGCAGTCGGTTAGCCGGACCCGTTCGGCTGGTCGGGGTCAGCGGATCAGCGGATCAGTTCGCCGCGGCCCGCTGCCGATACCACTGCGTGGCGCCGGGCGTCCACAGGATCAGGCAGACGATGCCGACATACGTCGCGATCGGCAGCCACCACAGAATGTCGTTGCGCAGCCACCAAGCCGACCAGGCCAGCGTCGCCACCCCGGTCAGGGTGAGCGCGAGCCGCGCCCACACCCGGGGGGCCAGGACCACGAAGCCCAGGAAGAACGCCAGCGTGGGGAAGCCGTAGAGCGGCAGGGCCAGGCCCTCGATCATCCGCAGGTGGAAGCGGCGCAGGATGTGGTAGAAAGCGCCCTCCGCGTCGGTGGTGGCCAGACCCGCGGCGCCGGCGGTCGCCACCAGCCACGCCAGACTCAGCGCGCACAACCACTGCAGCGAAGCGGTAACGGTCATCGTCGCCGCCATCGCGATCACGGCCGGTCGTTGCCGCCGGACCACCGGAGCGTACGGCTGCGCCGCCACCGGCCAGGCCGGAACCGGCGCCGGTGGGTAGGGCGGACCACCGTACGGATCTGGCCGGTAGCCGTGGGGGATCGGTGTGGTCGAGAGGTGGGCGCTGGGCTGACTCCCGGGCGGGCTGAACTGCGGCGCGCCGTGCGGACCGGGCGCCTGGTACCCGGGGTACTGCGACATGACGTCCAGGGTAGGCGGCGACACCAGACGCCAGGACCCGGCAGACTGCGCGCGAGGCGCTTGCAGACCGAGCTCCAAGAGCCGGTGACCGCAACCGACTGACCGTCCGAGACTCCGCTGGTGGTGCAGCACCAGCGGAGTCCGTTGGTGACCGGATCCACTACCCGCCCAGCCGGCGGGTCAGGCTGACCGCGGCCCGGCGTACGTCGGCGACCAGCCGGTCGTGCCGGACCGGGTCCACCGTCTCGGCCTCGTAGGTCACCGAGACCCCGGCCACCGGGTAGCCGTTCCGATCCAGCACCGGTACGCCCACGGAGGCCAGACCGGCCGTGACCTGACCGTCCTCCACGGCGTACCCGCGCTCACGGACTTCCGCGAGCAGCTCCCGCAGCGCACCGAGCGTCGTCGGCCCGTGACCGTCGCGCTCCACCAGGACGTCCGAGCTCGGGAAGATCGCCCGGACCTGGGCGGCCGACAGCGCGCCCAGGATGGCCAGGCCCGAGGCGGTCACCGTCGCGGGCAACCGGACGCCGACGTCACTGACCAGGGCCCGCCGGCGAGGTGCCCGCTGCTCGATCACGTAGTAGACGTCCGGACCGTGCAGCACCGCCAGGTGCGCGTTCTCCCTGGTGGCGGTGGCCAGCCTGCTGAGCACCGGCTGGGCCACCCTCCGCAGCGGCATCTGCCGCGAGTAGCTGGAGCCCAGCTCGAAGGTGACGACGCCGAGCCCGTAGCGGTGTTCTTCCGGGAGGTAGCTGACGAAGCCCTGGTCGACCAGGGCGCCCAGCAGCCGGTAGGTGGTCGACCGCGGGAGCCCGAGACTCGTCGCCACGGTGGCCGCCGGCACCGGGTCGACCTGTCGGGCCAGCAGCACCAGGATGCGCAGCAGGTTGTCGGCCGCAGGAGCCAAGGACATGCCCCAGAGTCTCAGATCTGAGACAACTTGGCCACGACGGCTCTAGCCGCCGGATGCCCGATTCGCGTGCAATGGAGTCATGTCCACGCAGATCTCCTCCGTCACCGTCGGGTGTGGTCCCGTCAGTCCCACCGACGTCGTGGCCGTCGCCCGCCACGGAGCGCAGGTGCTGATCGCCGAGGACGCCGTCGCCGAGGTGCGTCGCACCCGCACGGTGATCGAGGCGCTGGCCGACGACCCGCAGCCGCACTACGGCGTCTCCACCGGTTTCGGCGCCCTCGCCACCCGGCACATCCCGACCACGATGCGCACCCAGCTGCAACGCAGTCTGATCCGCTCGCACGCCGCAGGTTCCGGCCCCGTGGTGGAGCGCGAGGTCGTCCGGGCGCTGATGCTGTTGCGTCTGTCCACCCTGGCCACCGGCCGGGCCGGCGTCCGCGAGGTCGTCGTGCAGACCTACGCCGACCTGCTGAACGCAGGCCTCACCCCGGTTGTGCACGAGTACGGCAGCCTGGGCTGCTCCGGTGATCTTGCTCCGCTCGCCCACTGCGCCCTGGCCGTGATGGGCGAGGGCACCGTCCATGATCACCAGGGCACGCTCCGGCCGGCCGCCGAGGCGCTCGACGAAGCCGGGATCACGCCGGTGGTGCTGGCCGAGAAGGAGGGTCTGGCGCTGATCAACGGCACCGACGGGATGCTGGGCATGCTCGTGCTGGCGCTGCATGACCTCGACAACCTGGTCAGGGTGGCCGATGTCACCGCGGCGATGAGCGTGGAGGGTCTGCTGGGCACCGACGACGTGTTCGCCGCTGATCTCCATCGGCTGCGACCCCACCCGGGCCAAGCCGCCTCCGCGACCAACCTCCGCCGCCTGATGGCCGGCAGTGTCATCCGGGAGTCACATCGCACCGAGAACTGCACCCGCGTCCAGGACGCGTACTCGCTGCGGTGCTCGCCACAGGTCGCCGGCGGCGCCCGGGACACGATGGCCCATGCCCGTACGGTGGCGGGCATCGAGCTGAACTCGGCGATCGACAACCCCGTCGTGACTCCGGACGGCCGGGTCGAGTCCAACGGCAACTTCCACGGGGCGCCGATCGCCTACGTGCTCGACTTCCTGGCCATCGTGATCGCCGACCTGGCCAGCATCGCCGAACGGCGCACCGACCGGTTCCTGGACCGCGCTCGGAGCAACGGGCTGAACGCCTTCCTGGCCGAGGATCCCGGCGTGGACTCCGGCCACATGATCGCCCAGTACACCCAGGCCGCCATCGTCTCCGAGCTCAAGCGGCTCGCCACCCCGGCTTCGGTGGACTCCATCCCCAGCTCGGCCATGCAGGAAGATCATGTGTCGATGGGGTGGTCGTCGGCGCGGAAGCTGCGACGGGCCATCGACGGACTGACCCGGGTGCTGGCCATCGAGCTGCTGACCGCCGCCCGCGGTCTCGAACTGCGCGCTCCCCTGGCTCCGGCCCCAGCCACCGCCGCGGTCATCGGGGCGTTGCGGGCCGCCGGAGCCCCCGCCCCCGGTCCCGATCGCTGGCTGGCGCCGGAGATCGAGACCGCCGTCCAGCTGGTCGCGAGCGGCGGTGTGGTCGCCGCCGCCGAGGCCGTCACCGGGCCCCTCGCTTGAGGTCCCCGCCCGACTCCGACTCCGCTCGGGTTTGAACCCAAGCGAAGTCCAGTTCCCCCGCCCGACTCCGACTCCGCTCGGGATTGAACCCAAGCGAAGTTGCACCCTAGTGAACAGAAAGCAGAGAGAGTCTCATGGAAGGCGCCCGTCCCGTCCGCGCAGCCCGCGGCACCACCCTGTCCGCCAAGAGCTGGGCCACCGAGGCTCCGTTGCGGATGCTGATGAACAACCTCGATCCCGAGAACGCCGAGCGCCCCGACGACCTGGTCGTCTACGGCGGCACCGGTCGGGCGGCTCGCGACTGGCATTCCTTCGACGCCATGGTCCGGACGCTCCGCGACCTCGAGGCCGACGAGACCATGCTGGTCCAGTCCGGACGCCCGGTCGGCGTGATGCGGACGCACGAATGGGCCCCCCGGGTGCTGATCGCCAACTCCAACCTGGTCCCCGACTGGGCCAACTGGCCGGAGTTCCGTCGGCTGGAGCAGCAGGGCCTGACCATGTACGGCCAGATGACCGCCGGGTCGTGGATCTACATCGGCACCCAGGGCATCGTCCAGGGCACCTACGAGACCTTCGCCGCGGTGGCCGAGAAGCGGTTCGGCGGCACCCTGGCCGGCACCCTCACCCTGACCGGCGGCTGTGGTGGCATGGGCGGTGCGCAGCCGCTCGCCGTGACCATGAACGACGGGGTCTGCCTGATCGTCGACGTGGACCGGTCTCGCCTGCAGCGTCGGGTCGACCACCGCTACCTGGACGAGATCGCCGACGACCTGGACTCCGCGGTGGAGAAGGTCCTGCGGGCCAAGGCCGATCGCCGAGCCTGGTCGATCGGCGTGGTCGGCAACTGCGCAGAGGTCTTCCCCGCGCTGCTGCGCCGCGGCGTGGCCATCGACGTGGTGACCGACCAGACCAGCGCCCACGACCCGCTGTCGTACCTGCCCGAGGGCGTCGCACTGGAGGACTGGGCCGAGCTGGCGGCGGCGAAGCCGGAGGAGTTCACCGACCGGGCGCGGGCATCGATGGCCCGGCACGTGGAAGCCATGGTGGGGTTCGCCGACGCCGGGGCCGAGGTGTTCGACTACGGCAACTCGATCCGGGATGAGGCCCGCCACGGTGGGTACGCGCGAGCGTTCGACTTCCCCGGTTTCGTGCCGGCCTACATCCGACCGCTGTTCTGCGAGGGCAAGGGCCCGTTCCGCTGGGCCGCCCTGTCCGGTGATCCGAAGGACATCCACACCACCGACGAGGCCGTGCTGAAGCTGTTTCCGGACAACGACCGGCTGCAGAAGTGGATGCGTGGGGCCAAGGAGCGGATCGCGTTCCAGGGTCTGCCGGCCCGGATCTGCTGGCTCGGCTACGGCGAGCGGGACAAGGCCGGGCTGGCCTTCAACGACCTCGTGGCCTCCGGTGCGGTCAGCGCCCCGATCGTGATCGGGCGGGATCACCTGGACTGCGGCTCGGTGGCCAGTCCCTACCGCGAGACCGAGGCGATGGCCGACGGCTCCGATGCGATCGCCGACTGGCCGCTGTTGAACGCCCTCGTCAACACCGCGTCCGGCGCCAGCTGGGTGTCCATCCACCACGGTGGCGGCGTCGGCATCGGCCGATCCATCCACGCCGGACAGGTGTCGGTGGCCGACGGCACCGAGCTGGCGGCCCAGAAGCTCGAGCGGGTGCTGACCAACGACCCCGGCATGGGCGTCATCCGCCACGTCGACGCCGGCTACGACTCCGCCGTCGACGTCGCCGAGGAGCGCGGCGTCCGCGTACCGATGCGGGAGGGTGTGTGAGCTCCGTCGCTCCCGGCACGTTCGACCGGCAGTGGGCCGAGCTCGCCGGCATCGGCCGTCAGAGGCAGACCGGTGGCTACCGCCGTTACGCCCTGACTCCCGAGGACCACGACCTGCGCGCGTGGTTCGCCGGCGAGGCGACCCGCCGCGGACTTGATCTGACCACGGACCGGATGGGCAACCAGTGGGCGTGGTGGGGCGACCCGGACACCGCCCCTGGCATCGTCACCGGATCGCACCTGGACAGCGTCCCCGACGGGGGCGCGTACGACGGCCCACTCGGAGTGGTCAGCGCCTTCGCCGCCCTGGATCGCCTGCGGGCCGACGGTTTCGAGCCGTTGCGGGCCCTCGGCGTCGTCAACTTCTCCGACGAGGAGGGGGCTCGGTTCGGGGTCGCCTGTGCCGGCTCCCGGGTGATCACCGGAGCGCTCCCGGCCGAGCGCGCCCTGGGTCTGCGCGACGGCGACGGAATCACCATGGCCGAGGCGCTGCGCTCGGCCGGCCGGGAGCCGGAGCTGCTCGGCCCGGACCCGGAGACCTTGCGACGGGTCGGTGCCTTCATCGAGCTGCACGTCGAGCAGGGCCGTGGACTGATCGATCTCGGTCAACCGGTGGCCCTGGGCACCGACATCTGGCCGCATGGCCGGTGGCGGCTGGAGTTCGCCGGAGAGGCCAACCACGCCGGCACCACCCGCCTGGTCGACCGGCAGGACGCCATGATCGGGCTGGCCGCCACCGTGCTGGCCGCCCGGTCGGCCGCCACCGCGCACGGCTGTGTCGCCACCGTGGGCAAGACCGTCATCGTCCCGGGCGGTGTCAACGCGATCCCCTCCGCCGCCACCGGGTGGCTGGACGCACGGGGCGCGGACGAGGAGGCGGTCCGCCGGACCGTCGCCGAGGTGACCTCGGCGGCCACCACCTGGGGTGCCGTCGTCGCCGAGGAGTCCTGGACCCCCACCACCCGCTTCGACCTCGAGCTGCTCGGCCAGCTGCGCCGGGTGCTGCCGGACGCTCCCCTGCTCGGCACCGGAGCCGGGCACGACGCCGGGATCCTCGCCGGGGCAGGGATCCCGACCGGGATGATCTTCGTCCGCAACCCGACGGGCATCTCCCACTCCCCGGCGGAGTTCGCCGAGCGGGACGACTGTGTGGCCGGGGTGGCGGCGCTCGCCGACGTGCTCGCCGAGCTGACCGGTGATCGTCGGTGACCACCTCCTACTGGGTCGCCGTCGCCCACCTACCGGACGGTGTCGCGAGCCGGGTCCGGATCACCGAGCACGCCGGGCTGATCACCGCGATCAGCGCTGACGTGGAACTCGAGCGATCCGACACCGCGCTCGACGGTGTCGCCCTGCCCGGTTTCGCGAACACCCACAGCCATGCCTTCCACCGGGCCCTACGGGGACGTACGCACGCGGACGGCGGCACCTTCTGGACCTGGCGGCAGCAGATGTACGCCCTGGCCTCCCGCCTGGATCCCGACCGCTACTTCACCCTCGCTCGGGCCGTGTACGTGGAGATGGTCCTGGCCGGGATGACGGTCGTCGGGGAGTTCCACTACCTGCACCATGATCATCAGGGTCGGCCCTACGCCGATCCGAACGCCATGAGCGAGGCACTCGTGGCCGCCGCAGCGGAGGCCGGCATCCGTCTCACCCTGTTGGATGCTTGCTATCTCAGCGGAGGTCTGACCGACGGAGGCCACCAGCCGCTCGATCCCGTACAGCGCCGGTTCTCCGACGGCACCGTCGAACGCTGGGCGGCGCGGGTCGGCGCCTTCGCGGCCGCCCAGGCCGGCTCGGACACCGTCCGGGTCGGGGCCGCCGCCCACTCCGTCCGAGCCGTGCCGAGCGAGGACCTCCGCCGGCTGGGCCGGCTGCGCCCGGCCGGGCCTCTGCACGTCCACCTCAGTGAGCAGCCGGCCGAGAACGCTGCTGTGCAGGCGTTCTACGGCTGCACACCCACCGAGCTGCTGCGGCGGGACGGTCTGCTGGGACCCGCCACCACCGCCGTACACGCCACCCACCTGACCACCCACGACATCAGCCTGTTGGGAGACACCGGCACCGGAGCCTGCTTCTGCCCCACCACCGAACGGGATCTGGCCGACGGCATCGGTCCAGCGCGCGCCCTGCAGGATGCCGGCAGCCCACTCAGCCTGGGCAGCGATCAACACGCCGTCATCGACATGTTCGAGGAGATGCGCGGCCTGGAGATGCATGAGCGACTCTCCACCGGACAGCGGGGCCGCTTCACCCCGACCGACCTGATCGCCGCCGCCAGTCCGGCCGGCCACACCGCGCTGGGCTGGGACGGCGGCGGCCGGATCGCGGTGGGTGCACCCGCCGACTTGGTGATCATCGATCCGTCGTCGGTCCGCACCGCCGGTTCCCGGCCGGCCCAGCTCCACTACAGTGCCACCGCAGCCGACGTCCGCGACGTGATCATCGGCGGTCGGCGAGTGGTCACGAACGGGGCCCACCTCCTCGATGACGCTCTTCTGGCCTCGAGCCCGACCGACCTGGAGGACCACAGATGACCGCGACGGTGATCACCGGCATCGCCGAGCTCGTCACCTGCGACGACAGCACGGACGAGCGCCTGGGAATCCGGACCGACGCCGCCGTGGTGGTCCAGGACGGAGCGGTGGCCTGGATCGGTGCCACCACACAGGCACCCTCCGCCGACCGCCGGCTCGACCTCGGCGGCCGGTCCGTCATCCCCGGCTTCGTGGACTCCCACAGCCACCTCGTCTTCGCCGGCGATCGGTCCGCCGAGTTCGCCGCCCGGATGACCGGCACCCCGTACGACGGCGGCGGCATCGCCAGCACCGTCGCCGCGACCAGGTCCGCCACCGACGACGAGCTGCGCACCGCGATCGGCGGCCGGGTGGCCGAGATGCGGGCTCAGGGCACCACCACCGTGGAGATCAAGAGCGGGTACGGCCTGAGCGTCGCCGACGAGACCCGGGCGCTGCGACTGGCCGCCGAGCACACCGCCGAGACCACCTTCCTCGGTGCCCATGTCGTACCGCCGGAGTGGCGCGAGCGTCGCAGCGACTACGTCGCCCTGGTCACCGGTGAGATGCTGCGTGCCGCGGCACCGTACGCCCGCTGGATCGACGTCTTCTGCGAACCGGCGTCGCCGTACGCCTTCGACGGCGACGAGGCGCGGACGGTCCTCGAGGCCGGGCGGGACGCCGGACTCGAGCTGCGGGTGCACGGCAACCAGCTGGGTCCGGGGCCGGGCGTCCAGCTGGCCGTCGAGCTGGGTGCGGCCAGCGTCGACCACTGCACCTACCTGTCCGCCGCCGATGTCGACGCCCTCGCCGCCACCAACACGGTGGCGACCCTGCTGCCCGGGGTGGAGTTCTGCACCCGCTCGCCCTACCCCGACGCGGCCCGCCTGGTGGCCGCCGGGGTGTCGGTTGCCCTCGCCACCGACTGCAACCCCGGCACCTGCTACTCCTCGTCGATGCCGTTCATGATCGCCCTGGCCGTTCGTGAGATGGGCCTGACGCCCGCCCAGGCCCTCTACGCGGCCACCGCCGGATCGGCGCGATCCCTGCGACGCAGCGACATCGGCCGGATCCGGGTGGGCGGGCCGGCCGATCTGGCGGTCATCGACGCCCCGAGCCACCACCATCTCGCCTACCGTCCGGGCGTGCCGCTGGTTCGAACGCTCGAGCTGTAGGACGTCTTGCCGGGTATGACCGACAACTACCCTCCGGACGAGGGTCCGGGTGTCGAGCGGACGATCACGCTGACCGACGCCGTGGTGGCGATCGCCTGACGTTGTTGATCTTGCCGCTGGTCGACGTGGTCAACGACATCGACACCGTCCCCCGGTTGGGCCCGATCAACATGTTCTGGCTCCTGGTGATCGCGTTCGTGCCGTTCCCCACCGCGATGATCGGCCGACCTCACCACGCCCAGCGGACCGCTCTACATCGGCACGAGGCTCGTCCTGCCGGCACTCACCTTCGCCATGACCGTGATCGTCCACCGGGCAGTCGGCCCCCCGATCGGGCTCGCCTGGCTGACCACGGCGGTGTTCGCCTGGTGCACCGTCGTCGGCCTGCTCAATCCCCACCTCGGGCTCCACCTGCTGCTGGTGGTGGCGGGACGCATCGAGGGAACCAGCGCCGACCGTGCCGCCCGCGCACCGATCGAGCGATCCGGAGACGGCTGGCGTGCTCGCGATCAGCCGAAGTGCGCGCCGCCGGTCACCGGATCGGGCGACGCCTCGGCATCGGCGTCGGTGAGGGGGATGGCGTTGGCGATGAAGCGGCGGATCTGGTTGCCGCTCATCATGCGGTACGGGAACATCGACCCGGCCGCCCGCCGCGTGAGCGCCTGTTCAGGTAGCGGCCCGTCGGACCCGGTGATGATCACGTTGCCGAACCGCCGGCCTTTCAGGGTGGCCGGCTCCGCCCCGTAGACGACGTGGGCGAACACCTGCGCCGCACCGGCCAGCACCCGCCGGGAGTAGGCCAACCCGCCGCTGTCGGTCACGTTGATCACCACTGCGCCGGTCGGGCCCACCACCCGGCGCAGCTCGGTGAGGAACTCGACCGTGGTCAGGTCGGCCGGGACCCGGGCGCCGGCGAACGCGTCCACGATCACCAGGTCGGCGAAGTCGTTCGGCATGGCCGCGATCCCCTCACGGCCGTCCAGGGCCCGGACCTTGATGCCGCTCTGCCGGGGCAGGGGCAGGTGCTCGCGGACGAGTCTGGTCAGCTCCTCATCGGGTTCCAGCACGATCTGGGCGGAACGCGGCCGGGTGGCGGTCACGTAGCGCGGCAGGGTGAGGGCGGCGCCACCGATGTGGACGATCCGGATCCGCTCCCCGTCGGGCGCGATCTCATCCACCACGTCGGCGATCCGCTGGACGTAGTCGAACTCGAGGCGCAGCGGGTCGGCCAGGTCCACGTACGACTGGTCGGTGCCCCCGATCCGGACCAGGTACGCCCCCGGCCGGGCTTGGTCCTCGACCAGCGTCACCACCTGCGACCCCGTGTCGAGCACGATCTCGCCGCTCAGCTCCGCCACCTCCACTCGAACCGATCATCACACACCCGATGAGATCGGAGACCGACTCCGGTCTATCGGCTGTCAGTGCCGCGGAGCAGACTGTCCGCAGCTCACCACATTCGGGAGGATCACGATGGCTCTGCTCAACCCCTACCTCAACTTCCGCGGCCAGGCCCGCGAGGCGATGGAGTTCTACCGCTCAGCGTTGGGCGGCGAGCTCACCGTGTCCACCTTCGGCGACTTCCAGATGCCGGGCGTCGAGGAGGACGAGAAGGACAGCATCATGCACAGCCAGCTCACCACCTCGGCCGGGTTCACCCTGATGGGCTCCGACGTCCCGGCCTCGATGCCGGGCGACGTCACCAACGGCACGGTCTCGATCAGCGGCAACGAGACCGACGAGATCCGGGGCTACTTCGACGCGCTGGCCGAAGGTGGTCAGGTGGGCATGCCGCTGGATCAGGCACCCTGGGGCGACTACTTCGGTCAGCTGACCGACAAGTTCGGCGTGCAGTGGCTGGTCAACATCGCGGGTCCGGGCCAGCCCCAGGGCTGACCGAGACACCACGAGGGCCGGGGCCACCCGGCCCCGACCCTCGTCGTCTCGCTCAGCTGCTCAGACGGTCACTGCCGTCGGCACGGCCACCAAGCCGTCCTCGGCCTCATCCACATCGAACGCGATCACGTCACCGTCGGCCACCGTGCCGGCGAGCACCTGCTGTGCCAGCTGGTCCTCGATGGTGGTCTGGATCAACCGTCGCAGTGGGCGAGCGCCGTAGACGGGATCGAACCCCGTCAGCGCCAACCACTCCTTGGCGGCCGGGGTCACCTCGACGGTGATCCGGCGATCGGCCAGCCGGGCGTTCAACCGCCGGAGACTGATGTCGACGATCTTCGCCAGCTCTTCGGTGCCGAGAGCGTCGAACAGCACGATCTCGTCCAAGCGGTTGAGGAACTCCGGCTTGAAGGCTCCCCGCACGACTCCCATCACGGCGTTCCGCTTGGTCTGGGCGTCGAGCGTCTGATCGGCCAGGAACTGCGAGCCGAGGTTGGAGGTCAAGATCAGGAGCACGTTGCGGAAGTCGACCGTGCGGCCCTGTCCGTCGGTCAGGCGACCGTCGTCCAGCACCTGCAGGAGGATGTCGAAGACCTCGCTGTGCGCCTTCTCCACCTCGTCCAGCAACACGACCGCGTACGGGCGCCGCCGCACCGCCTCGGTCAGCTGGCCGCCCTCCTCGTACCCGATGTACCCCGGCGGCGCACCGACGAGTCGAGCCACCGAGTGCTTCTCGGAGTACTCGCTCATGTCGATCCGGATCATCGCGTGCTCGTCGTCGAACAGGAACTCGGCGAGCGACTTCGCCAGCTCGGTCTTGCCGACACCGGTCGGGCCTAGGAACAGGAACGAACCGGTCGGCCGGTTGGGATCGGATATGCCGGCTCGCGACCGCCGGACGGCGTCGGACACGGCCTTGACGGCCGGCCGCTGACCGATCAGTCGCTCACCCAGCCGCGTCTCCATCGCCAGCAGCTTCTCGCTCTCCCCCTGCAGCAGCCGACCGACGGGGATCCCGGTCCAGTTGGACACCACTTCGGCGATGTCGTGGGGGCCGACCTCCTCGGACACCATCGTGTCGGTCTGGCTCTCGGCCTCGTCGGCACGGGCCAGCTGGCCCTGCAGCTCGGGAATCTCGCCGTAGTTGATCTCACTGGCCCGCACCAGGTTGCCTTCACGCAGCGCCCGGTCGGCCTCGATCCGCAGCTCGTCGATCTGCCTCTTCAGCTCGCCGACCTGGTTCAGGCCCTGCTTCTCGGCCTCCCAGCGCGCCTCGAGGCCCCGCAGCTCCTCCTCGGCATCGGCGAGCTCACCCTCCAGGCGAGACAGCCGCTCGACCGAGCCGCTGTCGGACTCCTTCTCCAGGGCGAACCTCTGCATCTTCATCCGGTCCACCGTCCGACGCAGCTGGTCGATCTCCTCCGGGGAGGAGTCGATCTCCATCCGCAGCCGGGAGGCGGACTCGTCGATCAGGTCGATGGCCTTGTCCGGCAGCTGGCGCGAGGTGATGTAGCGGTTCGACAGGGTTGCCGCCGCCACCAGCGCCGCGTCGGTGATGACCACCTTGTGGTGTGCCTCGTAGCGCTCGCGCAGCCCGCGCAGGATCGCGATGGTGTCCTCGACACTCGGCTCACCGACGTAGACCTGCTGGAACCGCCGCTCCAGGGCGGGATCCTTCTCGATCCGCTCGCGATACTCGTCCAGCGTGGTGGCGCCGATCATGCGCAGCTCGCCCCGGGCCAGCATCGGCTTGAGCATGTTGCCGGCGTCCATCGAGGAGTCACCGGACGCGCCGGCACCCACCACCGTGTGCAGCTCGTCGATGAACGTGATCACCTGACCCTCGGCGTCGCGGATCTCGGTCAGCACGGCCTTCAGCCGCTCCTCGAACTCGCCGCGGTACTTCGCACCGGCGACCATCGCCGACAGGTCCAAGGAGATCAGCCGCCGACCCTTCAGCGAGTCGGGCACGTCGCCGGCCACCAGGCGCTGGGCCAGTCCCTCGACGACGGCGGTCTTGCCCACCCCGGGCTCGCCGATCAGCACCGGGTTGTTCTTCGTCCGTCGCGCCAGCACCTGGACCACCCGGCGGATCTCGGTGTCCCGTCCGATCACCGGGTCGAGCCTGCCCTCGCGCGCCTGGGCGGTCAGGTCGATGCCGTACTGGTCCAGCGCGGAGGAGGTGCCTTCGGCCTCCTGGCTGGTCACCCGCTTCGAACCACGAGAGGCGTTGAACGCGGCCGCCAGGCCGTCGGCCGTCACGTGGAGGTCGGAGAGGATCTTCCTCGCGTCGGAGGCGACCGCGGCCAGCGAGATCAGCAGGTGCTCGGTCGCGACGTAGCTGTCACCGAGCTGCTCGGCGCGGGTCTCCGCGTCGGCCAGCACCCGGGCGAAGGAGCCCGACAGGGTGGGCTGGCTGACCGAGGAGCCGCTGGCCGACGGCAGTTTGGTGATCGCCCCCTGAGCGGCGGCGTCGACGACGGTCGGGTCGGCCCCGACGGAGGTCAGCAGCGGTGCGACGGTGTTGCCGGGGACCATCAGCAGGGCGTGCAGCAGGTGTGACGGCTCAGCACTCGGGTTGCCGGCCGTCAGGGCGTTGCGCAACGCTGCCGAGACGGCGTCACGACTCTTGGTGGTGAGCTTGTTGGTGTCCATGCTGGGTCCTTCGAGAGTCGATTCAAGGTTGAGTCTACTACGCTCAACTTTGGGCCGACGATCAGTATTCCACCATGAGCGAGGTCGACTCAACCCTGATCAGGGTGAAGTCAGGGTGCCAAGCATCAGTACGGGATGGAGAGAGTGCCGATCCGGTCACCTCACACCGTTCGCGCGGGGCTCGTCGATCCACAGCGAGCACCCACCACAGTGCCGTCTGCCGGTTGGTTAGGTGCGAGGTATCCGCCCGACCACAGGTTCGGGAAATCGCGCTGCCGCTCCATCCCCTCGTAAGGATCTTCGAGTCGACTCAGCACCCAGGTCGTCACGATCTGCCGCAAGCGCTGCGGCGGATCTTCGAGATCGACCCACTCGTCGAGCCGGGTCTCGAAAGCTTGCTGCCTCCAGGCGGGGATCGTCAGCGAGCTCGCGCGCCAATCCCTCGACCGAGTCCATCGTCGCAGCCTGGCGCCGCCGCTCCCACGCCCCCGGCGGAAAGTCCGACCGCGCCCTAGGTCTCGCGGGTCGGCAGGGCGAGGACAGTCCGGTGGCGTCGGGCGCCGGCACCGCCGAGGTGCACGCCTCCGGTGCCGTCGGCGGTGAAGACGCGCGAGCCGGGCGGCGCGTTGTGCACCGCCGCGAGCACGGCGGCCATCTCCTCCAGCCGACGACGCATCTCGTCCAGCTCGTCCTGCATGGACAAGATCCGGCGGATGCCCTCGAGGTTGATGCCCTCGTCCTGGCTCAACCGCTGCACCAGCCGCAACCGGGCGATGTCCCGGGCCGAGTAGCGGCGGCCACGCTTGGCCAGCCGCCGCGGCACCACCAGACCCATCCGGTCGTACGTCCGCAGGGTCTGCGGGTGCATCCCCGCCAGCTGGGCAGCCACCGAGATGACGAAGACGGGCGCGTCGGAGTCGATCTGCTGGGGCAGGCCTGCTCCACTCATCGCCTACTCCCTCACGAACCGGTCGCGAACAGCTTCGCCCGAGGGTTCTGGCTCCCCGCAGCTTCGGCGTAGGTGTCCAGGGCCCGCCGGGCCTCGGGGGTGAGCGAGGCCGGCACCACGACCTCGACGGAGACGAGCAGATCGCCCGTCGTCCCGTCCCGGCGGGAGACCCCCTTGCCACGCACCCGCAAGGTGCGCCCGTTCGGCGTACCGGCCGGGAGCCGGAGCTTGACCGACGGGCCACCGAGGGTGGGCACCTCGATCTCGGCGCCGACGGCCGCCTCGTGGAAGGTGACCGGCGCGGTCAGGGTGAGGTTGTCACCCGTCCGGCCGAACACCGGGTGCGGACGGACGTGCACGACGACGTACAGATCACCGGCGGCGCCACCGTTCTCTCCGGCGCCGCCCTTGCCCTTCAACCGGATCCGCTGCCCGTCGGTGACCCCGGCCGGGATCCGCACCTGCATGGTCTTGGTGGAGCGACCGCGACCGGAGCCGTGGCAGACCGGGCACGGATCGTCGACGACCATGCCGCGACCGTGGCAGTCCTTGCAGGGCTCGGTCATCGCGAACACCCCACCGGAAGTGGAGGTCTGCATGCCGGAGCCCTGACAGGTCGCGCAGACGTGCGGCACCGTGCCCGCCTTCGCCCCGGTCCCGTGACACGCCTCGCACGGCGCGTCGGAGATCATCTGCATCCCCACCGTGACCCCGGAGATCGCGTCGACGAAGTCGACGGTCACCTCGCCCTCGACGTCGCTGCCGCGCCGCGGCCCCCGCGCGGACGAGTAGCGCTGGGTCCGGCTCTGACCACCGTTGAACAGCCCGCCGAACAGGTCGGAGAAGCCGCTGTCGGAGGCGTTGCGGAACAGGTCGTCCACCGAGGGGCCGCCCTGACCGCCGGCCCCGCCGCCGCCCGGAAAGCGAAACCCGCCCCCGCCGAACAGCTTGCGAGCGTCGTCGTACTCCTTGCGCTTCTTGGCGTCGGACAACACGTCGTTGGCCTCGGAGACTTCCTTGAACCGCTTCTCGGCCGCGGGGTTGCCCGGGTTCTGGTCGGGATGGTTCTCCCGGGCCAGCTTGCGGTAGGCCTTCTTGAGCTCGTCGGGCTTGGCGTCCTTCGCCACGCCGAGGACCTTGTAGTAGTCCTTCTCCAGCCAGTCCTTGGTGCTCATGGACGCCTCCTCTCGAGGGTCTCTGGCCCGATCGGGCCGGTCCAGGTGGTCGTCTTCTCCATGGTCGGGTGTCGGGCGGCCCGAAAGCCACCCGACACCCTCGCGGGGTCAGTGCTCGTCGTCGGACGGCACATCGGCCGCCTCCGGGGTGGCGGCCTCGGCCGCCGGAGCGCTCGGATCCGGCTCGGCGACGGCGACCCGGGCAGGACGCAGCACCCGATCCCCGATCCGGTAGCCCGGCTGCAGGATCTCCACACAGGTCGGTCCGTCGATCCCCTCGGCGTGCGCGTGCAGCAGCGCCTCGTGGATGTGCGGGTCGAAGGGATCGCCCTTGGTGCCGTACGTCTCCAGTCCGTAGCGGGTGGTGACACGCTCCACCTCGTCGGCGACGGCCTTGAAGCCGCCGCTCAGCTCGCCGTGCTCGCGGGCTGACCGGACGTCGTCGAGGACCGACATGAGGTCCTTGAGCACGGCCTCGATGCCACCCTTGCGAGCGACATCGCGGTCCCGGTCGACCCGGCGCTTGTAGTTCACGTACTCCGCCTGCAGCCGTTGCAGGTCGCCCGTGCGGTCAGCCAGGGCACCCTTGAGCTGCTCGACCTCCTCGGTGTCGGTCGGCACCTCGACACCGGCCTGATCGACCGGCGCCGCCGGCCCGGGGGCCGCAGCGGCCTGCGGCTCCCGGACCTGGTAGGTGTCCGGATCGATCCGACGCTTGTCCCGGATGGTCGGCCCGGTGTGCTCTGTCTCGCGGTCGGACTCGCTCACTTGGTCCCCGTGTTCTGCTCGTCGTCCACGATCTCGGCGTCGACCACGTCGTCGTCGGAGCCGGCGGCGCTGTCGGTGCCACCGGCGGACTCGCCGTCGGCGCCGGCCGTCTCGGAGGCGCTTGCGGCCTGGGCCGCGGCGTACATCGCCTGACCCACCGCCGCGCTGGTGGTGTTGACCTTGTCGACGGCTGCCTTGACGGCGTCGATGTCGTCACCCTCGAGGGCGGTCTTCAGCTCGGCCAACGACTCCTCGACCGGCTTCTTCACGTCGTCGCCGATCTTGTCGCCGTTCTCGCTGAGCAGCTTCTCGGTGCGGAAGACCAGGTTGTCGGCCTCGTTGCGGGTCTCGACGGCCTCGCGACGCTTCTTGTCCTCCTCGGCGTGCGCCTCGGCGTCCTTGACCATGGAGGCGATGTCGTCCTTGTTCAGGGCCGACCCGCCGGTCACGGTCATGGACTGCTCCTTGCTCGTGGCCAGGTCCTTCGCGTGCACGTGCACGATGCCGTTGGCGTCGATGTCGAACGCGACCTCGATCTGCGGCACACCGCGCGGGGCCGGCGGCAGACCGGTCAGCTCGAAGTTGCCCAGCGACTTGTTGTCCCGAGCGAAGTCCCGCTCACCCTGGTAGACCTGGATCATCACCGACGGCTGGTTGTCGTCGGCCGTGGTGAACACCTCCGACCGCTTGGTCGGGATCGTGGTGTTCCGCTCGATGATCTTGGTCATCACGCCCCCCTTGGTCTCGATGCCCAGGCTCAGCGGGGTGACGTCGAGCAGCAGGACGTCCTTGACCTCACCCTTCAGCACTCCGGCCTGCAGGCTGGCGCCGAGGGCGACGACCTCGTCCGGGTTCACACCCTTGTTGGGCTCCTTGCCACCGGTCAGCTCCTTGACGAGCTCGACGACGGCCGGCATCCGGGTGGACCCGCCGACCAGGATCACGTGGTCGATCTTGCCGACGCTGATCTTGGCGTCCGAGACCACTGCGTTGAACGGCGCCCGGCAGCGGTCGAGCAGGTCGGAGGTGAGCTGCTGGAACTGCGAGCGGGTCAGCTTCTCCTCGAGGTGCAGCGGACCAGACTCACCGAGGGTGATGTAGGGCAGGTTGATCGAGGTCTCACTGGCACTGGACAGCTCGATCTTCGCCTTCTCGGCGGCCTCCTGCAGCCGCTGCCGGGCGATCTTGTCCTGGCTCAGGTCGGTGCCGTTCTTGTTCTTGAACTGCTTGACCAGCCAGTCGACGACCCGGGAGTCCCAGTCGTCACCACCGAGGCGGTTGTCGCCCTTGGTGGCCTTCACCTCGAAGACACCGTCCCCGATCTCGAGCAGGGACACGTCGAAGGTGCCGCCGCCGAGGTCGAAGACCAGGATGGTCTGCTCCTTGTCACCCTTGTCCAGACCGTACGCCAGCGCGGCCGCAGTGGGCTCGTTGATGATCCGGTCGACGGTCAGACCGGCGATCTCGCCGGCCTCCTTGGTGGCCTGCCGCTCGGCGTCGGAGAAATACGCCGGGACGGTGATGACGGCGTTGGTGACCTGCTCGCCGAGGTAGGCTTCCGCGTCACGCTTCAGCTTCTGCAGCACGAAGGCACTGATCTGCTGGGGACGGTAGTTCTTGTCGTCGATCTTGACCTTCCAGTCCGTGCCCATGTGGCGCTTGACGGAACGGATGGTGCGGTCCACGTTGGTCACGGCCTGCCGCTTGGCGACCTCGCCGACCAGCACCTCGCCGCCCTTCGCGAACGCGACGACCGACGGTGTGGTGCGGGACCCCTCGGCGTTGGGGATGACGGTGGGCTCTCCACCTTCGAGCACGGCAACGACCGAGTTGGTCGTTCCGAGGTCGATACCGACTGCACGAGCCATGGTTCTTCAATCCTCCGGGGTGGAAGTGGGTTCCTTGAGTGTGTGACGCTCAACCTACAACTTGAGCGTACCTGACTCAACCTCAGGGTGACCCTGGATGTTCCCCGAGGCGCTCCTCGGTCGTCACGCAGGCGTACGGTCTCAGACCGGCCGAACCAAGGCGAGCTGCTCCCTGGCGTGCTCGTCGTCCCAGCAGACTGCGGCCTCCCATGCGGCCGAGGCTTGTGCGGCGATGTCGTACTCGGCATCGCCGAGATCCGCGGCGTCGTGGGGCAGCACCAGGTCGAGGTCCGGGACGTCGACGTGCGACTCGTCCCAGTCGATCATCGCAACCCGATCAGCGGTCATCACGATGTTGCCAGGGTTCGGGTCTCCGTGGACGACGCACGTCCGCTGCCCGGCGAACCGCGCCCACGCCGCCCGGCACCGCGCGACGCTCTCCGCCGGCATCGCGCCCAGGTCGATCCTCGTGCCGACCTCTGCCCCCAGCAGGTCGGTCGACGAACGCCAGCCCGGACGTTGCGGCCAGCCCCGCGTCAGCCGATGCAGCCGACGAAGCATGTCGGCCACGCGACGCCAGTCGCTCTCCGTCTCCGGCGGCGCTCCCTCCACGTAGGTCATCACCATCAGGCCGTCGACGAACAGCCGGCCGTTCGAGGTCGGGATCGGCACCGGCACCCCCAGCCCTTCGCGGTCGAGAAACTGCAGCAGATCCGCCTCCCAGGCCAGATCGGCGTCGCTGCGGGCACCCAGGCGGGCGACCCGGAGCTGTCCGTCGACGCGTACGCACCACACCTGGTTGGCGACTCCACCGGTCAGCGGTTCGACCCGCGCGACATCATCACCCCACTGCTCGAGCGCCTCCCAGCCCACGACCGGCATCCTGGCAGGGTCCACCATCGTTGCCGTGCCGGCGGGCGATCAGGTGCGGCGGGCCAGGACGTGCGGTGGCGCGGAGATGTCTGGCTCCAGGTCCGGCGCCGGCTCGGCAGGCCCGAAGGCCAGGTGCGTCGAGACGAGCCCGGCCCAGCGGCCGCCGGTCAGGACGTCCT
The DNA here is from genome assembly GCA_036524985.1 of Microlunatus sp. Taxonomy (GTDB): domain Bacteria; phylum Actinomycetota; class Actinomycetes; order Propionibacteriales; family Propionibacteriaceae; genus Microlunatus. The sequence continues at coordinate 12,989 of DATDBH010000113.1, read as the reverse complement.
CGGGTTCATCGTGCGGCGGGCCCGAGCGCACCTTCACGCTGGCCTCACCCAGGTCGAGAGCGAACACCGAGGTGGCCGCCAGCTCCCGTGTGCTCGGCAGCCGGGCGTACGACCACGAACCGGGCGACAGCTGCTCGGTGACGGCTTCCAACGCGGCCCACTTCTCGTCGCCGTCGTCCACCCGGCGGGTGGTGCCGAGCACCACGGCGCTGCGGTAGTTGAGGGAGTGATCGAAGACCGAGCGGGCGTACACGATGCCGTCGACGTGCGTGACGGTGAAGCAGACGGCCGCGCCGTCGAGCTCCCGGGCCCAGCCCGCGCCGCTCGACCCGTGCAGATAGAGGGTGCCGCCGCGGCGGCCGTACCCCATCGGCAGCACGATCGGAGCCCCGTCGCGGACCAGCCCGAGGTGGCCGACCAGACCGGCGTCGAGGACGGCGTACAGGTCCTCGTCGTCGGCCCGTCCCCGCTCGGAGAGTCGGGTGAGTCGGGTTCTGGGTGTCTCGGACAGCTGCACCCGACCAGCATGGCGGATCCGGTCGTGCCAGAGTGGCGGTCACGAGCGATGCCAGTGCACCCGTGGTCGTCACGGCCCACTTCTTCCCGCGTCCCCACGTCCGCGACCAGGTGATCGCCGCCCTGGAGCCGGCGATCGCCGAGGTGCACGAGGAGGCGGGCTGCGAGCTGTACGCGATCCACGACGCCCCGGACGGCTCCATCGTGATGCTGGAGAAGTGGACGTCGGTGGAGCTGCTGGACGCCCACGGTCAAGGCGAACCGGTGCGTCGGCTCAGTCTCGCCCTGGACGGTCTGCTGGAGCGTCCGGTCGAGGTCACCCGGCTCGTCCCGCGACCGACCGGCGAACCGGCCAAGGGCGCCCTCTGACACGCGGCGTGGTGCCGCCGGATACGGCGAGTCGGTGCGTAGCGTAAGCGCCAGCATCGCCCTCGAAGGAAAGACAGCGCCATGACCGCCTTCATCCAGGTCCTCCGCGACATCACCCTCCTGCTGATCCGCCTCGGCCTCGGCGGGCTGATGATCTGGCACGGACTCACGCGGTGGCTGTTCACCACCGAAGGGGTGCCGAAGTACATCGAGTACCTCACCCAGTTCTCCGTGCCGTATCCGATCTATGCCGGCTGGGGTGTCACCATCCTCGAGCTGGTCGGTGGCATCTTCCTGGTTCTCGGTGCGCTGACCCCGCTGGTCGCGTTGCTGGCCCTGGTCCAGCAGGTGCTGCTGATCTCGTACACGAACTACTGGCGCGGTCCGGATCTGGTCGACCCAGCCGGCGTCTACGCGGGTGGCTGGGAGTACAACGTGACGTTGGCCCTGCTGGCGCTGACGCTGCTCTGCTTCGGCCCGGGCCGGGTGGCCATCGACCGGCTGTTCCGTCGGCCGAAGAACGCCGAGGTCGAGGACGACACGGCCGCCGGCTCGTCGACCACCGGCACCTCGTCGATGGTGAGCGCCTCCTCCTCCTGGTGACGCCCGCCCCCTAGGACACCCCGGACCACCGGCTCGTCGACCAGCACCCGGTCGATCGAGCCGGTGTTTCGTCGTTCGCGGACTTCACAGGTGTGTCACAGTGAAGCCACAGTTCTCACGGAGGTGCCTCCTCGACCATGGACAGCATGAGCCGCACGCAGACGTCCCCCGCACCCCTCACCCGGCCGGACGGAACCCCGATCCGGATCCTGGCGGTCGACGACGAGAGCAGCCTCACCGAGCTGCTGTCGATGGCGATGCGGTACGAGGGCTGGCAGGTCTCGACGGCCGCCTCCGGCACTGAGGCGGTCAAGGCTGCGCGCGAGGTGCGTCCGGACGCGATCGTGCTGGACATGATGCTGCCCGACTTCGACGGTCTCGAGGTGATGCGTCGCGTCCGGTCCGAGGATCCCGACGTGCCCGTCATCTTCTTGACCGCCAAGGACGCCGTGGCCGACCGGATCAACGGGCTCACCGCGGGTGGCGACGACTACGTGACGAAGCCGTTCAGCCTGGAGGAGGTGATCGCCCGCCTGCGCGCCCTGCTGCGGCGCAGCGGAGCGGCGACCGGCCGCAGCGAGTCGCTGCTGGTGGTCGGCGACCTGACCCTGGACGAGGACAGCCACGAGGTGTCGCGGGCGGGTGAGGAGATCCAGCTGACGGCGACCGAGTTCGAGCTGCTCCGCTATCTGATGCGGAACCCGCGGCGGGTGCTGAGCAAGGCACAGATCCTCGATCGGGTCTGGAACTACGACTTCGGCGGTCAGGCCAACGTGGTCGAGCTCTACATCTCCTACCTGCGCAAGAAGGTCGACGCCAACCGGGCGCCGATGATCCACACCATGCGAGGTGCCGGGTACGTGCTGCGCCCGGCGATGTGATGCCCGCGGCGGCCGACACTCTCGACACCTCACCGGCGCCGGCGGCCCCTTCCGGGCGGGGCACCCTGGCGCGACAGCTGGTCCGACGGGTCGTCGCCCTGGTGGCGCTGATCGCGGTCCTGTTGTGCCTGTTCACCGCGCTGGCCACCAGGACGCTGCTGACCAGCCAGCTGGACGCTCAGCTGATGGACGCGAAGAGCCGGGCGATGCGGGGGGCGCCCGGCCCGACCGGCGACGCCGACAACCCGCCGGAAGGCATCCAGACGCTCGGCCAGACGGTCGGCACGCTGATGCTGGTCTCGATCGACGGACTCCAGCCCAAGGCGATCGTGCTCAAGGACGACGGTCGGCGCACCAAGCCGACCTGGACCAACGACGCGACAGCCGCCCAGCTCGCCGCCGTGTCCGTCGTCGGCCGGGCCACCACCGTCGACCTGCCCGAGCTCGGGCGCTACCGCGTCGTCAGCTGGACCGGCTACAGCGGCGACGTGACGTACGCGGTGGGTCTCCCGCTGGCCGAGGTGGATGCGGCCCTGGCCACCCTCATCACCGTGGAGATCGTGCTGTCGGTGGTGGCCATCGGTGCCGCCGCAGTCATCGCTCGGACCCTGGTCGAACGCAGCCTCCGACCGCTGAACCGGGTCGCGGCCACGGCCCAGCAGGTATCGCAGCTCCCCCTGGACCGCGGTGAGGTCGCCCTCGCCGTCCGCGTACCGCCGGCCGATACCCATCCGGACTCCGAGGTCGGCCGGGTCGGGCTGGCCCTCAACCACATGCTCAACAACATCGAAGAGGCCCTGGCCGCCCGTCAGGCGAGTGAGACGAAGGTCCGCCAGTTCGTGGCGGACGCGTCGCACGAGCTACGCAATCCGCTGGCCGCCATCCGCGGGTACGCCGAGCTCACCCAGCGCAGCGGCGAGGCGATCCCGCCGGACGCGGCGTACGCCATGTCGCGGGTGGAGTCGGAGGCCGATCGGATGTCGCGGCTCGTCGAGGACCTGCTGCTGCTGGCCAGGCTGGACGCCGGTCCGGCGCTGGACATCCAGCCCACCGACCTGAACGCGCTGCTGATCGACGCGGTCAGCGACGGGCGGGCCGCCGGCCCCGATCACACCTGGTCCCTGTCACTGCCCGACGAGCTGGTCACCGTAGCGGCCGATCCGTTCCGGCTGCACCAGGTCGTCGCGAACCTGCTCGCCAACGCTCGCACCCACACGCCGGCGGGGACCCGGGTGGAGGCCGCCCTGACCACCGCCGGGGATCGCGCGCTGATCACGGTCTCCGACAACGGTCCCGGCATCGCCCCCGAGATCGTGGACCGGGTCTTCGAGCGCTTCACCCGGGCCGACACCAGCCGGGTCCGCGCCGCCGGGGCGGCCCGGGGCGCCAGCACGGGCCTCGGCCTGGCCATCGTGTCGGCCGTGGTCGAGGCCCACCACGGGACCGTCGAGGTGCAGAGCCGGCCAGGTGACACCCGGTTCGTCGTCAGTCTGCCGCTGGACGAGGTGACCGCCCCCATCCCCGACTGAGTACATGGGCCAGCTCGCGACGGCGACGCGCAGTCACCGGCGACGTCGCACGCCGGGCACGCCGCCTTCCCGCTCACGGGCCGTGGTCCTGAGTCGCGAACTGGGTCTCGTAGAGCTCGGCGTAGCGACCGCCGGCGGCGAGCAGGTCGCCGTGGCGGCCACGCTCCACGACCCGGCCGTCCTCGATCACCAGGATCAGGTCGGCGGCGCGGATGGTCGACAGCCGGTGCGCGATCACCACCGCCGTCCGACCCACCAGGGCTTCGCCGAGCGCGGCCTGCACCGCTGCCTCCGACGTCGAGTCCAGATGCGCGGTCGCCTCGTCCAGGATGACCACCCGCGGATGGGCCAGCAGCAGTCGGGCGATGGTCAGTCGCTGCCGCTCGCCGCCGGACAGCCGATAGCCGCGCTCCCCCACCACCGTGTCCAGTCCGTCCGGCAACGAGGCGATCAGCGACTCCAGGCGAGCCCGGCGCAGCGCGTCCCACAGCTCGCCCTCTCCTGCCTCGGGCCGGGCCAGCAGCAGGTTCTCCCGGACCGACTCGTGGAACAGGTGCCCGTCCTGGGTGACCATGCTCACGGCCCGGCGCAGGTCGGCGAAGCTGAGGTCACGGACGTCGACGTCACCCAGCCGAACCGCGCCGTCGTCCACGTCGTACAGCCGGGCGAGCAGCTGGGCCATCGTCGACTTCCCGGCTCCGGAGGAGCCGACGAGCGCGACCATCTGACCGGCGCCCACTTCGAAGCTCACGTCGTGGACCACGTCCACACCACCGCGGGTGTCCAGCACGGCGACCTCCTCCAGCGACGCCAGGGACACCTTCTCCGCCGACGGGTAGGCGAAGGTCACGTCCTCGAAGCGCACCGAGAGCGGGCCGTCGGGCAGCGGTGCCGGCCGCTCCGGTTCGGTGATCAGCGGCTTCAGGTCCAGGATCTCGAAGACCCGCTCGAAGCTGACAAGGGCACTCATCACCTCGACCCGCGCCGAAGCGAGCCCGGTCAGCGGGGCGTACAGCCGAGTGATCAACAGGGCCAGGGTGACGACGGCGCCGGCCGTCAGGGTGCCCTGCAGGGCGTACCAGCCGCCGAGACCGTAGACCAGGGCCAGGGCGAGCGCGGAGACGAGGGTCAGGGCGGTCATGAACACCGTCTGCACCATGGCGCTGCGCACCCCGATGTCGCGGACCCTGCTCGCGCGGATCGCGAACTCCGACGACTCCCGCTCGGGTCGTCCGAACAGCTTGACCAAGGTGGCGCCCGGCGCCGAGAACCGCTCGGTCATCTGGTTGCCCATCACCGCGTTGTGGTTCGCCCCCTCGAGCTCCAGCTGGGCCAGGCGCCGCCCCATCCGCCGGGCGGGGATCACGAAGACCGGCAGCAGGACCAGCGCCAGCAGGGTGATCTGCCAGGACAGCGCGATCATCACGATCAGGGCCAGGACGAGCGCGACGATGTTGCTGACCACGCCCGACAGGGTCTCGGAGAAGGCCCGCTGGGCCCCGATGACGTCGTTGTTCAGCCGGCTGACCAGCGCACCCGTACGGGTCCGGGTGAAGAAGGCCACCGGCATGGACAGCACGTGGTCGAACACGGCCCGGCGAAGATCGAGGATCAGGTCCTCGCCGAGCCGGGCGGACAGCCACCGTTGCAGCAGGCCGAGTCCGGCCTCGACGACAGCGATGACCCCGATCAGGATCGCGATCCGCAGCACCTGCGCGAAGGGTGCGGCCTGGAAGATCAGGTTGACCACCTGGCCGGCCAGCAGCGGGGTCGCCACCGCGAGCAGCGCCCCGATCACGCTGAGCACCAGGAAGCCGACCAGCTGGGTCGCGTGGGGTCGGGCGAAACCCATGATCCGCTTGACCGTCGCCCAGGTGAACGGTCGCCGATCCTGCTGGGCCGTCATCATGTGATACAGCGAGTTCCACGCCGCGAACTCCATGCTCATCGGCGAAGCCTCACCGCTGCGGGGAGGGATCCTGGAGCGCGACCGTTGAACTCCGTCATGGCGTCACCGTAGAGCGGGGGTCTGACAACATGCCGCCAGCATGCAACCTCGAGTGGGCTCGAGGTCAAGGTCGACTCCGCCGCTGTCGGAGGCGGCCCGTAGTCTCCAGACCGTGGCGGCGAAGTCGGACGGGCGGATCGAGCTCGAGGTCGGCGACCGGGTGGTCAAGATCAGCAACCCGGACCGGGTCTACTTCTCGGCCCGCGGTGAGACCAAGCTCGACCTGGCCCGCTACTACCTCTCGGTCGCCGACGGCATCGTCAACGCGCTGTATCACCGCCCCTGCATGCTGCACCGATTCCCCGATGGTGTCGACGGGGAGAAGGTGCACCAGAAGCGCCTGCCCCGAGGCGCGCCGGAGTGGGTGGAGACCGTGCGTGTGCATTTTCCTCGCTACAACCGGCACGCCGACGAGCTCTGCGTCAGCCACCCCGCCGATGTGATCTGGGCGGTGCAGATGTCCACCGTGGAGTTCCACCCCTGGAACTCACGCCGCGACGACACCGAGTCCCCCGACGAGTGGCGGATCGACCTGGACCCCATGCCGGAGGCGGGCTACGACGACGTCCGTCGGGTCGCCGTCCTGGTCGAGGAGGTGCTGGCCGAGCTCGGCGCAGTGGGCTATCCGAAGACGTCCGGCGGCAAGGGCCTGCACATCTACGTGCGCATTCCCCCCGACCACGGCTTCGCCGACGTCCGGCGGGCCGCGTGGGCGTTCGCCCGCGAGGTGGAGCGGCGGTCGGCCGGCCTGGTCGACCTGACCTGGTGGCGCAAGGACCGCGATCCGGCCAGCATCTTCGTGGACTACAACCAGAACGCCAGGGACCACACGATCGCCAGCGCCTACTCGGTGCGCGGCACACCCCTGGGGCTGGTGTCCACGCCAGTGCGCTGGGACGAGATCCCCGACGCCGATCCGCAGGACTTCACCCTCGCGACGGTCCCCGCCCGGTTCGCCGAGCTGGGTGACCTGCATGCCGACATCGACGATCACCCCTACGCGTTGGACACGCTCCTGGAGTGGGCCGAGCGCGACGAACGCGCCGGCAAGGCGCCGGCCGAACCGAGCGAGTGACCCTCTCGGTGTCCGCGGTGCGGCGACCCCGTCTGGTCAACCGCCGCGCCATGGCCATAGGTTGCTGAGTTACGAGATCCGAGGAAGACCCCATCCGAGGAGAGACGCTCCATGATCGTTCTGCACACCGCGATCGCCATCGTGCTGGTCATCGTGTTGATCATCAGGTTCAAGGTGGATCCGGTCATCTCCCTGGTGATCTCCTCGCTCTACCTCGGGCTGGCCACCGGGGTCGGTTTCACCGGCACCATCAAGGCCATCACCACCGGCTTCGGCGAGATCATGACGAAGGTCGGTCTGCTGATCGGCTTCGGGGTGCTGATCGGGTCGCTGCTGCACGCCTGCGGGGTCTTCGGCCTGCTGGTCAACGCGCTGGTCCGCGTGGTCGGAGCCAGACGCCTGCCGTACGCGATGACGTCCACGATGTCGTTGATCTTCCCCTCCATCTACGTCGACGTCCAGGTGGTGCTCGCGTCACCGATCGCTCGAACGGCCGGGCCGGTGATCGGGCCGACCGGCCTGGCTCGGATGGCCGGGGCCATCGGCGTCGGCATCTTCGCCGGGTACGTGTTCGTGGTGCCCGGTCTGGCCGCGGTCTCGATCGCCGGGCTGCTGGAGGTGCCCCTCGGCACCTGGCTGCTGTTCGGGGTCGTGCTCGGGCCGGTCACGGCCATCGTCACGACCTTCCTGTTCGGCTGGCTGCTCCGCCTGCGCTACTGGAAGCCGGAGATCGACGAGGCCGACGAGGAGAACCTGATCGAGCACGAGCACCCCGTCGCCGAGGCGTCGAGGGTCGGGGCCCGCCCGCCGGTGCCGCTCGCCGTCGGCATGCTGCCGATCATCGTCCCGCTCGTGATGATCGCCACCGCTGCTTTCCTGGGACTGGTCGGGATCGAGTCCGACCTGCTGTCGTTCATCGGTAACGCCAATGTCGCTCTGTTCGTCGGTCTGCTCGGGGCCTACGTGCTGACCCGCCGGAGTCTGGGGAACAACCGCACCGGCGAGGCCATGAGCGAGGGCTTCCACACCAGCGGTGAGATCCTGTTGGTGACCGGCGTGGGCGGCTCGCTGGGAGCGGTGATCGAGGCGACGGGCCTGGGCGACGTGCTGGCCGGCCTGTTCACCGCCGACGCCGGCGCTCCGATCGTGATCACCGTCCTGCTGGCCTGGTTCGTGGCGGCCGTCCTGCACCTGGCGATCGGTTCGGTGTCGGTGGCTGCCATCACCGCGGCCGGGATCCTGGCCCCGATCCTGGCGTCGCTGGACGTGGCCCCGGTCGCCATCGGCCTGGCCATCGCCTCCGGCGCGATGTTCGCGGTCCACGTGAACAGCAACTTCTTCTGGATGTTCAAGAGCCTGCTCGGACTGTCGACCCGTGGGGCGCTGAAGACGCTGACCGCCGTGACGGTGCTCGGATCACTCGTCTCGCTGCCACTGGTGCTGGTCATCGCCCTGTTCGCCTGACTTTCGCAGGTCGGGTTCGCCCGCCGGCTGCGAAGTCTTCACCTCGGCCGAACGCCCGGCCGGCGTGTCGCGCCTTGGCGAGCACAGTCGGGGTGACTTCTCCGCACACTCAGAACGCGACACCGCTGGGAGGGTCGGACCCTCAGGCGAGTCCCTTGGCCTTGAGCCACTCGGCCGCGACCTGGTTCGGATCCTGGTTGTCCGCATCGACCGACTTGTTGAGGGCGGTCAGCTCCTCGGTGGTGAGCGCCTTCTGCACCGCGTTGATCGCGTCCACCGCGGTGGTGTCGGTGGCCACGTCGGCGCGGACCAGCGGCACCACGTTCTGCGGCAGGATCATCGACTGCGGATCCTCGAGCTTGACGTAGCCGTTGTCCGGGATCGCGGCCTCGGTGGTGAAGAAGCTCGCGACCTGGATCTTGTTGTCGTTCAGGTCCTTCACCTTCACCGCCGGCGAGGCGTACGGCTTGAACTGCTTGAACGTCGCGCCGTAGATCTTCTCCAACCCGGGCGGTCCATAGGCCCGGTCCTGCAGCTCGGCCGGGCCCCCCAGGATCGAGGTCGACGAGATCTTCTTGAGGTCCTCCAGCGACGTGATGCCTTGCTCCTGCGACGTCTGCTTGGTGACCACGTAGACGTCCTGGTCCTGGGCCTGCGACGGTTCCAGGATCTTCAGGTCGGCGCCCACAGCCGCGGGCAGGGCCGCTGCGATCTCCGCCTCGGTGGTAGCCGTGGCCTGCGGATCGAAGTAGAGGAGCAGGTTGCCGGTGTACTCCGGCACCACCGAGATCGAGTTGTCCTGCAGCGCCTTGATGTAGACCTCACGGGAGCCGATGCCCGGCTTCGTCGAGGCGTCGATCCCCTTGGCCTTCATGGCCTGCGCGTAGAGCTCGCCGAGGATCTGGCTCTCCGTGAAGTCTGCCGAGCCGACGACGACCTTGCCGCCCCCGCCTCCACTGCTCGGTGAGCCGGAGCTCTCGGCGAGCGGGTCGGCGCCACCGCCACCGCAGGCGGCCAGGGCGAGGGCGGCGGCCCCGATGCCGGCCACGACCAGCGTGCCGCGGGCCCGCCCGAGGATTCGCTTCGTGAAACTCATGAGGTGCTCCGTATCTGGCGCCTCTGGAGGCGACGATGAGTATCGGGTGTTCCCGAGTAAGCCTAGGTGGAAGCGGCGAAGGCCAGCTCGGCGGCACGGCCGGGATTGGTGCGACGGGCCGCCAGCCAGCCGATCAGACCGAGCAGCAGATCAAGCACGATCGCCAGCGCAGCGACCAGCACCGCACCGGCGAACATCTCCGAGTAGTTGGCGGTGGCCTGCCCGCTGATCAGCAGCCGCCCGAGCCCACCGGCGGAGACGAACGCCGCGATGGTGGCGGTCGCCACGACCTGCAGCGTGGCGCTGCGGAGCCCCGAGATGACCAGCGGCAGAGCCAGCGGCCACTCGACCTTGCCGATGATCTGGTTGCCGGTCATGCCGAGGGCCCGGGCCGCGTGCACCGCCCCGGGGTCGGCGCCGCTGACCCCGGCCGCGGTGGCGGTCAGGATCGGCGGCAGGGCCAGGATGGCGAGCACCCCGATGACGGGACCGATGCCGGTGCTGAGCAGTGTCACGACCAGCACCAGCAGACCCAGGCTGGGGATCGCCCGCGCCGCGTTGCTGAGCCCGATCCCCACGAAGCGACCGCGACCGGTGTGCCCGATCAGGATCCCGAACGGGATCCCGATCACCGCGGCGGCGAGCACGGCCAGAGCGGTGTAGGCCAGGTGCTGGGCCAGCAGGATCAAGATGCCGGCGTCGGGGTTGGTCCAGTTGGCCGGGTCCAGCAGGTACTCCCAGATCATGCGGTCCTCCGCCCCCGGGCCCAGGGCAGGGCACCCCGTTGGATCAGCAGGATGATCGAGTCGAACAGCAGCGCCAGCAGCAGGCTGAGCACCAGGCCGACCAGGATCGGGGTCAGGAAGCCGCTGTTGAGGCCACGGGTGAACAGCTCACCGAGCGCACCCGTACCGATCACCGCGCCCACGCTGACCAGCGCGATGTTGGAGACGGTGACCACCCGGAGGCCGGCGAAGATCACCGGCATGGCCAGCGGCAGCTCCACCCGGAAGAGGCGGCGCAGCCGGCCGTAGCCGACGGCCGCCGCCGAGGCGTTCACCGACGACGGCACCGATCGCAGCCCGTCGACCACGCTGCGCACCAGCAGGGCCACCGAGTAGACCGTCAGGGCAGCGGCGATGTTGACGGGGTTCAAGATCTTGGTCCCCAGGACCACCGGCATCACCACGAACAACGCCAAGGACGGGATCGCGTAGACCACGCCGAGCACGGCCAGCAGGAAGTTGGCGAACCGGCCCGTCCGGAAGACCAGGTAGCCGAGCGGGATCGAGATGACGATCGCCGCCAGCACCGGGACGATGGACAAGATCACGTGCTCCACCAGCAGTTGGCCGATCATGGCCAGATTGCGTTGGATCCAGTTCCAGTCGATCATCGCGGTGGCTCACGATCGTGATCATCGGAACCGGCGGCCCAGTCAGCCCGGGGCGGACCGGCAGCCGGGGGCGGACCCTCAGCCGGGGGCGGACCGTCGTGCAGGGCGCTGGCCTGGTCGTGGTCATCCGTCGACGGGGCCGACTCGAACGACGGGGCCGACTCGAACGACGGGGCCGACTCGTCGACCTGGGCGTCGTCGGTCGACTGCGGGTGGACGAGCGTTTCTCCGGCAGCATCCCGAGCCAGCTGCGCGTCGTACGCCGTAGCCACCGACTCGTCCCCCGTGGGCGGTGTCTCGTATCCGTACGGGTCGGCGCCGGCTGGCTCCGGGTCCGTGGGACCAGGCGCGCCCCGCTCGTCGGCCGACCCCTGGTCCGACACCTCGCCGGTGCTCGCCGACACTGCAGAAGTGGAGGGGTCGGAGGCTGACTCGGGGTCGGTGGGGGTCTCCTGCTCGGACCCGGGCTCTTGCTGCTCGAACCCAGGCTCTTGCTGCGGGGACCACGGCTCGGGCTCGGTAGCCGAGGCCGCCTCGACCGCGATCCCGCCGTCGGTCTCGAACCGGGCCGGCGCGGCGGCATCCGCCGTCGACTCCTCGCTCGGACCGAAAAGCGCCTCGTCGTGCTCGGGCAGCGGACCGGTGATCCGCGTGGCGTCCGGGTCCTCCTCCGCCGACCAGCCGGTGGCGGCGACCCCCGCGGCGGCGACGGTGCCCACGGTCGCGACGGTGCCGACGCTCTCGACCGGGGGAACACCCCGGACGGAGGTGGCGTCCGGGTCATCGAGCGCCGGCGTCTGGTCCGGCCCATCGGCGACAGGTGCCGTCTCGTCCGCCGCGCCGTCGATTGCCGACCCGTCCGGCGAGGTCGGCGGAACGCCTGTCGCCGGCTGCTCGTCGTGGGTGCGGACGGCGATCGACTCCGCGATCTGCGCCCGTGCCTGGGTGACCTGGCGCAGGATCATGTCGGCGTCCACCACCCCGGCGTAGCGATGGGAAGCGCCGGAGACTGCGACCGCCAGGCCGACCGGAGAGGTGAGCGCGGCGTCGAGAGCCGTGCGCAGCGAATCGGTGTCGGGATCGAAGGTGGCCCCGAGGGCCATCACGGTGCCGGACCGCGCAGGATCGGACCAACCAACGGGGCGGGCGTCGCCGTCGACCACCAGGACCGGGCCATCACCACCGCTGAAGCCGGCCTCGCGGACCACCTGGACACCGCCCAGGGTCAAGCCCGACGCAGGCTGGAACGACAACGACCGGTAGCCACGGTCCTTGCCCACGAAACCCTCGACGAAGGCGTCGGACGGCTCATCCAGCAGCTGCTGCGGAGTGCCGACCTGCGCGAGCTTGCCGCCCACTCGCAGGATGGCGACCTGGTCGCCGAGCTTGATCGCCTCGTCGATGTCGTGGGTGATCATGATGATCGTCTTGCTGAGCTCCCGCTGCAGACCGAGGAAGAACTCGTGCAGCTCGGCGCGGACCACGGGGTCGACGGCGGAGAACGGCTCGTCCATCAACAGCACCAGCGGATCGGCGGCGAGGGCCCGGGCCACGCCGACGCGCTGCTGCTGGCCTCCCGACAGCTGCGCCGGGTAGCGGCCCCCCAGCTTGCGGTCCAGACCGACGCTGCCGAGGAGCTCGACGGCGCGCTTACGCGACTTCTGCTTGTCCCAGCGGAGCAGATCGGGAACGGTCGCGATGTTCTCCAGGACCGTCCGGTGCGGGAACAGGCCGCCGCTCTGGATGACGTACCCCATCTGTCGGCGCAGGGCGGTCTTGCGGCGCGACTTGACCGACTTCCCGTCCCAGGTGATCTTGCCCTTGGACGGCTCGAGCATGCGGTTCACCATTCGCAGCGACGTGGTCTTGCCGCAGCCCGACGGACCGACGATGACGGTGATCTTGCCCGAGGGCACCACCAGGCTCAGGTTGTCGACGGCCGTCGTCCCGTCCCGGAAGGTCTTGGAGACTGACTCGAACTCGATCACGCGAAACCCCTGCTACCTCGTCCTGGTAGGCCTCGACGCTCCTGCGGGTCGCGACCACGACTGG